>JAFWYG010000001.1 GCA_017522765.1 Clostridia bacterium
TGATAATGAGAGTAATGTTTGGTTAGAAGTAACAGTGCAAACTCCAGCTAATGTTAAAAATGCTATTGATTATTTTGAAAATCATGAATTAGGATATAACCAAGCAGGATATATTGGTATTATTATGCTTCAATACTCAATTGATGGTGGCGAATGGGAAGAATCAGGTTTGGGCTATTCTCCAAACTATGACCAAAATGATGATAATTGGAATGGTATATTTGAAACAGAGTATATATCTGAACTTCATGTTGATTCAAATGTAAAAGCAAGAGCATACTTTAATGGTGCTACAGCAGATGGAACTCCCCGTGTGAGTGACTTTTCTAATGAATTAGTGTTAAATGAAAAAGCAGATTTTCAAGCATCAACTTGGGCTCAAAATGAACTTGCAGAAGCGGAAAAATTAAACTTAATCCCTGATAGTCTTAAGAATGGAGATTTAACAAAATCTATCACTAGAGAAGAATTTGCTGAAGTATCTGTAAAGGCTTATGAGGCATTAACTGGAAAGAAAGCAACACCAGTTGCAAGCAATCCATTTGTAGACACTAAAAATACAGAAGTTTTAAAAGCATATAATCTTGGAATTACAACAGGAACATCTGCTACAACATTTGAGCCAAATGCATTATTAAATAGAGAGCAAGCTGCAACAATGCTAACAAGAACATATAAAAAAGCTACAATCGATGGATGGACAATTGCTGATGATAGTAAATTTCCACTAGAGTATACAAAATCAAATACATTTGCTGATGATAAAGATATTTCTTCTTGGGCAAAAGATAGTGTATATTTTATGAATGCTAATGGAATTATTAATGGAGTTGGAGATAATAAATTTGCACCAAAGAATACAACCTCTGCTGAAGAAGCAGTAGGATATGCAAATGCTACAAGAGAACAAGCAATAATAATTGCTACAAGAATGGTTAAAAACCTAAAGTAATTTATAAACTAAATAAGACGAGCAGAGCCGAGAAAAACTAAAAATCTCGGCTCTAACTATATCAGAATCTTTTGATATTAAGAACAAAGCAAACCACAAAAAAGCCTGATTAAAGTCAGACTTTTTTCATGTAAAATAATCAGTCAAATATCAGTCAAACATATAAAAAATACAGAATATTAGAGAAAATACAGAAAAATGAGATTACATAAATCGCCGAAAAACCACACAGGAAAGAACATTCAGAAAGTAAAGAAAATATAGAACATATAGAACCGCAACCCCGAAGGTCGCAGGTTCGAGTCCTGCCCTCGCAACCAAGTTGTCGCAAGCTATATTGGCTTGCGACTTTTTTATTTCAAAAGTCGCTTAGCCAAATTATTAAAGCACCGTAAAAACGGTGCTTTTTCTATTTCATTTTATTAATATTTAAACATCTTGTGCACTATCTTTTTAGCAATGTTGTATATTGGACCTTCTAATTCCTTCTTTGCATTTTTTAATTCTTTACGAATTTCAATTCCTTGCGGACAATGCTGTTCACACTTGCCACATTCTATACAATTAGATGCTGCCGTAGAATCTTTCCTCATTGCTGTACACATTAAATATTCTTTTAATGCTATGAATTTTCCATCTGTATATTTTTTGTTATATGCCGAAAAAGTTCCTGGTATATCTACCTTTTGCGGACATGGCATGCAATATCTGCAACCGGTGCATGGCACTTTCATTTTTCCGTTAATTGCTTCAACAACTTGTTTTAACAACTCTTCATCTTTTTGCGTAAGTTCTCCGACTTCCGCTGTTGAAGCAGTTTTTACATTTTCTTCAACCATTTCCATTGAATTCATTCCTGAAAGTACGCAAGTAACTTCTTTTTGATTCCATAACCATCTAAAAGCCCACTCTGCAGGTGTGCGTTTAACTTCATATTTTTCAAATAACTTTTGTGCCTTTTCTGGCAAGTTGTTTACTAATCTTCCACCACGTAGCGGTTCCATTATTACTACTGGAATTCCTTTAGCCGCAGCATGGTTAAGCCCCGTTCTGCCAGCTTGCGAATGTTCATCTAAATAGTTGTATTGAATTTGGCAAAAATCCCAATCATAACTATCTACTATTTTGCAGAACATATCTGAATTTCCGTGATAAGAAAATCCAATTTGTCTAATTTGTCCTTTGGCTTTTTTATCATTAATCCATTCTTCTATTCCCAACTCTTTCAGTCTTTCCCAAGACTTTATATCATTAAGCATGTGCATCAAATAATAATCCACATGATCTGTTCTTAATCTTTTCAATTCTTCATCAAAGTATTTATCCATGCTAGTTTCATCTTTTATTAAATTATGTGGAAGTTTAGTTGCAATATTTACCTTGTCTCTTATATTATTCTTTTCTAATATTTCACCCAGCGCAGCTTCGCTTCCGGGATAAATATACGCCGTATCATAGTAATTTACCCCCGCATTATATGCGGCCAGGATTTCTTTTTCTGTCTTTTCCAAGTCTATTTTCATGCCTTTTGTTGTAAAACGCATGCAACCATAACCTAGTATAGAAATTTGATTACCGTACTTATCGCTACGATATTTCATACTTTCACCTCTTTTTAATTTAATCTCGTTTTATAGCTTAAGAATAATTATATATATTCATACTTTAATTTACAATATTTCTATTTTCTAGGCTAATATTGGGCTTAAGTTTGGGTTTAATCCTCTGTTGGTTTGATTATGTCAACAAAATGTGTTATAATATTAATTGGTATCTTGAATACTGTAAAAATCCGTACACCAAAAAAGAAAGTTGAGGTATTATTTATGGGAAACTCTAAGTACATCAAGAACGGATCTGAGATTATCGTCGTCCCCGGCCACATCGCTGCTGCCGCTGAATGGTGGGCAAATTCTATTACTGCCCCTACTCATGATAACGGAGATACGACCCGGAACGGAGACGTTGGTTCATTCCTTGCCATGCTGCTGTGCGCCGGCAATCCTGTGACAAAGGAACAGGCTGAGGCCTTCAAGCTGGCTCTTATCGAAAGCCTGATGGAGGTTATGAAGGATCGCTCATATTTCAGCATCCATGTGGATTACCACCCCGACCGCATTCTCGCCGAGGCTGCCAGAGAAGCTGGAATTACCAGTACACAGTGCTTCTCTTGGAAGACCAGCATGAACATTAGCGAAGACAAGGTTGAGGTCTCCGAAGGCTACGCAGCTCCCCGCAAGGTCATCTGGACCAAGGAAGATTAATCTCAAAAAACAGTCGTCACTCTGACTTCTGCTTCCCCCGCTACTACAATTGCGGGGGTTTTCTTTTTGTTATTTTATAACGCAAAAGCGCCACCCGGGGAGATGGGTGACGCTTTCGGCTACGATTTAATTAATTGGCAAACTTGTAGCACAGTTCGCTTGACTAAATCACAATGTGATCCAGTCGGTTGCAGCAACTAAGGCGCATCCTCTGGGATCGAAGCCTGCAGGACATTCGATGTTGTGCTCTTTACAGCACGCTTCCAGAGTATCGCTCGTGCAGTGGTATACATTACATTCGTGGACGACGTAGAGATCGCCAACGGCATCTTCAGGCAGTCCATAAGGACGAACCTGAACAAGAGCGCCGACCAGCGGGTCAACCACTTCAGCCAGCACGCATCTGTTCTGACCAAAATAACTTACTACACGCACATTCTCGGCGTGGTTTTTGTGAATCTTGATTTCACCTTTCTTGATGCCAGTATCGTTCGTTTCGGCGTACAGGAACAGGTGAAGATGATAGTCGGTCTGAGGAAGCAGACAGGGTCTGCGACGTTTGTTGATGCCAACAGCGATGTTATCGTTCATGCCTTTTTTCAAGGCAAGATTGTCTTCCGTCCAAAGGCTAATGGATCTGCGCGGCTCTCCCACCGCAATATAATACTTCATTCCACAGCCAAGATCCTTGCTTCTTACTTCAGTGTCGACGTTTGCGTAAATCATTCATGTACCAACCTTTCTTGCTTGGGTGTTACCGTAATAAGTGGTAACTGGGTTATTGTGAGTTTCGGACGTTTGTATTCTATCACAATTAACATAATATTTCAACCCCTTTAAAATTTCGCACCTTAGGGAGAGTCCTTGTAATCAAATTTTTTTATTACAAGGGACGTCCCCTAAATAAAAAATTCGCGAGTTGGGGACACCCCTGTTCACAAATATTTTACAAAGTAAGTTGTTTGCTGGTAAAACTTTTTCTACTGATATATACTAATGATATATTAACTCGAAAGGAGTTCTACTGATGAAAGAACGTAAAAGTTTCAAGCTTTTGTTTGACTTGTTTTTTACTTTGTTTAAAATAGGTTTTATTGCTTTTGGTGGCGGATATGCTATTGTAGCTTTGCTTGAAAACGAACTTATTACAAAGAAAAAATGGGCTACTCAAGATGAATTTCTTGATATGGTCGGGATTGCTGAAAGCACACCGGGACCTATCGCTATTAATTCAGCAACTTATATTGGATATAAAAAAGCTGGGGTGTTAGGTTCATTCATGGCTACTCTTGGAGTTTGCACACCTTGCTTCATACTGATGTATATTGTATCAGTTTTTTATAACGAATTTATGACAAACACCTTTATATCAGCAGCTTTTAGCGGTATTCAAGTTTGTGTTATTTATCTAATCGCAATGGCTGGAATTAAGATGTTTAAGAATATAAAGAAAAATGTTTTTAGTATCATTGCACTTATTACTACAATCACCTGCATAGTACTTACCAATATTTATGATGTAGCTATTTCTTCTATTTGGTATATTGTAATTGGCGGATTTTTAGGAATAGTTTTGAATTCTATAAGTAACATTTTGAGAAAGGAGCGTAAAAAATGATCCTTTTTAATTTGTTTGTTACATTTTTTAAGATTGGAGCCTTCTCTTTTGGTGGGGGTTATGCAATGATTTCGCTTATTTCTGAAGCAATTTTAAAACACGGATGGATGACTGAAAGTGAAATCTTAAGTTTTATAGGAGTTGAAACCGTAGTGCCTGGGCCAATTTCAGTAAACATGGCCACTTTTGTAGGATACCAACAGGCAGGTTTTTTCGGCGGATTATGTGCTACTTTAGGAGTTATCTTACCATCCTTTATAATTATTTTGTTGATATCAATGGCCTTAAAAAACTTGCTAAAGTACAAACCAGTTGAAGCTTTTTTAACAAGTATTAGACCAGTTGTTATAGGACTAATAATTGCAACAGCACTTACGATGGGTATTTCACTACTATTTAATATTGAAACAATTAATAGCGAATTTTTAATAGACTTTAAGTCCCTATACGTACTTGCATCAATTATATTAGTATCAATTAGTTATAAATTAATTAATAAAAAACCTATACCTAATGCGTTGCTTATATTAATTGCAGGTATCCTAGGACTTGCGTTATTTCTATAAAAACAAAACCGTAGATGAAATATCCATCTACGGTTATTTTTATGTTACAAGGAGTGTCCCCCAGTCGCGAAAATTATTCTATTATATCTAAAATTTCTTTTGCTTTTTCTACTGGCTCTTTTGATATTTTGATTGAGCTTCTTAGTGTTTCGATTTGCAATAAACCTTGTGTTTCTGTGTTTGCATGGATGTATAAGATTGGCTCGCCTTCTTTTATTTCGTCGCCTATTTTCTTAACTGTTTCTATTCCAACTGCATAGTCGATTGAGTCTTCTTTCTTTAATCTTCCGCCACCCAAGTTTACTACCGCTTGGCCAATTACTTTTGCATCAAATCCCGCGATGTATCCTGCCTCTAGTGAATTTAGCGGAATTCTATATTTGGCTTTTGGAAGCATTTCTGGATCGTCTATTACTCTGCTATCTCCCCATTGTCTAGAAATTAATTCTTTGAATTTTTCTAAACCTTCTCCGTTATCTATTTTTGATTGCAATAATTTAATGTTGTTTGGTATGTTATCATCTACTCCAGCAAGTTTTAACATGTACGCACCAAGCACCAAACAAACTCTTACTACATCTGGTTCACCATTACCTTTTAATGTTTCGATTGCTTCTTTTACTTCTAACGCATTTCCTGCATATTTACCAAGTGGTTGATTCATATTAGTTAACACTGCGATTGTTTCTTTTCTAGCTTTTCGACCGATGTCTACCATTGTTCGCGCAAGTACACGTGCTCTAACTTCATCTTCCATAAACGCACCGCTTCCGCATGTTACTTCTAATAAGATTTTATCGCAACCCGCAGCAAGTTTCTTACTCATGATACTTGATGCGATTAGCGGAATACTTTCTACTGTAGCGGTTACATCTCTTAACGCGTATAATTTTTTATCTGCCAATGCAACTTTTTCTGATTGTCCCATTAACGCGATTCCAATACGTTTTACATTGCGAATGAACTCATCCATTTCTATATCTGTTCTAAAATTAGGTATAGAATCTAATTTATCTATCGTACCTTGAGTATAACCAAGTCCACGTCCAGACATTTTTGCCACAGGTACGCCACAGCTTGCTACAAGTGGCATTACAACCATTGTAACTTTATCGCCTATTCCGCCAGTGCTGTGTTTATCTACTTTGATTCCTTCGATTTGTGATAAGTCAACAATTTCTCCAGATGCAGTCATTGCAACTGTTAAATCATAAATTTCTTTTTCAGACATTCCATTTAAATAAATTGCCATTAATAAACTTGACGCTTGATAATCAGGAATATTCCCTAGAGAGTATTCTCTTACAAAGAAGTCAATTTGCTCAGTTGTAAGTTCTTTTTGATCTCTTTTTGTTTTGATGATTTCATTAATATTCATATGGGTTCCTCCTCTTCTTTTGATACTTCCCATTTATATCTATACTGTTATATCGTCTTTTATAGCAGCATATTTTGCATCGCCAATACCGCTTACATTTTTTATTTCTTCTATACTTTTAAACTTACCATTTTGTTCTCTATAATTTAATATCTTTTTTGCCGTGCTAGTTCCTATTCCCGTAAGAGTTTCTAGTTCGGCAGCAGTTGCTGTATTTAAGTTTATTAAGTCAGATTTTGTTGCAAGTTGTTCATTAAAAAGTTGATTTGCAACATTTGTTTTTTTAGAATCTCCGCGATTCAATGTACGGTATTATTATCTTTTGTTCATCTTTTACTACACTTGCCAAGTTTATCTTTTGTATATCAGCTTCTTTAGTGACACCACCCGCTAGTTTCAGTATTTCATAAAGCCTTGCATCACCTGAAGCTTCTATTATCCCCGGTTCATTTACAGCACCTATAACATGTACATATATTTTAGGCGCTTCTCGTGACTCTTCCGTGATCACAGTTGCTTGCTCAATTATTACTTCTTCGCTTTGTGGTTCAGAAATTAGTAATAATCCGCCAAGAACTACAATAAATCCCCCAATCAGTAAGTATGATTTGAATTTATTGTTCATATGAACCTCCTTCTTTAATAATTATACACTAAGACTAAACTTTTGCAACGCAAGTTGTATCGACAAATTCTGCAATTTTATTATGTGAATTTTGTGTGCCTAGGGAAATATGGCTTGTAAAATTTATTTACTTTATATACAATGTTTTCGAATGGAGGGAACCAATGAAAAAGTTTTATTTATTACTTTTCATGATTATGCTCTTCTTCCTTAATTCAAATGTATTTGCTGTGGAAGTTTCTGCTCCGCATGCAATTTTAATAGATATGGATACTGGTAAGACGTTATATGAAAAAAATGCATATAACGCCGTTTATCCGGCCAGTACCACCAAGGTTTTAACTGCAATCCTTACTTTAGAGAACTGCAAACTAGACGACATTGCAACCGTTAGCTATACCGCAATTCACAGTGTATATGCTGATGGAACAACCGCAAACCTTTTAGAAGGCGAAGAGTATACTATAGAGGAACTGTTATATACAATGCTTGTGCACAGTGCAAATGATGCCGCTTATGTGCTTGCAGAACACGTTGGCGGAACAACAAAAAGCTTCTGTGACATGATGAATACACGCGCTAAGGAACTTGGTGCTAAAGCGACTTACTTTGTAAATCCTAACGGATTGCCAAGTACCGCTCATAAATGTTCCGCATATGATATGGCTTTGTTTGGACGCTACGCGATGAAGAATTTCCCTGTTTTCAGAGAAATGGTTTCATCGACTAATTACAGTTTGCGTATCACCCCAGAATATGAAGAATTTTATTTTCGTCAATTTCCTAACGATATGCAAGCAATTAGATATTTAGGAAGTACAACAAATCATTTAATCAACCCAAATAAATCTAATTATTATTACGAATATGCCACAGGTATTAAGACTGGCTACACAACAGCTGCTGCAAACTGCTTAGTTGCAAGCGCTAAAAAAGATGGCGTTGAAGTTGTAGTTTGTGTATTCGGCGCAAATGGCTGGAACAATTTAAGAAGCGATGTTGTTGGACTTTTTGAATATGGTTTTTCAAGATTAAAATCTGAACAACTTGCTGCTGCAGGACAAATAGTAGAAACTGTTGAAATTTCTAACGGAGTGTCAGATGCAAATATGCTAAACGTTGTCGTACAAGACGAATTACGCGCCACATTTGCATCAACAGATTACATAGAGGCGTTTACACCTTCTATAGTTTTAAATTCAAAATTAAAGGCTCCTATTCAGTCTGGAGACGTTATAGGAACCATCACATACGACGTATATAATTCTAAATACACAACAAACTTACTTGCCGGAAATGCAATTGAAGAAAAGGTTACAATAGTTGATGTAACCGTAAACGTATTCTGGTTCGTCGTAAAAATTGCACTTTGGGGTGTAGGAATTATTATTGCATTATTCATTGCACTTGTATTCTTACGTGCATACATTATTACCAAAAGAAATCGCACACGTTCAATGCGAAGAAGAATGTACAACTCAAGATTTAGATAAACAAAAAGACTTAGGATTTTACCTAAGTCTTTTTTATTTTGTAAAATTTCTGTGAACATGGGTGTCCCCAAGTAACGAAATTATTTTACACGGATAGTTGTACGAACTGCGCTATACATTGTTGTGTTGTCTTCTAATGTGCCAGCTGTTGGTTCCATTGTACCTCCAGTCTTTTTGTACATACCGCTTTCGTTTCCGTTTGTGTAATATGTGTTGCTTCCGGCTTTTACAGAATCTGCTACAGTAGTCTTTAATTCAACCGGTTTGCCTACAGTATCCATAATTTGAATCTTGCCTGCATTACCAAGGTTGATTGCCGCATTTAAGTCTGCTGTTGTAGAGATGTCTACTGTTACAGAACCGTCAAATCCGTAGTATGAAACAATCTTACCATCACTTAATACTTTTGAATCGCTCATCTTCTTAACTAACATGTTAGCTCTCTTGATTGTTGTACTTAATTTTTGACTCGCATTTACATTAACGAATCTCAAGTATTGTAATTTAGTGATGATTGGTGGTGGCACTTCAACATCAGTTTTTAATAGAGCTTTATTTTCAAATTTGAATATTTGTGCATCTGTATAATCTACGTCTTTTGAAATTGTAGCTACTATTGTAGTTGTGAAGTCTGAAGTATCAAATGTAATTCCAGGATATCCATTTGGATTAATTATTCTCACTGGTTCGTTTGCTGTAAATACGATTTGTGCGTCTGAGAATATTGTTGCATCTGATGGTTTTGCTGTTATCACAGCATTTGTACCATCTACTAGATTTACGTTGATACTTTCTTGTGCGCTATTGCCATTTGTATCTGTTGCAACGAATGTGTATACACCGTTGTTTGTTGCTTCATATGTGAATGTTGTTGTTATTTGATATCTGTTAACTTTTGAAGTCAATTCAGATCCAGGTATTTCAATACCATTTACAGTTACCTTTTCAATAGGTAATGTAGATGTGATTGTTCCAATGATTTCTACCGTACTTACACCTTTAGATTGTTGTTCCAATCTAATGATTGGGATTGATAGAATTGATGTGAAGTAATCTACAAACACCTCTTCACTAGTTGTTGAGTTTCCTACAGTATCTGTTACGATAACTCTGTAGTAGTAACGTCCATCATCTGGTGTTGAATCTGTTACACTTGATGTTGAACTATTTGTTTCATCAAGTTTAATTGTTTCCCAGTTAACTCCATCTTTACTTCTTTGCCATTCGTATGAGAAGATTTCATTTTCATCGTAACAACCTTCAATTTTTACAATTACATCTCCACCAAATACTTGATTGTTTGCATCCGCATTTGTTGTTATTGGTCCAAGTTTTGGTCCTTGGTTATCTAATACGATATTTGTTTCAAGTGTAATTGCTTCACTCGCGTTGTTAGCTTTGTCTATAACATTTCCACCAGGTATAGCGATACGAAGTGTACCATCTTTTCTAACACCTTGAATTGTTAGAACATATGTATAGTTCACATCAACCGTTCCACCAAGGATTGAGTTATAATCATTTCCTTCATCAGATACTAAAACTTTCTTCGAAACTATTACATCAGCACCGTCAATTTGTACGATGATATCTGACGCTTCAAAGGTTTCTGAACCAGTACCTCTAATACCAGCTCCATCATCTGTTAATTTAAGATCCAACACAATTTCTGCATCTTTATTAATATTTTGTAATGTGTCGGCATTTAACAATGTGATTCTTGGAGTTGTATTATCTACGTATGTAAAGTATTTCATTTCATCAACAATTGAGTATGGTCTTAATGATGTTGCTACGTTCTTAAGTTCCGTATCGTCTGATACTGCTGCATCATTAAATACTACAAATAGGTAACCATCATTTCTAATACCACTATATGTTAATGTGTATTTTTTCGTAAATGTTTTTACATGTGTTACAGAATTTTCTACTTCTGATTCACTGTCTAAAGTTATCTTAACTAGAGGATCTACTAAAATACCTCCAACGAATGTTGTTAAATCTGTTGTTTGCAATCCGTCTATGATATCTATAATACCTATGTCTGTAACTTCAATTGGCATTGAAATTTCATACTCTTGGTTAATATATCTATCATCGATTACTCCAGATAAGTTTCTACCTTCTGTAATTGATTTAACTTCTATTGGTCCAGTTAATGCGATTGTTGGAATCTCATTATCTCCTGTTAGTCCAATCTCATCATTCATGAATAGTGTTACTTCATTTCCGTTGCCTAATTTATCTTTTAATCTGTCTTCTTTGATTCTCATGATGAAGTAACCTGTTTCACTAACGTTAGTGATTTCTAATTCATATAGATGTACATCCAATCCATCTCTTTGAGTTGTTGATAGGTGTGTTAATTTCTTTGTTGCTGTTGATTCTGTGTTATCTGGTTGTAATAAAATTTCGATGTCATCTTCTGTGAATTCTGATGCATCAATACCTACGTGTTCATCAATAACTTCAAAGTTAATTTTGTACACGTCTGTTTTGTCTAATACTTGTAACTCATGATTTTTCTCTAATGAGATAATCGGAGCTTTATTATCCATCCAGAACTCACCATACATTACTACGTCTGCACCATCGATAAAGTTTGTAGCGTTGTCTTCTAATTTTTCTGTTAATTTAACATGTAAGTACCATACGCCGTAATCCGTATCTTTAGTGATTGTAGTTGTGGCTATATCTGATCCTCTTGCAACTTTAATTTCTGTGCTATGATCATATACACTTGGTGTGTCTTTAGATTGTGTCCATGAATATTGTAATGTATATGTCTTTTCTAATAAGTGTGAACCTCCAACATCAGCTAATGTAATTGTTGCTGTATGTGATTTAGACCAAGTTTTATTTGAGCTAATTTCCATAGTTGGTTTTGTTTTCTCAATCTTTGTTACATATCTATACACTTCGCCAGATTCTGTTCTTGCTCCGCTTACATCATCTACTTGATAATGTGTGTTGTATGATTTGAAGTAAATATTATTTACTCCATTTTCAGCGTGGAAGTTATTTGAACCAGTATGTGAATCATATTTATATTGTTGATATGGAGCAGCTTCTCCAAGTAGATCTATCATAACTTTGCTGCCATAGTATTCATAAACTTCTGGTACTTTTGTATCGTTTGGTGCCACATCAAAGTAGAACATATATCCTACATCACCCGGTGTACCATTTAATGTACTTCCATCGACATAAATGTCGATATCTTGATTGTACCATTCTCTAACTTTCTTACCAGTTGTTGGATCTAATACATATGTCATTGTCGGATATGTAGATAAATCATATGGTCCTACGTTATCATCTATGAACGTTATATCATTTCCATTTTCATCAATATATTTGATTGTTGGTGGCACTGTTGGCCAAATATAAATTCCATAATCTTTGGTTGTATTAGTTAATTCATAATTTAGAACACGTGCTCTACCACCACTGATTTCTGAAATTGATGCTCTTGATGTATAGTATGCAGGATCTGTATTCTTTGTAGTTACAATTGTTGCAGACTCTCCTGTAACACCTGTTGCAGCAGTTGCATATGGTGCTTGTTGGCCAAAGTTATATACAAATTTATCTTTATCTTGCCATACCGCAGTTATTTGTTTTGCATCAATTTGGAATGTTCTTGTAACACTTCCCGTATAGTTGTTGATACCTGTTATTGTCGTTGTTGGTACTGGATCAGTATTTCTAACTGTTCCATAACCATTTGCATTGGCATCAATATTATTTACATATGATAATGTATATTCTCTATCTTGAACTAATTTTACATTATTAGCGATATCCATAACTGTCGCTGTTGGCTCATTTTGAGCTCCGTTATAAATGTATTTCTTAGTATCAAGTTCGTATGTTGTTTTGCTTAATGGTTTAGGTGTAATAGTAAATGTAATACTATTCTTGTTTGTATAGTTATTAATACCAGTTACTGTTACTGTTGGTGGTACAGTTGTATGTGCTGCAGGATATGCATCCACATGATTTGTGTACGCTACAGTAAAGTCTGAATCTTTAACTAGATATACTTTTCTTTCATTATCATAAACTTGTATTCCTGGTTTCTTTTCATCTCTGTTATATTCAAATGAATATTGAGATAATGTTAAAGTTGTACCAGAAATTGTTTTTCTATTAATCTTAAATGTCTTTGAATTTGTTTCATCATAGTTGCCTATACCTGTAATAATAACAATCGGTGAATTTGTTGTATGCGCTGCAGGGAATGCATCTACATTATTTTGATATACTTTCGTATAGTCTGTTCCTTCAACTAATGTTCTTCCACTTTCTGAATCAGTTACGATAACTGTTGGTTTCTTTTGGTCACCATTATATGTATAAGTTGAATCTGTAACTACATTTCCATTTGCATCTTTTAATGTAATTGTAATTGTGCTATCACCAATATTTTTTCTCATGATTAAGAATTGTTGTTCAAAACCAGATGAGTAGTTATTAAACGCTCCGGTATAGTTATTGATACCTGTTACCGTTACCGTTGGTAGATTTGAACTCTTACCTTCAGACGCATTAATGTTATTTGTGTAAGTTAATGTATAGTCTGTGCCCTGTGTTAATGTAACAGTTTTTCCAGTTATCGCACTATAATATGACAATGTAATAGTTGGTTTCTTTTCGTGGCCACTGTAGATGTATGTCGGAATATTCCACTCGTGTGTAATATCATTTACTGATAACGCTTTAATTTCATATGGCACTGTATCAACAAAGTTGATTGAATAGTTAGCCGCTTTAAACGAACCGTTATTTGCAAGTGCTTTTGTACCTAATGTTATTAGATAAGTTCCGATATCTTCTCCTGCAACCCTACTCAATACTCCAGTAAATTTAGGAGTCTCTCCAGTTACATTGTTACTATATTTGAAGTCATAGTCTGCTGGGTTTGCTTGTCCATATATTTTTGATTGGCCACTATTTGGTGTAATAGTTAATGGACGTTGTGTAATTTGGAAAGTTGTTGAATCTATTCCACTATAGTTACCTTTATATGTTACTGTAACAGTTGCTGTTCCATAATCTATATTATTTGCATATGCTACATCATAATCCGTACCTTGTGTAAGTGTCTCTTTAACTTTTGGGCTATTATACGTTATTACAGGTACAGGAGTATGATACGTTCCATCATAAACAACATTAGGAGCGTTCCAATTTACAGTTAATGTACCTACTCCTCTATATGTAGGATCTGGTCCACGGTGTTCAATTGTAAATGTACCATCATTTCTTACATTTATTTGATAATTTGATGCCTTAAATGCACCATTATCTACAAGTGATACATTGTCTGTATAAATATCATATGTTTTAACTCTTTCACCTGCCTGTCTATATAAACCAGTGTAACCAGCTGTTTGACCACCCTTTGTTCCAGTTATACTTGCAGTAAGTGTAGGATCGTCATCACCATATACCTTGCTCTTATCATCTGCAGTTACAGTTAAGCCGGCTTTATTGATTGTCCATCCAACGCTAAACGTTCCATCATCACCTGCAAATGTATGTTTCGACGTATTGTCTATTGTTATCACTGCACTATACGAACCTGCATTTGTATAACTATTTCCTGTTACAGAATAATAACTTCCATTTGATATTGGAGTGTGCGCACTCGCACTATATGTATATGACGTACTTGCAAGTGTTGGTTTTGGCGCGTTGTTATGATATACATACGAGCCACAACCTCTTGAACAAATCTTATTTGCAATTCCACACGCACAAGCAGTTGTATAATCGTGTCTATCCTTTTTACCCGTATTTTTCGAATCCTTACCACCACAAATACTACAAGTTCTTGTTTCTATCTCATCTCTTGTACAATGACCTGAAGTAGTTACAACATATGAGCCCCAACTGTGATCACCGTATGTTGTTGTATATGTACTTGTACCTTTACCACCACAGTTCACGCATTCATAATAGTATGTCCATAATTGAATACATGTACCTGTTGTATGTAAATAGTTATTAGTTCTTCCAGTATAATTGTGTGCACCTTTTGTATGAGTCCAATATTTATCTGGAGACTTTGCAGTACAGTGTGCACATTTATACCAATATGTTTTGTCTTCTATACAAGAACCTGCTGTTCTTAAATATGTTGAAGTTGCTGTTTCTGAAGTAAAGCTATGCCCTGTTGCATTACCTCTCCACGTTCCATTTGTATCACCTTGAGAAGAGCGTCCACATTTTGAACATTCTTGATAATACAAAGTTCCAACTTGACAAGTTCCATTTGTATGAACATATCTTGTTGTATTTGTATAAGAATGTCCTAAAGCAGGTATACTTTTAGTTTCTGTTCTTGGACAAGCAACCCCATTATTCGTATTACTACATGCATATGTACCTGAACCAGCACTTGTACATGTTGCTTCAGTTGCTGTTCCAACCAGAGTTGAAAAATTATCCGTTGTATTAAAAGTACCCCAGTTTGATGTTCCACAACACCAGTGTCCTCTTTGATGTCCTATGCCTGTTAAGGCGCAAGTCGTTGTATCAGACCAATATCTCTGACACAAAGTACAGTATTTTCCATAACCAGGGTCATTGGCTCCACTACAGTCTGGGCATAACCACCACTTACAACTTGAACAATATCCCCACGTATCGCCACCATATCCATATGCGCCTCCACATCTATGGCAGTGGCTTCCGCAGTATCCGTATCCATTTGTTGCTGCACTACAAGTATGACATTTAGTATGTACCCAGCCGTAATTGCTACTCTTTTTATGCCCTCCACATGTTGAACAATAGTTACTACAATTTCCCGCACCTTTATATAGACCACAAGTTGAACAGTAACAACCTGAACAACTTCCATCAGACTTTAATAAACTACCACATGTATGACATGTACTACATTTCCAGGTTCCACTGTAATTAGTATAATGCTTGCTATGTGTTGAACAATATCTTGAACATTTTCCGTTACTTTGTATCGCATAGCCGCATCCAGAAACATGACATGTACTACATAACCATGTACCACCATAGTTTGTTTTGTGTTTACTATGTGTTGAACAATATCTTGTGCAGTTTGCCGAGCTCTTTGATAAACCACAAGTATGACATGTACCACACATCCATGTAGTACCAATTTTCTTATAATGTCCATGTGTCGAACAATTTCTTGTACAAGTGCCTCCCCCGGTATACAATCCGCACCCAGAAACAGAACAATAATCACAGCTTGGACAACGTCCAAGTGAGTTTCTTGTACTGCTACAAGAATGACATGTACTACATTTCCAAGTTCCACTATAGCTTGTATAATGCTTTTTATGTGTCGAGCAATACCTTGAGCATTTTGAAAATAATCCATATGTATTTCCACAGGTACTACATGTCAGCGCCTGTACCTCTTTTGGTGTATATATTTCAAGCATGCCAAAATGCACTGTTATCATCATTATAAATATCAGTGCTCTTTTCATAACTTTCTTTAATTTTTCATTTCTATTCAAGTTCGTCATTAGCCTCACCCTCCTTATACTAGTGAAAAATCACATAGGTATAGTTACTTATAATTATACCATTTTTATGTAAACTTTTCTAGCTTTTTACAGCTTTTTTATGAGAAAAATTGATAAATCCAAAGTTCCTTCAAACTTATGAATTTTCCCCATTTTTCTCGTGATTTTTCAGGGTTCCCGGTGGGTGTGGCCATCACCCACCGGGCTACTTTTTCCTTAGTATGTTTTCATACTCTGCTACGTATTACTATTTAATGTTTTTGTTGTGTATTGCTGTTGCAGTTCCTCCTGGTGCTGTAACTTCTACTGATACATCATCCATGTCTAATAATCCCGTGTTGTATATACCTACTGCATTTCCTGTAGTTGTTGTTACTACAATGCTTGACGGTACTCCACCTTGTGCATTTCTTATTGCTAAGATACCGTTATTTTCTAATGCTGTAATTGTAGAGTTTGATGTTTGTGTAATTGCTAGTCCATTCATTTCAAGTATGATGTTTTGTCCTTCTGCAAATGTTACTTTTCCTTCTTGTTGAATGTTTCTTAACAATGTTATTCTTGATGCTTCTGCAGGATTTGCTTTAGATGCTGCGTTTACTGCATCTTTTAGTTTGTAATAGTATGTTGTTTGTGTACCCTCTTTTAGCCTTACACTACCCGCAATTAATGTGATCGTATCGCTTGCTTTTTCGCTGATGTTTCCAGCAGCATCTTTGTACCATACATTAACTTTTGCAACTCTTGATGCAGTCACAGCTTTTTCTAATGTGTAATCATAAGTTGTTACACCTTCTGTGTATGCTTTCCATGATACTTTTGTTAAGTCTGGATTTTCTTCCTCTGTTGCATAGTAGTAGTGAACACCCATCTTCACTCCACCTTGTGTATCACTTCGATCATCAGTTGCAACCAATGTTAATTTAACATCTTCTGTTAATGTTTCAATGTCGTTACTGTTAATGATTACTGTTCCTTGCGGTGGAACTTTATCGATGTTTAACACTGTTAATGAAATGTTTTTAGCAGTATAGTTTGTGCCATCGAATAATCTTGCATATACTGTTGTACCATAATCATCAACAATAACTTCTGTAGAAGATTTATTAGGATCTGCCATTGCAGTTCCTGTTACCTCATTCCAATTTGGTAACGCTTCTCCAGATAATTGAGTTCCTATTTGTCTTTCTACATCTACTTCTTCTGGCCATTCGTCTCCATACAATGCCTCAATTTCATTTTCCGGCCATTCTATAACTACTGTTACAGCTTGGTTTGTAGGTGTTACTGGCATTGCATAAATTCTAATGTTATCTGGTACTGCTTCTGTTACTATGTATGTTTCTTCTGATTCTGATGTGTTGTAATTTGAGTCTGTTGCTTTTGTTTTTACATAGTATCCTGTTGATGCTTTTAGATTTAAGAAGTATGACGCGTCTTGCCATTTGGTATCATCATAGTCACCATCTTCAATTCTGATGTTATATTGAACTGCTGTTAATGCAGTATCTTCATCATATTGTTTTAATGTTGCAACGATTGTTGATGATGAAGCTTTCAATACCGGAGCATCAGTTGTTGGTGGTACGTCGTCTATTAAGATCCATTCTGTTTCATTAGGATTTGCTTTTGCATACGCCTTTACAATTTTACATGATGCGTAGTATGAAACTGGTCCAGGAACGTTTACAAACATTTCTGTTCCTATTTCCGTGATTGTCTTTTGAAGTGTAATATCTTCTAATGCATAACATCCTTTGAATGCATTTGAACCAATATATGTTCTTCCTATTTCTGCACCTTCAATTGTTTTTAAGTTTGTACAATTTTCAAATGCAGATTCACCAACATCAAATGGTGTTATGATGTGTACATTTACTAAGTTATCATTTCTGTAGAATGCAAATGGTGCAATTATTGTAACTGTATTTGGTACTGTATATGATGAATTTGTATCTCTTCTGCTGTGTGCATAAATTGTTGTTTCATCCATGTCAATTAAAGTATATAGATTTAATACTTTAAATCTTTCATTATCACTTGCAACTGTTATTTCACTAAAGTTATTTGTTTTTGCAAATGCATCTAGCGCAATATTTGTTAACGTTGCCGGAAGTGTAATTTTCTCTACAACTTCTAATCCCGAAACAATTCGTTTTCCTAAGTGAGTTGTTCCTTCATTTACTTGTAGTGTCTTAATCTTATTATTGTATTCTTTCCATGGTGTTTCGCCTACGTTTGTAATTTCAAGAGTTTCACCATTACCTTCTACTTCTAAAATGCTGTCATTGTTGTAATATGCATATACTTTTTTGTCCGTATTTTTACTGATATCCCATGCATACACTAACGTTTCTGCTATGTTGTTTGATTTATCTTTTACATAGATATAGTTTGTTGTTCCCGCAATCGCTAAGCTTACTGTTTCTTCTGTCGAACCAGGTGTCCAGGTAAGCATTCCTTCACGACCAGCCATATTTACGTCGGCAATTGCATATTGTAATTCTTGTTTACTGTCATAGCCATCTTGTGCATTAACAGCTAATAGAAGTGTGTTTCCTGGTCCCCAACCTTCAGAAATTACTACTGAAATAATTTCTGGTGGTGTAGTATCCACAATGTGAATTGTTCTTATCAACTCAAATATTTCTTCATCTTTGTAATGAATTGTATATTTAACTGTATAATCGCCTAGGATTGTTACGTCTAAATTAGATTCTTTTGTCGACTTAAAGTCTGGCAAATATGAACTTTGACCTTCGCCTGTCGGTAAATGTTCACCAAACAACTTAATACCTTGTTCGTTATATATTGAGTCATATTCAAGTGTAATTTCTTTTTCTCCAACAATTTCAGCAACAGGTCTTATTCTGTCTGTTCCAAGAACTCCCCATGTAGGATCATTCTCATAATTTTGTTCTGGCATTAATACATACACTATTACTTTGTTTTCTACTTGAAGTGTTCCATTTACAGGAATTATTTTATTTAAGTCTAATGCAAGTAAGTGTTGCATATTTGTTGAACCTTTAAATGTATCTCCAGCAATTGTTGGAGCGCCTTCAAACACTACTGATGTAAATGTCGTCATGTTACCAAATGCTTGGTTGCCAATGCTTGTTACATTCTTTTTAATGCTAGCTGTTTTAAGTTTTGTATTAGAGAATGCAAATTCACCAATTGTTATTAAGTTGTCTGAAACGATAAACTCTTCTAATATCGTATTGGCAAACGCATATCCACCAACACTTCCAACTGCTGAATAATTTTCTATAGTTTTTAACTTTGTAGAATCTCTAAATGCATTCGACATTATTGTTGTTTCTGTTCCGTTAAACGTTACTTTTTGCAAACTATTTGATTCTGCAAAAGCACCTTGGCAAATTGTTCCTATTCCTTCTGGAATTGTAGTTTCTTTTGCACTATTTCCTGTAACATATTTTAATAATTGTGTTCCTGCTATATCTACTAAGAATTGGTTATATATTTCTTTATAAACTGTATTAGCTGAATCTACAGATATTCTATTTAAGTCAACTCCATAGAAAGCTTCTTTACCTATAGCTCTAATACTTGCAGGAATCTTTAACTCTGATTCTGCGCTACCACTATTTGAAGCTTTAAATGCATAATCCGCAATTTCATATACACCGTCTTCAATTATGATATTTTTAATCTTTGTGTTTTCAAAAGCACTTGCTCTTACAATTCTCACATTATCATTAATCAATAACTCTTCATATGTTGCATGTGAATTTGCAAATGCATATTCTCCAATAGACATTAATGCATCTGTATATTCTAATTCGCATAACGCATAAGATTTATTAAATGCATTCTTGCCTACATTTATTGTGCCTTCTGAGAATGTTATTTTTGTAACGTCTGTATTAGCTGGCAATACAGGATTTGTACCATCACCAAAATCTATTACTTTGTATGATGTTCCACCATTAGATACTGTTTCTGGAAAATCTATTTCTGTAAATCCTGTTAATGCATTTATTCCAACTATTTTTGCATATCCGCCGGCGTGAGTTACAAATTTATAATTACCATCTGTGTATACCGTTGTATTCCATGTGTTTGGTATTATTTTTACTGTTCTTGTAATTGTTTCTATTAAAGTAGTGTCAAACATTATTTTATGCTTGATTTCATATGTTCCAGTAGCTTTGTGATTTACTGTTCCTTCTACTTCAACAGTTACCCCTTCTCCATCTATATCAAATCCTTGTTCTCTATAAATGAAGTAGTCTTTTCCTGTTGTATCTACATATTGAACAATATCTTCACTTCCGTGTAATTCAAATTCGTATTGAACTACCGTGATGCTGTCTGTTGCGTAATTATCACTAACATTATTTGCAGCATCTTTTACCCATACATATACACTCTTAACTCCATTTCCTGCTTCAAACTCATATTCTTGCTCAGCATTAAATGGGATCCATCCAAGTTCAATTCCTGTTGGAACATATTTTGAATCTTCAGTAATGTATAAGTATTTTTCTTCATGATTATCTGATGCAACTATATCCAAAGTTACTACTGGTGTCTTTGTATATTCTGCACCATTATTAATAAGCACACTTGTTATTGTAGGTTTAACATCATCTATTGGAATAAATGTTGCTTGTGTATTAAATCTTGCTGCATATTCTGACATTAATGCATTTGATTCATAGTAATAAACATTATTTGTTACTGCATTTGCGCCTATGTTTACGAATATTGTTTCTCCACCTAATGATGTAATTTTCTTTCCAACAATTATGCTGTCTAGCATTCTAGCATCGTAGAAAGCTCTATCTCCTAAAAGTTCTAAATCTTTCGATAAGTCAATTTCTTCTAAACTTAAGCAGCCTTCAAATGCACCCATACCAATTGATTTTCCACCAATTCCATTGTTGCTAATTATTTCTTTTAATGATGTTGCGTTTTTAAATGCACCTTCTGGTATATCTATGTTGTTAAAGATTTGAACTTTTTCTAAATTAGATTCTTCAAATGCATATGGTGCAATTTCTAAAAGACCTTCTGGTGTAGTCAATTCTTTATTTGTATTTTTTGTAGTTGATATGTATAGCAATTGTTTTAATCCGTCATAGAATACGCCTTCAATAAATGCAAAGTTATTTCCTTCTACTACTATTTCATCAAAATTATTTGTATGAACAAATGCAGTTTTATCAATTGATACAACCGTGCTTGTTATTATAATTTTTTCAACACTGTTTAAGTTACTTAATACATATTTGCCTATCTTTGTAACTCCAGCAGATATATTAGCTTCTTTTATTCTTGTACTTTCGATTAACCAAGGTACTGATGCTTCATCAAAATCTTTTGTTGCACCTTTACCTTCTATTGAAAGTATTAATCTATTTTTTGTAATATCTTTTGTTATTGCAACAACTGATTTTGGATTTGTATTTGTACTTATGTCATACATCTTAAACGCCATACTTGCTGTGTTTCCTGCGTCATCCGCAATCCACGCATATAAGTTAGTTTCTGTTGTGCTAACTTCTATTATTGGAGATGTTTCCCATGTTGTTGGCGTAGTGTTTGTTGTAGTTATTTGATATTTTGTTACAGCCAAATTATCTGTCGCTACAATTTCTAATTGAACATTTGATCCAGGTGTCCATGATGCAGCTGTTTTGATATCTACAAATTCTGGGTTCGTAATATCTTTCCAAATCGCATACATCATTACAGATTCATCTTTTGTATACATTGATCCCAGTGGGTATGTATCACCTGTACCATCTGGTTTTGTGTTCCAATGCATGAATGAATAACCCTCTCTTGTGAATCCATTATCTGCTACTTGTAAATTCATTCCCTCAACTTTTATTTGGCTTGCAACGACACCGTCACCGCCATTTTTATCATACGAAATCGCATATACCGGAACATCTTTTATAGCTTCGTTACCAACTTTGTCAGTTGCCTTAAATGTATATATTCCAGAGTTTTCAATTGCGTATGTCATTTCTTTTTTGCCATCAGTATTAACTGTAAAGTTGCTTTGTTTAACTCCATTTACATATAAATCTGCAACTCCGCTCTCAAAATCTTCAGCTGTTACTTTTACGTATGCTGCTGTTGATTCATATTCAACTAATTCAAGTGTTATCGTTGGTGCATTACTATCAATATTTGATACTTCCCACTCTGCATAAGTTACGTTACCAGCTTGGTCTTTAATGTAAATGTGCCATCTTTGATTATTTGATGTAAATGTTCTATTAAAGCTTGATACCGGTGTGATTTCTGTATAGTTTCCTGCAGCTTGTTCATGTCTGTATATTGTTGTAATTTCAAAAAGATTAATTTTTGAAACTTCATCTTTTGCAGTAACTGTTACTGTTGCAGGACCTTTTGTCCATGTTTCACTAACTGGATTTTGTATTATGCTTTCAATTCTTGGTGGTACATTGTCAAACAATGCCGTAATAACATTTGATATTGCATAATTTCCAGCTTCATCTATTACATGGAAATAGAAATCGCTGTATTCACTAACTCTTAATTCTCTTTCTAATTCTTGTACTGGTGTTGTTAAGTAATTCCAATTTTCAGCTTCTGGTTCAGCATTTGTTTTTGTAAATGCATATGCTTTTATTCCAGCTGAATAATCCGTAGCTCTACCGGTTAATGTTAGCGCTTCATTTCTCCACGTTGAATAATCAATTCTTAGAGAAACGCTTGGTTTAATTGTATCTACTATTAATAATGCTGTTTCTCGTCCACCCGCCGAAGTTTTATTTACATATGATGATTCCGGTCTTGTATTTACAGTTCCGTAAATTGATTTTCCTTCATCACCTATTACTTTACCATCATAGAATGCAAACTCTCCGCTTTCTGCATAATAACCATATTCGCTTCCTTCCGCTACCGGAGTTCTAACAACTATTGTATCTGCAGAATTTCCTAACGTAAATTTTCCATCTCTATTGTATACAGCAAATCCTTGCGCATATGGTGATTCTGCTTTTACCGTACTATCTCTGAAAATAAGATTTGCTCTTGGAGAGTCGTTATAGATACCATATGCATTTCCCGCTGTTGCCACAACATTAATTGTTGATCCTGTAATCTTTACTTCATTTACTGATTTATTATGAATTCCTGATGTATCACCATCTGTTGTACCTGTAATTTCTAAACTATCAATCGACAAGTTAGAAACTTCTTCTGTGATAATTCCATATCTACCATTTGAAGTAATTTTACCGTCTGTTATGTTTAATGTTTTTTCATTTCTTATCGCAGCACCATCTATGTTTAATTGTTCGATTGTACCGCCTGACATATTTATAATTCCTGCAACTTTGTTTGTTATTGTGTCATTGCCCTCTGATGTTATTGTTGCAGATCCAGATATAGCAAGAGTTCCCTCATTTGCTATTGCTGTAGTATTTTTAGAGTAAATCGTTCCGCCTGTTATTTCAGTTTTAGCAGTTAATGTGTTTTCTATTGTATTCTCTGTTACTGATTCGGAGGTTATTGATCCACCTTTTATTAATAAATCAGACGAGTTAACGATTGCGTTCGACAATCCAGAAACTATCATTCCTGAATTAATTTCTACTTTTCCATCGTTAATAACTGTTGGATAAGCAGCAGTACTATTTGATAAAGTTGCTGTATCGATTCTTGCATCTCCAGTGTTTTTCAACGCTGTTAATCCAGTCAATAAAGATGTTCCTTTAATTTCTAAGTTACCTGCATTTCTTAGTGCAATACCGTTTTGAGTAGAAATTGTTGTTTCTTCCACAATTACAGTTGCACCTTCTGAAACTACGATAGCTGATAATTCTTCATTATCTAATGTGGCTGTTACTTCACTTTCGATAATATTTAGTACAGAGTCTTTGTTGTTAAATATTGCTTCTTGTGCCGTCGATTTAATAGTTGTACTTCTAATTGTTGTTTGTCCACTATTTTCGATAGTTCTATAAGCACCCATTATGCTTGATGTTTCTACTTCAAATGTAGCTCCACCGGCAACTACAACAGCTGGATTTTCTACACTTGAAGAATTTATTGTCATTCCTTCTAAAGCAAGACTCGCACCACTTTGGTTTGCTAACACTATCGTGTCTGATGTAATCTTACCATTATTTCTTATTGTAACTTTACCTTGATTTCGTATTGTTTCTCTATCAGATTCTCCTGTCAAAACTTTTCCGTTCATATTAATATCCAGATATTTATCAGATAATATTTGAACACTTTCTGTTAAGTCTCTTAAAACTGTAATTTTTGAAGGTGTTTCTGGTCTTGATTTTGCTGCATTTATTGCGTCTTGTAATTTAATATAGTAAGTTGTTACGCTTCCTTCTTCTAATCTAATTACTGTATCGACCGTTATTGTATTTCCTGTCAATGTTGCAGATGTTATCGTTGTTACATTATTTAATAGGTCATACACTTTTCCTGTATAACTTATCAAACTTATAACTCCAACATCATCAGCTTCTATTGTGTATGTATAAACAATTGTGTTGCCTTTATATTCCGATGTTGTAACTGTCTTACTTGTACCGTTTCCAACTTTAATCACTAATGTTGGTTTTCCATCTGCATGTGATGTGCTCAATTCTTCGTCATATTCTGCTGTGATTTCTACCTTTGTTCCTTGTGCATAAGTTCCTGTAACTGGCGAAGTTATTTTTAACGCGTTCAACGCAGGACTTACGTCATCTATCATTACGAAGTTTGCTTCGTCACTATATGCAAGTGCATAATTGCGCATCTTTCTTGCAGATTGATAATACTCAACTGTACCTTTTCCTTCCACAGTGTATATACCAATATTTTTAAATACTCCGCTTGATGATAAATCTTCTTTACCAACTAATGTTACTGTTTTAGGTAATGATATTTTTTCTAATGAAGCTGTGTTTAAAAATGCTTCTGTACCTATTGTTTCTAAAACTGTTGAAACAGACATTGTTTCTAATTTTCTACAGTCTGCAAAAGCTCTGTTTCCAATGCTTGTTCCACCAATCATTCCTGTGATTTCAAACAAGTTATCCATATTTTCTAATGCACTATTTCCTAGAGATGCATTTGAATTAGCTGTTATCTTTAGTATTTTGTCATTGTCATAGAAAGCATAGTTTCCTATTGATGTAACAGTATTTTCTATTGTAAAGAATTGTGCCGCATCTTTTGTTGAATGCATATAAATATGTGATTTTGATTTGTCATATAAAGTAAAGTCTTCATATGAGAAACTTGTATTCTTAGCATCAATTGTAATTATGTTGTAATTATTTGAATACATTAATGCATTATCTTCAAAAGTTGTAAGCGTTGGTCCAATATTCAATGTCTTCATATTTCTTAAATTTGACATTGCGTAATTGCCTATTGTTGTTACTCCTTTATCGATACGTACTGTTTCAATTTTGTCTTTATATAAAGTGTATGGTACTTCATTTTCACTCGAATAACTCTTTGTCGTACCAGAGCCCGAAATGATTAAGTATGTTTCTTCAATCAAGATTGCATACATTCTTCTATTTTCTGTTTCACCAATATCCCAGACAAAGAACGCTTTGCTTGTTACGTTTCCAGCCAAGTCTTGTGCCCAAGCATAATTTATTCCGTTGTCTACAATTACTGGTTCGTCAGATTCTGAGAACGCTGAATCTGCAGGTTCTACATTAGAATTTGTAATAATATATTTACCCATTCCAACGTCATCTGTTGCAACGATTCTTATTTTCAATCTTGTTCCTGGTTCCCAATTTTCTGAAACCATTAAAGTTGTAATTACAGGTTTTTCTCTATCTATGTTTGCAATTACGATTTGTTCTTCGTCTATTTTCAAACCATTTCTTAATGCTCTTGCATATACTGTTGTGTTTTCATCAACGTTAATTGTTGCCGTATAGTTTTCCCATGTTCCAAGATTTCCAACTTTGTATTGAATTAATAATTCTGGATCCATACAAGAAACTTTAACTCTTACTACATCATTAGTAGGAACATATGGATCAGCTTCCATAGTTAATAATTCTGGTAGCGGCTCATATACTGCGTAGTATACTCTATCAGACATTATCGGAATTTTTGTTACATCAATTGTAACGTTTGGTTCTGTTCCTGCAATTCCTGTTCCTTGCCATCCTACAAAGTTATATCCTGTCTTAACCGGATTGTTTAATGTAAACGCTTCTGTTTCTCTTGAGTATGTTACTGGATTTTCTTTTTCAACCGCACCACCATCTAAGTGATATTCAATGTTATATAACTTAGCAATATTTTTTGCTATTAATACGGTGTCGTGTCCTAACATTTTAAATGTAGCGTAACTTTCTAATACACCATTATTATTTACAAAGTTCTTATAATAGTCTGAACCATCTGGTTCATTCTCGATTGTCCATCTATCAAATTGGTATCCTTCATCAGGCGTATTGCTTATCTTGACTAATGTTTCAACTGGAATTTCTAAAGTAGTTCCTGTTGCCGAGCCATGTTCTGCTGTTACTGTTAGATTGAATTTTTGTCTTGTGTAATATATTGAAAGTACTGTGCTACCATCAACTTGAATCTTTGCCATTACAAGTCTGTTTGGATGTGATGTGTTTTCTATTAAGCCTTCAAATTCTCCTGTATTTTTTGCTACAGCATATACATCATTACCTGTTGTTCCTTCTAACTTTTCTTCAAGTCTTAAATCATATTGTCCAGCAATATCTAATTTTTCTACATAGTGTTTTACTGTATATGGTATGTCTGTTCTTGGGGCCCATGCTGCATATAATTTTTTAATCATTACTCCATCATCTGCAGCTAAATAACTTCCCCCTGCAGGAATACCTGCTACTTGATTTGGTTGTTCTGACCAACCAGCAAAATGATATCCAAGCTTTGTTGGTATGTCTGATGGAAGTGTTGCAACTTCGCCAGCATTAGCTGTCATTGTTGCATATACTTCGCCAAACTCTTCTAATCTGAATTCAATAATAAAGTCATAGTTTATATACAATTCTGCATATTCTGATGTACTTGTATTTCCTGCTTCGTCCTTCGTTCTTGTTGCAAATACGTATAGTTGTTTGTTCTTCGGAACTGTTACTACACTGTTTTTACCCCATACAAATTCTCCAGCATTTGTTCCATCGTATTCAGCAAAACCGTATTCTGTATTTGCTAATAAGATTTCTGTTTTCGTTTGTCTATCTGTTTGATTTGAACCAATGATTATGTATGGACCAGATTGTGTAAGTGTTGGTTGGTTAGTTGTTGGTGGAGTTCCATCATAAATGATTGATGCTTGAACTATTGTATCTGCCACATTATTTAAATCGTCTTTAAACCATGCATACAATGTTACTTTACCTTCTGTGTTTCCTAGTTCATAATCAAATCTTTCTTGATATCTTTGCCATTTTGAATCTCTTGAGCTTGGTTTGTTAGGTTCCTTAGTAATCATCATCCATGTTGCACCATCAGCTCTTAAGTCAATCGTTACTCTTTGTATTTGCGTTGTTGCAGCGCCATCATTTATTCTCATTGAAAGGTTCTTTGGAGGTTCTACACTTTCTTGAATTCCTGTTACTGTAACTTGTGTAACAGTTCTTCCGCCGCCTTCTTCTGTAACGATAATTGAGTAAGTACCGTTTCTAAGAACTTGAGTTGCATAAGTTCCTGTCGATTCGTCTACTTTTTCAGCAACGTTATTTCTAACAACTACTGTCAATACTCCATCATTTCTTGGAAAAGCACTAACTAAAATTTTAGCTTTTGCATTTGTCTTTGAAGTTGTGCCATCTGGATTTTCTATTTCGCCACTCGTTACTACGATGTTTGAAATAATTGGTCCATCAACAGTAGAATCTTCATTCAACGAAGATGCATTCGCTAAAGAGTACACTCTAGTTTTCTTGTACTCAATACCTTTCACGTAATAAACAGATCCTGTTGCGTCATAAACGTAAACATCATCTTGATCGAACGTAAAAGTTTTTTCAGTAGTTTCATATCCTTGACCAAACTCTGCATTCGTATATGAAATTGTCGCTAAGTTGATTAAGTAACCGGTTGTTACACCATCTCCTTTATCAAAACTCATAAAGTCTGCCGGGGCATTAAACAGCATTACTTTCTCGAATCCAGCATTTACTTTCTCTTCGCTATCTCCATACTTAGCATTCTGTAATCGATATTCGTATATCGCGCTTTCCACGTTTGTAACTTCTTGTACAAATCGCGTATACATTGCCTCTGTTGGCAAATCACTCATTGTCACTATGAATATCGACGCAAGTATTATGATAGCAACAATTGTGATTGCTAACGATACTAACGATATTCCGTGAATCGCGATATCCTTTCTTTGTCTTTTGTGTGCAACTCATATTTTTCCTCCTAACGTTTCCTTTCAAGGTCTTAACATTTTTGCCTTGTAGCTTAAGTACTGCACCTCCTTGTTTCTAGCACAGTAGCTCATACTACTAAAAAAGTTTTAACATTAATTCTTTTTGGTGTCTATACGCGCGTATACGCGTATTACTGTATGTAAAAATATTGCAACAAAAAACTCGCAAAATTAGCTTACGGAAGCGATTTCTTGATATTTAAGGTAACTATTTTTGTGTGCGAATATTAAATTTTATTAACAAGATTGTTACTTTAATTTTACAAACTCCACATTTAAACCTCTTCCCCGATCCGCACCTCTTGCTTCCGTAAACGTTTACGTAATTTTCGCGACTTAAGGAGTGTCCCCTAATTAAAAATTTCGTCAGTCGGGGACACCCCTATTTACAAATAATTCACACATAAAAAAACACCTACGATAATTCGTAGATGTTAATTCTTATTTTTGTCTCCACTTTCTTCGTTTGAAGAAATATTTGATTTTATATATTAATTTTTCAAACCACGTGTCCTCTGGTAGTTCAAGCCACAAGAATGGTTCTGTATTTGTTTCTTCTATTGTTTTTACAATTTCTTCTTTCTTAATTGTTGTATTTGATTCTGCATGCGTTTCCGCTTTTTTCTTATCATTTGCCTCATGAATTTCACGTTGTGCTTTCTTATCTTCTTCTGTTTCACACCAGTAATTTAGATTTATCATTGCAAGCAAAGAAAGAGTCTTGCTACTAAAGTTGTTTTCTTTAAAAGGAATTGAAAAATCCAACTTAAATTCATAACCTTCTAATTTTTTAGTTTCCATTTGCTTTAATAATTTTTCGGGAACTTTTTCTTTATATTTAGGTTCCATATGATTAAGTATTTCTAGAACTTCCGCGTATGCTTTTTTTAATTCATTTTTCATTTGTTCAACCCCTCTATTGGCCTATTTCTTCTATTTTCTTTTTTGCACTATCAAGCGTCGGAACAGGTGTATCCAGACTTTTTGCATCCATTATAACCCTTTGAGTTACGTCCGTTATCTCTTCCATTCCGATTTTATTTATTGCTTCTAACACTCCACCTTCACCTTGTAATACAACTGTTTTTGCATCATCTATACTCTCTATTTCTGTCTCTGGAACATCAGTATCAATTTCGCTTTCAGCAGGAGTATTTCTTTCATCTTCTCTGCTTAATGAGTTATTACTTTGTGTTGGATGTTCTGCTTCCCACATTCTCTTTTTATATTCAACAAATTGTGGTCTAAACTCATCATAAAATTCTACGTACGAATCAACTGCTTGATGCATACTTTCATCAAGTGTTACTCCTTTTTCTTCTGCTCTACTCATTAATCTTCTAAGCATTAATGGAGTAATCATCGCCTGTGCAACATCCATATTCATAACCATCTTACCATCTTGGTCAAGATCTCTTCTGGTCTTTTCCATTGTAAGCATAGAATAATCTACAACTTTCTTCATTAAATCAGGACTTACATCATCCATCTGCGCAACCATAGCTGTAATCCATTTCATTGTACGTGGATCTTCCATTCCGCGTTCTAAAATTTTATCTTTAACTTTTTGATATCTATCATCTCTATGTTTTTCAATATATTGATCAATTAAATCCATGCAATCGTTAATAGTTAATTCTCGGCTACTTTCTCTTACAGCTTGAATTGCATCAAAGTTGAATTCATCTGCCTTGCTTACAACTATATCAATTACCGCTTCATTTCCTCTTGATTGTTCGCGCATGAAATCAAAATTTTCTTTTAATTCTTGTGCTGCAAGTTCTAAAAATGTTGGATCATTTTGTATAGCTTCTGTCATAAATTCAGCATCTTGTCTTAATGAAGGTTCGCTTTCTATACGTTCTGTAAAAAATGTACTTTTCTCAGGATCAGCTATTGCATGACCTTCTAAAGTAGTCACTTTTATATCCTCTATTATTTCTACAACATGCGGATCACTTCTTACATCTTCAGCAATAAATGGAATAATTTCAGGACACATTCGTAGATTAGCTTTTATAAATTCTTTATCATCCACAAAATCAGTTTCTAGAATCAGTTCGGGATTATCACTAAAAACTTCAACAGCCATTGCTCTTTGAACCGCAGGTCCTGCTTCCAAAAACAAATCGTAATTGTCTTTATCATTTTTATATGCGTATATTAAGCTTTGCATAAATTCTAAATTATTAATTTTTTCACCAATACTTCCTAATACGCTTAGGTCTCCACTCTTTAATCCATCTATTAAATCATTTGAATATTTTGGATCATCTCTCAACGAATCTAAAGTTACTCCCATATCTTCACCTCTTAAATTTATCTTTTGTTTACATCTCTTTTAGTCCAATTTTATTGTAGCACAATATATTTCTATTTTGCAAATATTATAGTTTTGTTACAAGGAGTGTCCCCAACTCGCGAAAAAAAAGACTTACGATAATTCGTAAGTCTTCTTGGTGCCTATTCTCGGAATCGAACCAAGGACACAGGGATTTTCAGTCCCTTGCTCTACCAACTGAGCTAAATAGGCATATGAATTTTTAGTAAAAAAAATAACCATTTTATAAACAAAATGGCGACCTGGAAGGGGCTCGAACCCTCGACCTCTAGCGTGACAGGCTAGCGCTCTAACCAACTGAGCTACCAGGCCATTTATATGTATATATAAAAAAAGTGGTGGGCACTATAGGGCTCGAACCTATGACCCCCTGCTTGTAAGGCAGATGCTCTCCCAGCTGAGCTAAGCGCCCACTTCAAAGTCATCATTTCCGATGACTTCCTTAGTATACTTTATGAATCAAGAATTGTCAACAAAAATCAGAAACTTTTTTCTTTTTTTACTTAAATACTCTCAAAAGCACTCCACAAGTGGTTTTACAGACCAAACATTTCAAAAAACATTTGCCACTTTTTAAAAAATCTTTTTGTATAGTCTTCTCAATTCGAGATACTGATAACAAATTTACCACAGATTTTTAGACTTGTAAAGAACTTTTTCTCTAAATTCAAGTCGTTCCTGTTGATGATTTTGATATTCAAAAGAGCTTACATATTGTAAGCTCTCCTTGTTATTAATCATCATTTTTTAATGCGTTTTTGAAGATATCTGTTACGTTTGGCCCAGACACTCTCGTATTATTGGCACCTTCCATTGATGAATTTGTAAGGCCCGTTCTTTTTCTTACAAAGTTATCTACTTTAAAGATATTGCGCATTTTTTTCTTCGTTTCAGCTTCGTGTTTGTGACGTGCACTTTTATTACGATACTTGTTGTACATTAATAAATAGAACACTACACCAGCTGATAATAGAAGCCAATCATATTCCAATTCGATCACGTATACTCCAAGAGCCGCAAGAATTTCAACTAACACTGAGAACCCTAAAAGTTTTGGCACGTGTATTGGTACACTTCCCATTACTTCTTTTGTTCTAGCATTTACTGCTACATAGTGAAGTATTTTTTTCTCGCCTTTTACTTCTTGGTAACTATATAACCAAACTGGTAAATATGCAGATTTCCATTGTCTTCCCTTTAGTTCAAGTTGTTCACTTGACCAACGCACGCCTCTATCATACATTGTTAAGGTTTCATTTGCAGCGTGTCTTGCGATATCTTTCGCTTGTACTTCTACTAATGGTCTTAACTCGTCGATATTAGTGTCACGTTTTTCTGAAGTATATCCTTTTAAGAAGTTCGAATTCCACTTAACACTATTTTCAATGTCGAATGGCATGATTGCGTTTATTACGTTATTTGTTTTATCGTTAGAAAGCTTGTTTAACTTGTCAGAACTAGCTTCTACAGTTAACCCTTCTATAGCGATATCAAATTCACGTTTTACATCATACAAGTCTGCATCGTAATAAGTCTTTGTGTTTTCTCCAACCTTTTTAGTATATCTTCTTACTTGTTTTTCACCTTGACCAAAAAGCGCAGCATGTCCATTTAGATCTACTACCATGTATGGGAAATATACTCCCATAATGTTTTTAACTGTAAATTCTTCTTTGAATTTTGGATTGGCAAAGAATTTTCTTTGTCCCACGAAATCTTCAATCAAATGTTTTGCTTCGTCTTTAGTCAATTTGAACGGTAATACGACATCCGGTATGCTTCCGTTTGGAATTTGTTGATTGATTGTTAATGTATTTCTACACCAGTGACATCTCGCAAGTGTTTGCTCAGATGTATCAATTACAACTTCTGCACCACAGCTTGTACATTTTAATGTAATAACGTTTTGTGCATCTTCCTGAATGTCTTGTGTTCCCGAGCCTATTATTTCGCCTTCTAATTCGTGGATGTTTGTCTCCATTCCTTCTACTTTTTCGTTTTCGAATTCATGTCTACAATATCTACATCTCAACATTCCTGTATGGGGATTTAATGAGATATCTGTTGCTCCACATTTAGGACACTTTTGTTGTCCATCTTTAGCACCAACATCAGTTTTTACAACAACAGGCTCGTTATTATTTCCAACTGAATCTGTTGTCATATATTATAGTCCCCCTAAAATTTTTGCTTTTTGTGCATCGTAATCTTCTTGTGTGATTAATCCTGCATCAAGCATGTCTTTTAATTTTTTTAGTTTTTCCATTGGGTCTTCTTCTTGTGGTTGTTGTTGCATGCCGCCGCCCATAGCGCCTACCATGCCTCCCATGTTTCCGTTACCCATTCCCATGAAAGCAAGTCCTGCCATTGTTCCTAATCCGCCGGCTTCACCAATACCTTCAAGAGCTTTTGCTGTAGCTTGTTGTACGTTTTGATTTCCTCTATTTTTAGCATTAAGGGCATCAAGTCTTTGCATTTCTGTGAATAATTCTTTTGTATTTGCATCATATTCAATATGAATAACGTTTGCTGTTACAATTTCAAGACCATACATTGATCTCCATTGTTTTTCGTTTTCAACTGTTGAAGATAATGCTTTAGCAAAACCGATTGCATCTCCTTGAATTTTATTCATACGATTTTGTTTTTCAGGATCGTTTGTATAATTTGAGAATGCTGATCCTAAGCATCCTACTACATCTTTAAATAATTGATCTGCAATTGGATCATATTCATCAGCTAAATCTAGAACTTCTCCATCTTCTAAATATTTAGTAGTATTAAAGTTTTTAACAAATAGCATTGGGTCTACAATTTGAATTGTATATTCACCTCTTGCGATAGCACCAGCTTGTACTCCAAGATATGAATCGTCCCAGTAAATTTCACCTTGTGTTCCAAATGGATTCTTTGGAATTGGTCTCATATTTACATATACTAATTTTTGTTCTGAACGAACGATACCGCCGCCCTTCACTTTATCCCATGTTGCTTTCCATACATGTGCGAACATGCCATCTCCAGCAAACATAGATTGTGAATTTGGATCATCTGATGTGAAGATGAATCCACCTGGTTCAGCGATGCAACCTGTGATTGCACCATCTTGCATTGTAATTAATGCTGTACCTTCTGGTACGATAATTTTACTTCCGTTTGTAATAATGTGTTCAGTTCCTTTTGTATTTTCACCAACACCATTATTATTCTTTGTTTTCTTTACAGCTGGATATAATGCAGCTGTTGCTGGTACTCCTTCCATTGGTTTGTAGAAGTCTACCCATTCATCAGCAAACGTTCCACTAAGAGCACCCGTGAATGCTTTTATAAAACCCATTTTAAAATCCTCCTCTTTCGTAACGAAATTTTTTATCTTTCGTTTTGTTGCCTTTACGTTATCACTCTTCAAAAAATTTGTAAAGCACTTTTTTCTTGGAAGTTCGCTCCGCTCTAGTTTTTGAGGGTCAAAAAAAGTCATTTCCCAAAATTCGGAAGCGGCTACTTCCGTAGGAAATGACTTCAATTTTTATGTTACAAAAATGTTACAAAATTCTTTCAAAAAAATTTCAAAAAAATTTTTTTATTTTTGTTTTTCGGCTATCATTTTTTGTATTTCTGCTTTTTCAAATTGATATTTTGTATTACAAAAATGACAACTTACTTCTGTAATTTCATCTTCTGCTAGTTCTTCAATTGCATCTTTACCCATACTAAAAATTGCTCTCTCCATTCTTTCTCTTGAGCAATCGCAATGCCATGAAACGTCTCTTTCTTCTACTTCATAAGTATCTAGATCATCTGAAATATATGTTGCGATTTCAGTTAATGACATTCCATCTTCAAGCATTTCTGTAATAGATTTACTTTCTGAAATTCTTTTTTCGATTAATTCTAATATTTGTTCTGGCGTGTCTGGTAATGCTTGTAGTATGTATCCACCAGCTCTTTTTACACTGCCATCTTTATCAACTAATACACCTAGCGCAATTACAGTTGGTATTTGTTCTGACTTTGCAAAGTAATAAGTAAAGTCTTCTGCAATTTCACCAGTAACTAATGGTAGAGAACCAACGTAAGGTTCGCCAATGCCTAAGTCTTTAATAATTCTCAAATCACCTTTACCGATAATTCCACTTACATTTAATTTCCCATTTGGTTTCTCTGGTGCTTCGGCACGTGGGTTTGAAACGTATCCTTTAACATCTCCCGTATGATTTGTTGAAACCAAAATTGAACCAAGTGGACCGTCCCCTATGATTTGAAGTGTTAATTTTTCTTCTTCACTTTTTAAACTTGCTCCCATTAAAGCACCCATCGTAAGCATTCTACCTAGCGCTGCCGTTGGTGTTGGATTTAGTTTGTGAATTTTTCTTGCTTCTTCAACAAGCTCTGTTGAATCAACGCAAGATATTTTTACCATATCTACATGCGCCATAAACTTTTTTAAATTTGCCATTATTATTCACGTCCTTATTTTTTATTTATATATATATAATAGTAGGTTTGCATAGAAAAAACCTCACACGTTATGGTGAGGTTTCATGGTTTTCATCTATTAATTAGATAAACAGCGTAATTAAAATTTATTAAACTCTAGTTACGTTAGCTGCTTGATCTCCGTTTTTTCCATCAACGATATCGAATTGAACTTCAATGCCTTCTTCAAGTGTTTTGTACCCTTCCATATTGATTGCTGAAAAGTGAACGAACACGTCTTTAGCGTTCTCTCTCTCAATAAATCCAAAACCTTTCTCTGGATTAAACCATTTAACTTTTCCTCTTTCCATGTTTATTCCTCCTACTTTCTTTAGTACTTGAATTGCTCTCTTGCAACCTAGACTCAGTTTATCATAGTGATATATCAATGTCAAATCATATTTGCAATAACTTCCAATGCTTTTTCTAATTGTTCATCCGCTTCTGTTTCAGTGTTATCAAGCACTTCATAGTTTGGTATAACACCAATTTCATTTATCTTATTACCTTTTGGTGAAAAATATTCAGCTATTGTTAATTTAATATATGTTCCATCTCCAAGGCTCTTAAATTTTTGTACTAAACCTTTTCCATAAGTTGTTGTTCCAACTGTGCATCCGTTTTCTGAATCTTGAATTGCTGCCGCCATAATTTCTGATGCACTCGCAGAGTTTTCGTTTGTAATAACTACAATTGGAAGATTTAATGATTTTGAATCAGAATACATATATTCTTTCTCACCTTTTTTATCTACTGTGTATGTTATTACACCCGTTGGTAGCAGACTATCTATTATTTCACCGGCAGTTGTTAATAGTCCGCCAGGATTATTTCTTACATCAATAATTAATCCTTTAATCTCATTTGTTTTTGACATTTCTTTAAGTGCTTTTTCAAAATTATCTACCGCTTTTTCATCAAACGATTCAAATTTTATATATGCAATGTTGTCATTCATTACTTCGTATTCAAATGGATATAATTCTACTTTTCTTCTTGTTAATGTTTTTTCAAACTCTGTATATTCTGTTTCTGATGAATATCTTCTAAACTTTACTGTTACTGTTGAATTAGCTTTACCTTTTACTGATGATGCAACTTCCTCAAGCGATGCTGCTGTAACATCTTTACCATCAATTTCTAAGATGTAATCACCAGGTAAAATTCCAGCCTCTTCAGCAGGCGAATTTTTAATTGGTAATAATACTATAGGAAGATTTTTTACTGTATCAACAGCTAAATACATTCCAACGCCCTCGTATTCACCTTCTGTTTCTGTTAAAAATTCTTCAGTTTCATCTAGATTAAAATATGATGTGTATGGTTCTTCAAGCCCATCTAGCATGCCTCTTATAGCAGCTTCTTCTAATTCAGTTTCATCATATTCAAATAAAAATTCATCTTCTAAAACTTTTAAAACTTTCTCTAACTTTTGAAACTTTGCTTCACTCGCAACATATTGATCATTACCAAGTGTCATTTTTGTATGTTGAAAAGATGTAACTACAAATACTGTTGCTGCAGTGATTATCATCCATAAAATTGTTTCACCAGCAGAACCTCTTTTTTGTCCATTACTATTCATTGATTAACCCCTCTCTTTTTTACCCATTAATAAACTTGTTACAAACGATGTAAATGGAATTGTTGTTACAAGTCCAAAACTTCCTGCAATTGATCTTAAGATTTCTTCGATCATCATTTCTCTATTTATAATATGTATAAAACTTTCTTGAGTAACTATAAACAACATTATTAAAACAATCGAACTTCCTGTATATGCAAGTATCAATGTATTTGTCATTGTACCAATCATATCTCTACCAATGTTCATTCCTGCTTTCATCATTTTGCTTCTTGTGATGTGTGGATTTTCTTCTTTAAGTTCATGTAGTGCTGATGCAAGTGACATCGCAACATCCATGCAAGCACCAAGAGCACCAATTATAATTCCGGCATATAGTATTCCTTTGAAATCAAACATATATGCAGACGATACACTAACTAATGTACCAGCTTCTTCGCTTACACCAGAAAGATCCATCAAGTATCCAAAAATCATAGCAAAAATTGCAGAGATTATTATTCCACCAGATGTTCCAATAATAGCTGCAACAGCCTTTTTATTAAGTCCTGCAATTATCAGCAATGCAACACAAGCAATTGCAATTGTTACCAAAACAGTTATTAATAACGGATTCATGCCATTTATTATCTGTGGAATTATTATATAAAATACAGCAAGCACGGTAAGTATTAAACTTATTAATGCTTTAACACCTTTTTTACCGCCAACTAATATAATCGCCACCGAGTATATAATTACTATCGCCCATATATAACTCGAATTGTTTCTTTCGCTTATAGCAGCTTCTGTTATATTGTCATTTTCAAAAGTTGTATAAACTAAAACTTTGTCACCTTCTTTTAAAGGTCTACTTATTGCACTCATTCCGCTATAATATGAAAGCGAATGTTTAATAACTTTCGTAGTGGCATATCCTTTATCCTTTATATATACCTTAACATCTTGGTAAGAATATGTAGTATAACCACCATCTTCTTCATAAACTTCGCCAGCTTCCACAACGGTTCCTTTTAATATGTCAAAAGATAGATTTTCTTGTACGTAGAGATATTCGCTTTCCATACCATCTAACGCAACTTCATATCCTTCATCATAAAGAATTTCTCCCGAATCTATACCATCAGTTTTCGGAGTTTCAGTAGCATATATTGCGCCCGAAAAACAAAAAACCGTAACTAGTAAAATCATCAAATATTTTTTCATACGTTATTCTCCCTATGAATTAAACTTTTACTCTTAAATTTTACTACTACGGTTTATTAAAATCAATTTAATTAAGGTGATTATTCTGTAAAATTTACGGAAATCAGCTTTTGAAGAACTTGCCTCCCGACTTTTTTATATAGCCAGAAACTTCTAATAAAGTAAGCTTTGTGAATATATCTTTCGCAGACTCATCAGATTTATTACAAATTTCTTGAAAACTCACGCCTTTTTTAGTAACTATTTTGTAGATTTCATTAAGGTTTTCTGGCACTTTCTTTGTGATATTTTGCTTCACTAAAACTTTGCTTTTTATTTCTAAATTCGAAAGTATATCTTTTGCATTACGCACGCACAGCGCACCATCTACTAATAGTTTGTTGCTTCCATCATAATTTCCATCATTTACTCCGCCTGGAATTACAAAAAGCTTCTTATCTTGTTTCTTGGCATATTCGGCAGTTATTAAAGACCCGCTTTTTTGCTTTGCTTCTATTATTAATACTCCTCCTGATAATGCAGATATAAGTCGGTTTCTTCTATTCAAATTTATTGGAAGCGGGTCGGTTCCCGGTAATTGTTCACTTATTATCGCACCACCGTTTTCTATTATTTGCAATGCTAGCTTTTTATTTTCTCTTGGATATGTTTTATCTAAGCCATTTCCTAAAACTGCGATTGTTTTGTTATTTACACTTAACGCGCCAATATGCGCCGCACTATCTATCCCTATTGCTAATCCACTTACAACTGTAATGTCATTTTCGACCAACTCTTTTGCAACCTCTCTCGCCATTTCTTTGGATTCATGCGAAGCTTTTCGAGCACCAACTATTGCGATTGAAAAATCGTTTAATATTTTTTCATTACCAAGCACAAAAATAAATTCCGGACAATCCTTTAATTTTAAAAAGTTCTTAGGAAAGTATTCATTATCTTTATGTATTATTTTTAAATTCATGTACTTCTCCCAAATGTATATCGCGGATTTTCTATAATTGCATTTTTTATTTTTTCAATTCTAATCGCCTGTCCTTGGTACTTATATACTTCAATTACATCAAATGAAATTTCGTAATTATAGGCATTTGTTTTATAGATATAATATTCCGCCACTTTATAAATATGTCTTTGTTTTGGTATATTTACAGACTCTATAGGCATACCGAAGAACGTCTGCGTCCTAGTCTTTACTTCAACAAAAGCTAGTTCCCTTCCTTTCTTTGCAATGATGTCTATCTCACCAAAACCACAATTATAATTTGTCTCAATTATTTCATATCCTTCTGCTTCTAAATATTTCGCTGCTAATTCTTCTCCCTCTTTTCCTAATATTTTATTATTCATTTGCATTACTCCTATCTAAAGTTCTATATTGAATCGCCTCCGCCACATGTTGCAATTCAATATTTTCTTTTTCTTCTAAATCTGCGATAGTTCGCGCAATTTTCAAAATTCTTGAATACGTGCGTGCGCTATATCCATACACATTAAAGGCATTTTCCAAGAATATTTTTGTCTCATCATTTAACTTACAATACTTTTCTATTTGTACTGATGAAAGCTCAGAATTTGAAATTATCCCTTCAGATTCATATCGTTCTAATTGTATTTTTCGTGCACGATTTACACGTTCTCTAATTTGCTCAGATGATTCCAAATGTTCATCAGATTGTAATTTTTTATAATCTACTCTTTCAACTTCTACATGTAAATCAATCCTATCTAATATAGGACCGCTAATTTTATTTTTGTAATTTGATATTTGTGTGGGCGTACACACGCAAGCTTTTTTCTTGTCATTTAAATGCCCACAAGGACACGGATTCATACTAGCCATAAATATAAAATTGCACGGATATGTTACTGTAGAGTTTGTCCTTGAAATTGTAATTTGTGCATCTTCCAAAGGTCCTCTTAAAGACTCCAGCGCACTGCGAGAAAATTCAGGCAATTCATCTAAAAACAAAACCCCATAATGCGCTAAACTTATTTCTCCCGGTTTAGGATTTTGTCCTCCGCCAAGTAATGATATTATTGAAGCCTTGTGATGCGGAGATCTAAACGGTCGTTTAGTAACAAGTGAAACATCATCTGGGAGTATACCCGCAACACTCTGAAGCTTTGTTATTTCTAAGGCCTCATTAAATGTTAGTTCTGGCAAAATCGTAAGTAATCTTTCTGAAAGCATGGTTTTTCCAGAACCGTGGGCTGCCTATTAAAAGACAATTATGAGAACCCGCCGCAACAATTTCTAATGCTCGTTTTACATTTTCTTGACCCCTAACATCCGAAAAATCAATCTTCGTATCTACGACTGTTTTTAAGTTGATTGACTCACTAACAAAAGGTTCGATTTTTGTTTTGTTATTTAACAAATCCACAACTTCTTTCAAATTTTTAACCGGTATAACATTTATATCTTTTACCACTCCAGCTTCAAATCTATTTTCATATGGAACTAATATTTTGGTTTTTCCAAAAGCTTTTGCAGCCATGCACATTACAAGGATACCTTTTACTTTATTAATGCTTCCATCCAAAGAAAGTTCTCCTATGAAAATATATTCTTCAAGCGATTGATCTTGTATGACGTTTGCGTTTTTTAATATCCCTATAGCTATTGCCAAATCAAAAATCGCTCCTTCTTTTTTGGTGTGAGCGGGCGCAAGATTTACCACAATCTTTTTATTAGGTAAAGTTAAATCAGAATTTTTTATAGCTGTACGCACTCGTTCTTTCGACTCTCTTACAACAGCATCTGGCAAGCCCACAATATCCCACGAAGGTAGCCCATTACCTACATCAACCTCTACATTAACTAAGCTTCCCTCAATACCCGAAAGAGCAATACTGTACGTTGTCGATAACATATTTCCTCCTATAAAGCTCAAAAAATAAACCTATGCCGTCGCTCATAGATTGAAAATCTACTATTAAAATGTATAATTGGAAATTTAAAAAGAAAATAAACTCTTAGAATTAAATCTTACACCGTGAAAATATCACACCTACTTTTACTTGTCAAGTTTTCGCAACCAGGGGACACCCCTTGTAATCAAATTTTCGAAAGTTGGGGACACTCCTATTCACAAAGTGTTCACATTTCTTATCGCTGTACAGTGGATTTTTCGCCTAGAAATATTGTTACCACTTCAAAAAAATGGTATAATATTGTTAATTATGAGGATGTTTGTACTATTTTATATAGAGGAGATGGTTTTATGAAAAATAATAGAGGTATTTCATTGATAACACTTGTTATCACAATCGTTGTTTTAATCATCATTGCAGGTGTTACAATTTATTATGGTGGTATGCAAAACATTGACCAAGCAAATAATGTGGGTGCATATACAGAAGCTTTGAATGTAAGCGATGCAGTTGTTTCAAGAGCGTTCTTTAATAGAACTAATTCTGCTAAGTATCCTTACATTGGAACTCCTTTAACCGATGCTGAACCAGTTGAAGTTAATGGTATAGAATACGGCGATGGCTGGTATCAATTATCACCAGAACAAGCTGCCGAACTTGATTTAGAAAATATAATCAGAACATATATTATTAATTATTTAACAGGCGAAGTTGTTTCTATCGCGCCAATTATAGTTGATGATGAAGAATATTATGCGTTGAATGATTTAAAACAAGTTGTTGGCGAAGTTTCTGGTGAAGTTTCACAAGACCAATTTGATGTCGTTAAAGGTGTTAACAAACCTGCTTTAATAAAAGGTATGGTTCCTGTTAGAAATATTAATGGAAGATGGATTGTTGTTAACTCAGAAGATACCAACTGGTATGATTATTCTTCTGAAAAAGAAATGTGGGCAAATGTAATGCTTACTGATGAACTTGCAGTAAACGGTTACACAAACGAAGAACTTCGTAAAACAGATCTTGTTAATTTAGAAGGAAGAGAAGTTACAACTATAGGCAGTATGTTTGTTTGGATTCCAAGATATTCAAAGGATCCTGCCGGAAATATTGTATTCAGTGAATTATATCATGACTACACAGAAAACGGATACACTGTAAGCTCTGCATTTAAGGAAAACGGAAATGTTACAGGTATTTGGGTAAGCAAATATGATGCAGAAATAGCATACTAATTTAATAATAAAACCCTCGATGAAAATCGAGGGTTATTTTTGTGTTTTTATAATTACAAGATTTGTTTTGTGACAAGGGGTGTCCCCTTGTTGCGAAAATTTGATTTCAAGGAGTGTCCCCTAGTTGCGAAGAAGTTCTTCGACGATTGAGGTGCGGTCGATTTTGTAGTGTGCAAGTAGTTCTTGCCATTTGCCTGATTGACCGAATTCGTCTTTAATACCCATGCGTGTTACTTTAACTGGGTATTCTTCGCAAAGCACTTCACAAACGGCTGATCCTAATCCGCCGATTATGCTGTGATCTTCAACAGTTATAATTCGTTTTGTTTCGCGTGCTGCTTTTAAAATAATTTCTTTATCAATTGGTTTGATTGTATGAATATCAATTACTCTTACATCCATTCCTTTTGCGATTAAATCTCTTTGTGCAGCTAGCGCTTCTCCAACAGTTACTCCTGTTGCAATTATTGTCGCATCTGTTCCATTTCCGTGTTGTACACCTTTGCCAAGTTCAAATTCTGTACCTATTTTATATACATCATCTGTCTTTGCTCTAGTTAGTCTTACATAAACTGGACCATTTAACTTGATTGCTTCTTCTATCATCCATCTTGTTTGATAATCATCACATGGATATAAAACAGTCATGTTTGGAAGTGCTCTCATCATACCTATATCTTCTAAGGCTTGATGTGTTGCACCGTCCTCTCCTACTGTTATACCAGCATGTGTTGCACCTATTTTTACATTAATTTTCCCATAGCAAATTGTATTACGTATTTGATCATACGCTCTTCCTGATGCAAATACTGCAAATGTACTTGCAAATGGTATCTTGCCACCTAACGCAAGTCCTGCAGCAGTTCCCATCATATCTTGTTCTGCAATTCCTATGTTAAAAAATCTTTCCGGATATTTTTTAGCAAAGCCATTTGTTTTAGTTGCTCCTGATAGGTCGGCATCTAGCACAACTAAGTTCGAATATTTCTCTCCTAATTCTACCAATGCTTCTCCATAACTTTCTCTAGTTGCTTTTCCCATTAAAACTCGCCTCCTAACTCATTAATTGCTTTTTCATACTCTTCGTCATTTGGAGCTTTTCCATGCCAACCAACTTGGTTTTCCATGTATGAAACTCCTTTTCCTTTTACAGTATTAGCAATTATCATAGAAGGTTTGTCTTGTGCTTTTGCATTTGCAATAGCTGCTGTAATTTCATCAAAGTTATGTCCAGATATTTCTTGAACATACCATCCAAAAGCTTCAAATTTTTCTTTAAAAGGCATAATGTTCATTACTTGTTCATTGCTGCCATCAATTTGCAAACCGTTGTGGTCAAGGAAAGCTATCACATTATTTAATTTGTAATGTGATGCTGTCATTGCAGCTTCCCATATTTGACCTTCTTGAACTTCACCATCTCCTAAAATACAATATGCATAATTATTTTTGCCATCCATTTTAAAAGATAGTGCAAGACCATTTGCAACTGATAAGCCTTGTCCAAGTGATCCACTTGGAGCATCTACTCCTGGCGCTTTGCCAAGTGCAGGATGCCCTTGTAGTCTAGAACCTAACTTTCTAAAAGTTTCTAATTCTTCTTTTGGGAAGAAACCTTTTTCTGCAAGTACGGCGTATAAAGCCGCACTTGCATGTCCTTTAGATAATATAACTTTGTCTCCTTCTGTTATATCTTTAAAGTAAATATCAATTAATATATCTGCACAAGATAACGCTCCACCAGGATGTCCTGAACTTGCAGCATGCACTTGCTTTAATATATTCTTTCTTACGTTTTTAGCAATAGTCTCCATTGCTACCTCCTATTTAACTTTCAAATATTTTTGCATTTTAACTTTTGCTAATATTATTCCTCAATTGGGAATATTGTAATTGATACAGTTGTAGAACTTATTGTACCGTAATAATCTGATGTGCTTCCATCGCCATCTAAATCATATGGGTCTGTCTTAGTATATCCAGCTTGAGCACCACTTACATAACAATGTAAATCGCCATTCTTAAATGCAACTGCATCTCTAAGCATCAACGTAGTTCTATCCATTGTTGATTCTGTAGAAATCGTTAATCTAAACCATCTTGTAGAATCGACTCCTACACTACTTGTAATACCACCATAATGCAAATCTCCTTCTGGCTCAATTTTATATACACTGTAAATAATACCATCTTTATCAAATACTTTACTTACAGTAATTACACTATTAGCAATTGAACTTCCGCCTTTTGTAGTTGAAATTACAGCATTTTTTACTTGTGCGCCTTCTGGTAATACCATATACATTACTGGTTTTGTAATATGTTGTGTATTTTGATATGGGTACTCTGAAGCTGCTGGTGCAAAATCAATATTAAATTCATTACCAGCCTCAAACGTTGTTCCATTTGGAGTTGCATAATCTACAATTCTACCAGCAAGCATTGGAGTATTTGTTGGATATGAATATATTGTTCTGCTAGCACCTGCAACATTTGCACCTTCTGGATAAGTAAACTTAATTGTATGTGTTGCCGTTTGATTTACCCATCCACCCATTGTACCAGATGCACCTACTGAAGAATTTGCTTGGTACGCATAGAATCTTGTTGTTGTTAATGCTCCCGGAATTTCCGCAATATTATATGAAATTGCTTTCAAATAATATGTACCAGATAATCCATTTGCTGCCACAACATCTTTTGCCATTACACGTGCACCATTTCTATTTGAAGATGAATTTATACTGTATCCATATGGACCAAATTGTTTACCTGCTTCGTTAACAAGTGTAACTTGAGCCATTGTTCCTGTATATTCTACTAATGGTACTTGCATGTATGCAACTTTTGCATTTGGTGCAACGTTATTTCCCGCTGTTATATCAAAGTTAATATCTACGTCGATATCTGAAATATCCGCAACACCTTGATATTCAAAAGACATATAACCAATCATATCATAATATGGTTGTCCTTTATGATAGCTTTCACTTGATGCTGTTACTGAAGATGAAGACATCTTAATATTATTATAGTCTATTTCTTTTTCACCAATTATGAATTGTTGTCTAAGCGTATTTGTTCTAATCTTTCCTACATAGTCTTCTGTAATTACTTCTTGTACATAGAAGATCTTTGTTCCTTCTATGAATCCAGCATCTTCTTCTAAAGTATAATATCCTTTCGCCATTTCCATTCCACCAGAACTATATACGTCGTTTGCAACAATTGTAGTTACACCATTTGCTGTAGTTATCGTGGAATTACCATCGCCTCTGTATCCACCATAAATACCTTTGTATGTAGCATAAATTATTTCTCCGTTTGCATCAGTACTATATAAGCATAACTTTGTTGTTACTGTTTTATAGAAGGCTGAATATGTTGTCTGATCTCCTGCTAAATAGTAGAAGCTTGTTACCGGATTTTGTTTATATTCATTTCCTACATATAAGTTAGATGTACCGATAGAGTTTCCTAAATGTAATCCTCCACCATAAGCAGCTGATGCTGATACATTATTAACTTTAATAGTTTTTGAATCATTTAGTGTTACTACTACAGCTGGATCTTTAGTTAAGTTTCCGTTATTAGCACATTTATCCCATATAGTTCTGTCATACATTACAAGTAATTGTATCTTACTATATGCAGCATATTTACCGATTGTAAATGTCACTGTACCTGTTTGTGCATTTGTATAACTTCCTGTTCCTTGTTGTATTCCTGATTTTGTAGAATCGATATCTAATGTTGTAAATGAAACATTTGTTATACCAGAGAATTCACCAACTTTAGTCCATGAATCTTTTTCAATATACATACCTGTAGGTACGCTAATTGTTACTTTCTTTTCTTCTCCTGCCATCAAGTTACTAGCTTTAATTTCTAATAGTTTTGCACCATTATTATAATTCCATGCAGGAGCATCAACGCCAGCCTCAGTTAATTCTACGTATGTTGTAGCAACTGTACCTGTTTCATACAATTTAGCTGTAACCGCACCTGCACCAATTTCAAATGCTGTTAAATAACCTGGTGCTGTTTCTTCGTCTATTTTTGCATATCTCTTGTTTGTACGAGTTGAATCATACATTGTACCCGCGCCACCAAGAATTGTTGTACAGTTAGTAAACATGTTTGTACTTTCAGTAATTGAATCTGATACGAAATTTTTATCTACATATATAGTTAAAAGATTTGTATCGTTTTCAAACATTGACTCTGTATATTTCAAGCCAGAGTAATTAATTGAAGTTAAGTTTACAAGTTGTAAGTTTGGACAATTTGCAAACATACTATTTGCATTTTGAATATTCCATTCACCCACAACAATTGTTGTAGCTAATGAGCCGTTAAACATGTTGCTAAAATCTGTTAAGCTTGTGAAATCTAATCCTGTTAAATCTATATCTTTAACTCCACAACCATAGAACATGTTATCTACACTTATTACGTTAGAAACGTTCCATTTTTCAAAACCTGTAAGTTTTGAAATTCCAGAACAGCCTCCACTAGGTGAACCAAACATGTTGTCCATCGTTTCTGTACGAATTGTATTAAACAATCTTAAACCATTAATATTTTTAACAGATGTAAATTCTGCAAATAATCCTGTTGCATCTTCGTGCAGCATAATTGCTCCACTTGAATATGCTGTGTGTTTATTTACTATGTATAAGATATTTTCTACAACATAGCACATTATCTTACCTTTACCAGCCTCGTCAGCAGCCCATGTGGCTGATTCAAGACCAGTTGTCGTATATTCATTTGTAATATAAATGTTTGTAATTGTTGCTGGGTCAAATCCAGTGCCAGCAGCATCATACCAAGTTTGTCTTGGTGCTAATGTTGGTGGAACCATATCTACTGATGCATAGTAAGTATCAATCTTATTAATTGGTAATTCTGCACTTTCAAAACCTTGACCAATAGAGTTGTACCATTTACCATTTGCACCACCAATGTATGATGCAGATGTTACTGGTAAGTTTCTATGAATTGTACACTCTGCGCCAACGTCAACTTTAGAAAGTCTTATACAACCATCAAACATTTGTGTTGTTGATTTAACTTTTGCTGTATTCCAATTTAAGAAATCTAATTCATTTATTAATGAACAATTTCTAAACATCTTATCCATGTTTTGTACTTCAGATACGTCAAAGCTTCCAACATCAACATATGCTAATGATGTACAACCTTCAAACATACCTGTCATATATTTTGTGATACTTGTATCAATATTAGATATATTTTTAATACCACTAACATTTCTCAAATCTGCAAACCAATATGCTGTAGATATTGGTGTTACTATATCTTCGATTGACACACTATCAATTGAATCTTTGTATTGATCCCAAGGTCTTACTGCAGCTGATGCAAACTTACCGGCTACTGCCCAATATGAATCTTCAGATGCTAATGTTTTTCCGGCACTTGGAATTCCTGTTGTGTTAATTTCTAATGAACCATCTGAACAATATAGTGCAAACACTTTTTCTTTAGTGAAATAACCAGCACGTGTTACACCTTGGTCAATTCTTGCATACGCTTTATCGACCGCTAGCTCTACGTATTCTGTTCCTCTACCACCAATAATATTTTTTACATTCAAGAACATATCTGCACTTTCTGTAATCGCAGTTGTTGTGAAATTATCTGTTGCATAAATTGTTGCCAAGATTGCACAATCTTTAAACATTCTTGCTGTATTTGTTACATTAGCAGTATTAAACGAGCTTAAATCTAAGTATGAGATTTTAGCATCACCCTCATACATTGATTCCATATTTGTTACGTTTAATGTATCAAAGTTTCTTGCATCAATTGCTGTTACAGCTTTACAGTTTTTAAACATGTTAGACATATCTGTTACATTTGATGTATTAAAGCTTGATACATTCATTTTCGTTGCTCTTTCACATCCATTAAACATCCCTGCCATGTTTGTTACATTTGATGTATCAAAGTTTCTTAAGTCTAATGTTAATACATTTGAACAGTTTTCAAACATATAACTCATGTCTGTAACCGTTGATGTCACGAATGTTTCTGTTGGAATACTTGTAAGACCTTTACATCCAGCAAACATTCCTTGCATTGTTCTTATTCTTGTTGTATCTATCAAATCAAGATTTAAAATTGCAGATACTCTAGACATTCCGTTAAACCACCACGCTGTTGCGCTAGGAATAATGTTTTCTTCTATTACAACTTTACTTATGCTAGAACTTTTTCTTGCCCAAGGCACTTCATCTCCACTTTCATATGGGAATGGTATTACCCAAATATTTTCGTTTTGATTATCTACCGTTTTTCCTGTAGCAGGTTTTCCTGATCTATTAAATCCTAAAGTTCCATCTGTATATAACAATGCATATACTCTCATGTTTGTTCCTGTGAAGTAACCCGGTGTGCTTACTCCATAACCTTCGCCATAATCAACTTTTGCCATATCTTTATCTGCATTTGCATGTGAATATGCTGTTCCATTTCCACCGACTAATGAATTACATCCTCTAAATACATTTACTCCAAGAGAAACATTCTCCATAGTGAATCCTTCTTCAGAAATAATTGTTTTTAGATTTGTACAATTATAGAACATGTTAGAAATTATATTTAATGAAGAAATATCAAATGAGCTGATATCTAAGTATTGTAACGATGTACAATCTTTAAACATATTTTGCATTCCCAAAGTTACTTTTGTATTAAATCCTCTTAAATCAATTTCTTTCAAACTTGTACAACCTTCAAACATGTAACTCATTACCGTTGTTTGTTTTGTATTTAAGTTTTTAATGTTTACTATCTTTTCTAGATTTTCAAATCCAAAGAACCATGCTGCTGTCCATGCTGGTTTTATCTCTTCTTCAAATTCTACTGAAACAATTTCTTTCTTGATATCTAATCCGTACCAAGGAATTTCTTGTATTCCGAAGAATTCATTCTCAAGAAGCCATACATAACTTTCATCCGCTAATGTTTGTCCCAATTTTGGTTTCCCCGTCGTGTTGAAGCCCATCGTTCCATCATCGTAAATTAATGCGTATAGTTTTTGTTGCCATACAGCATATAGTGTTGCTGACATGTTCACACTATACGTATCACCCGCACTGTATTCAACAATTGGAGATTCTTCAGATGTACTCCATCCCATAAACACATAACCTTCTCTTGTTGGTTTTTCAGAGCGTAATACGATATCAATATCATGTTCTTTGTATTGTACTTCAAAAGTACCTTCGCCACCATTTACGTTGTAATCTACTGTATATATTGTTCTCTCCCAAAATGCATATAATGTAGTATCTTTAGAAATTGTAATTGATTCACCAATTAAATATCCTGGTAATTCTACATCTTTTTGCTCTGTCCATTTGTTTAAGAATGTATATCCAGTACGTTTTGGAACAGGTGTACTTACTATTATTGTAGGATTCACTGTATCATTGATGTTATATGAATTTACTTTTTGTATTCCTTCTGATGTAGTAGGATCCATTGTTCCACCATTTGGATCGTATGTAAGTGTTAAAGTTCTATAGTATAAACCATAGAATGTTCTATTTTGATTTGTTACTATCTTTGATTTAGCAATCAAATCATCTTCAACTTCTTGAAGTGTTTCTTCTGTATATCCTGCAGCCACCCAATTTCCACCAACACCTGTATATAAATCTTGTGCTGGAGTTATGATTTCTGTATCAATCATTTCTCCTAGGTAGTTCATATATACTGTACCAATTCTATTTTTTGTTGTTTGTACATCACCACTATATGCAATGAATGTAACTGTAATATCAGTGATGTATGATGCATAGAAGTGTGTATCTTTAGATATATTTCCAGAGCCGAAGTTATTGATAAAGCTTGCTCCTGCATTTGGTGCTGGATCTGTACTCCAACCTCTTGGTATCCATTCTGAACCATTTAATTGAACGGTTTCTATTTCACCAAAATCAATTTCTGAGTCAGCACGAATACCTAATGTGTTCGCTTCTGAACTTCCAGTTGCTGTCCTTTCAGCATCTAGATATACATGAAGAGTTGCTGTTATTACTCTTTCATATCTTGCATATATAGTATCATCATCAAGTAATTTAATTGTTGAACCAATTGCATTTGTAATTGGCGTGTGTAGTTCATTACTATCTGACCATCCTTTATAATTCCAAATTTCGCCTTCGATTGATACTTGATTATATACCGGATTAACAACTGCAATTTCTGCTTCTTTTGTTTCACCACTATAACTCATGTATGCTGTGCCTTCTACGAAAGTTGATTTTGTAACACTTGGTTCTTGATATTCTTGATGCTCTAACGCAACTATTTTTGAGTAAGCTGCATAGAATGTTCTATTTCCTTCTATTAATATTCCTGTATTCGCAGTATATTTTGGAGTTACATAGTTTTTAGCATCATCATCCCAACCTAAGCCTTGCCATACTCTTTCTTCAGAAACAGCATTCACAATAGTTCCAAGTTTAATTTCTGCGCCACCAATTTCCGCATTTGAATTTAATGTTATTCTATGTTTTTCTGTTTTAACATCTTCAAATAATACTTTTGTTATAGTTGCATCCGTTTCATAAATTGCGTAGAACTCTAAATCTTTTGTTGGTAAGATTACGTCTCCACCAAATTTCGAAATAATACCATCTGTATGTTCTAACTCATATCCATCTTCAGAAGACAAGTATCCTTTTGGTGTCCATAATAAGTCATCCTTTGTAACACTTATTAATTCTGGCAATGTTACATTTTCAATTGAAATTATCTTTTCTTCAATTGTCATTATTCTTGTTCCATATAAAGCTGTATATTCTGGTGTTGCGTTTGCGCCTAATGTGTATACATTAATGTCTAATGTGTCTCCATAAATTGCATAAATATCTTCATCTTTATATGTAGATATTTCTTCTGTTTTTGAATAATGTTTTACATCATCTGCTAAGTAATTTAATAAACTACTCCATTCTCTTGCTTCCCATTCAACTCCACCAACTGTTACATTTTCAAAGTCTCCTGTTATATAAGATATAGGAAGAATATTTCTACCTGTGTCTAATAAAGCTTTTCCTTCTATCGTTGATGTTTCTTTATTATACATGTGTCTTGTGATTGTTACATCTCTTCCATACAACATGTAATATGTTTCGTCTTTTATTGTTTCTATTGTTCCATTTAAATCAACTACCTTTGGTGCTGTAAGACCAGATGTTGCAGTCCAGAAGTTTGCTTCCCATGTCTCTCCGTTGAAATAAATTGAATCTACTGTTCCTATATTTATTACAACCTTATCAATGTCACCTTTGTATGTACTATATGCAATATGGCTTGTTGTATCTGTTGCATAGAAGTTAACTTTATTAATATTTACAATTCTGTAGTATGAAGCATATAGAGTAACGTCTTCATCAAACATTACCTCATCATTTTCTTCAAAATCTATTTCAGCTTGTGCTGCAGAATCAAAGCTATAACCTCTTGGTAACCATTCAAGTCCGCTTAATGAAATATCACTTAATTCAGGTAATTTCATTATTGCTTTATATACGTCACCTGTAGCATTTAATAATCCACCCGCATCAACTACTACTGTTTGATCATTAAATATCTTTGTTGTTACTTTTACATCTCTACCATAAATTGCGTAGTAATTTGTGTTGATATATATTTCAGCATCACCATTATTAGGAACTTCGATTAAACCTGTAGCAACCTTTTGCAAGCTCCAGCCTCTTGGCTCCCATGTTGCATTTTTATATGTTGTATTTTCTGGTGTGCCTAAATTAATTTTTGCATTTACTACCGCTCCATTCCAAGCTAGGTAAGCTGTACCTTTAACTTCTTCTGGAGTTGCCTTTCCATGTGTATGCTTGAATGCGCTAACTTCAGAATCATATGATGCATGGAATGTTACATCTTGTTTTGTTTCATACTTACCTTTGTTTGGTAAGTCTATTTCTGCATTAGCAGCTGCATCAAGACTCCAACCTCTAAAGTTCCATGAATTATCATCAGCTTGTTTTTTAACATTCATTGCAATTTCTGGAGCTGTTGATGTAGCAGATGTTGTAATTGTTACGTCATATGTATTTGTGTAGATTGGTAATAAATCTACGTAACTTGATGATTTGAAGTATTTATATGTAATCGCTAAATTCTTTTCATATAGCATATAAATATCTGTATGATCATCAACCTCAATTGTCGCACCTACTAGCGCATATTCTACTTTTGCATCATGAGCTGTACTTAAAGTCCATCCTCTTGATGTCCAATCTGTAAATACTGCTGTTATTTCTGGAATTTCAACTTTAACGCTTTCGTCTTGATTATATAAATATGCTTTTACTTCATGTTTCTTTTGAGTTGTTCCTTCATAGTAATAGAAGTTTAGAGAAATCTCTCTAGAGAAGATTGCATACAATACAATATCTTCTTTTGTACCCATTTTAATATCCGTCTCTGCGATTCTTGCATGTGGATCTCTACTCCATCCCAAGAATGTAGATTTCTCTCTTACTGATGTAGGAGTTAAATCAACCGGCATATTACATCCAACATATAAAACATTATTTGTTGAAGATAGTCCTTCACCTTTTAGTGTTGTACCACCATTTGTTTTATAATCGTATGTTACTGTAAATATTACTTTTACATCTTTAACCGCTCTTGTTCTTCTACCACCAACATCTTCTACCCAAATTGTATATGTATCGTTTTCTGTAACTACATGTGTTACTTCTGCCTGCGTTGTTTTTTCTAATGCAACCCAGTCTGCATCTTCTGGTTGTGCATCTTTGCCTTTTGTCCAAGCATATGCTTTAAGTCCTAACGCTTCATCTTTAAGTATTGCTGTTAAAGTTGCTTGAGCTTGACCAAAAGTAACATCATAGCTAACAACTTCTGGATCTGTTAAGTCAATATTTTTTACTTCAACTAATACTGAAGAAACTAAACCAACAGCATCTTTTGCCCATACATAATATTTTCCGTTTTGTTCTGCTCTAAATACTAAGTTTGTTAATTCTGTCGTTCTATCTAATTCATGAGACCAATAAACTGGTTCAATATTTTCATTTGTAACTTCCCATGCAACAAGTCCTGATTCAAAGTCTTGCGCCGTTACCGTTATGTCATAACCTTGATCATAAACAATATCTGTTTCTTCTGGTAGCAAACTAATAAGTTCGGGTCTATTTCTATCTACCATTGTAATTTCATACTCTTTAATTTCACCCATTCTTGTTTGAGCTGAATTAAATTGTGCTGAAACAACAGCTTCCACAAAACTATTTTTTATGATATTAAGTGTCTCTTTATTTGAAGTTACTTCTTGCCATTCACCATCATCAATTCTGTAATAATTTTTATATGGATATATTCCATAAGTGTCTGGATATTCAATAGTTAAAACTTTACTTGTGCTCCAAACATCAGCTGGAGTTTCTGTTATCTTTATATCACTTGGAATTGTTGGAAATGCATCTGTAGTTATTACTCTTGATTCTGAAACGTTTCCTGCTGCATCTGTTGCACGAGTTTTGATGTCCATTTTTTGCCCTGGTGCCGCATCATCTACTGTGTTTGTTTCTTGCCATATATATTCATCAGCTGTTCCTGCATCTCTATAACCAAATTCAACTTTTAGAGGAGTAGCATCTGTTTGTTTAGGATGTATTGTTAATGAGTAACCTGAAATCACATATGATGGTTCGTCTTTACTAGGAGCTATTGTATCGACGATTACTTCTGTTTTCATCCAGGTATCTGCCATTTGATCTACTTCATTTTTACACCAAACCCAAACAGTGTTTTTGCCTTCTTTCAAAGTTATCGTTGTAGAAGGTTCATATTCTTTCCAACCTGTTGTAGCAGCTCCAACAACTTTCATCGTTGTGCTTATATACATATGTGATGCAGCTGTTGCATCAACATGTAATGTTGCTACTTTAGTGTTGATGTATGGATCTCCTGATTCTATACGAATCTCATTTATAACTGGTTTCTCTGGAATAACTACAACCATATCTGTAACTGTAACAGTAATTCTAGTTGAGTTACCACCTTCTTCTGTAGCAATTACAATGTATGTGCCGTTATCTGAAACATCGCACTTAAATGTTTTTCCGTCTGTTGTCTTTGCTTTTTCAGTACCAACCATAACACTTGTGATTGCACCACCATAGTAAGGAGTTACTTTAAGTTCGATGTGTCCTTCCTCTGTGCTAACAACTTCGATAGTAGGACCATCTTTACGTGCAATATCTGAAGTGTCTGTATAAACATTTTCACCAGAAGTTGCATATAAACCTTTGGCATAATATACAGTTCCCATTGCATCATAAACATAGACGTCATCCACATTAAACTTTACAACGTCGTCTTCCATAAAGTCTAAATAACCTTGACCTACAGTTGACTTTTCATATTCAATTACGTGTAAATCGACTACATACCCTGTAATACTGTCTTCATCGAAACTTTCAAAAGTTGGTGGTGCATCTTGCACCCTAACTTTGATGAAGCCTTGATTTAAGGTTTCTTCGTCGAGTCCTTTCTTAGAGTTCGAAAGACGTTTCGTATTAACACCTTTCTTAATCTCCGTGATTTCTTGTAAATATTTTGTCTCTGTGGCTTGGTCGATTGATTGCCATGAACCTTGGATAAATACCGAGGCTAGTATCAAGGTAACAACTACCATGATGACTACCGTTATCATCGACACTCCGTCTGTTTCTTTTCATAGTTTCAGCTCCTCCTTAAACTATTCGATGTTGTCTTTTGTGTATTCGTATTCGTGCTTTATTTTCAGCACTGTACAAACTATTTGTAACATTTTCTAGAGGTCATGTCTATACACGCACGCGCGTGTATATGTATATAAGAAATATTAATGTAAAAAAACTTGCAAAATGCCTTTACGGAAGCTATAACGAGGATTTTAAAAGATAAAAAAATAAAGCAAATATTAAATTTGCTTTACCTTTTTGTTACATGCGTGTTGCATGCGTTCTATTTTTTACATTTATCTAAAATCAAATTTGTACTTCCGTAAGAGTTGCTAGAATTTTTTGATAATGGGGACGCTCCTTGTTATTAAAAATTTAAGAATAAGGAGCGTCCCCGTTTTAAAAATAACTCAACTCCACATATTATTCCCTCGACTAATTGAGTTTGATAGTTCTCATCTTGTAATTTAACACACTCATCCGAATTTGATAAAAAACCACATTCAACTATTACTGCAGGTATTGTTGTTTTATCAATTATCTTTATACCTTCTATCTTTAATGCTTCACGTTTATTATCTATTCCTGTGGTTTCTTTAATCCCTGATTGTATGCACTCTGCAAGTCTTTTACCTTGTTCTGAATTCTTTGAATAAAAAGTTTGCCAACCAAAATACTTAGGGTCCTCATATTTATTCATATGAATAGATATCATAAAATCAGCACCGCAAGAGTTCGCCAAATTTACGCGATTATTAATGTCTTGAGACTTTATACTTCTAATAGTTGAATCATCATTTAACCCCGAAATATTATTTTCATCTTCACGAGTCATCATAACTTGATAACCTTTTAATGCAAGTTCATCTTTAAGTTTATTTGCTATTTGCAAATTAAGATCACTCTCTTTAACACCATCAACAGATACTGCGCCACCATCAGGTTCACCATGCCCGGCATCTATTAATATACAAGTAGTATCGATTGCATTACTTGTAGTTTCCTCTATTTTGTTAGTATTTAAGCTGATAGGTGTAACAATGCTGATTAATAACATTACTATCATTAAAGCATAAAATCTTAAATCTTTTTTCGTAAAAATAAGCATACACATCTCTCCTTAAAGAAATGTGTATGCTTTTGAGTTAAGGTTTATTCAGATAATATGAATGTTACGTTATAGATTTAATTTACCCAATTTGGTGCTGTAACTTTGCTTTCAACGCCTTTGTTAAATTGAGCGTAATCTACAACTTTACTTACATCCCAACCTGTTAAATCTTGACTATATGATGCTTTTGAACCAGCCATATAAAACATGTGGCCCATGCTAGTTGCGTTTCCAGTATTCCAACCAGCTATATTACCTATATTCCATGTTGTTGCATTATATCCTGCGCCATTAAACATATCACAGAAAGTTATAACATTAGCTGTATTCCATTTACTTAAATCACCTATATCAAATTTTCCTACAGTATGTGCTGCATTCATAAACATATTTCCCATTTCAGATATGTTGCTTGTATCCCAATCATCTAACTTTCCTATTGACCATGTTGTTGCATTATATCCTGCACCATTAAACATAAAACGTACATTTGTAAGTTTTGTAGTTTTCCAAGCTCCAATATCTCCTAAATTAAATTTCTGAGAATTATATCCTGCATAATCAAACATCTCTTGCATCGTTCCAACGTTCGATACATCCCATTTACCAATATCGCCTACATACCAATTGTTTGTATTGTATCCTGCGTGATTGAACATATAAGACATATCGGTTACATTTGATGTATTCCAATTGCTTATATCACCTATAGACCAATTTTTTGTGTTGAATCCTGAATATCCAAACATTTCTGTCATGTTGGTAACATTTGATGTATTCCAACCGCTTAAATCTCCAATACTCCATGTTTCCGCACTGTTTCCAGTACCATAGAAAGTCCTTTCCATACCCGTTACATTTGAAACATCCCAACCACTTAAGTCTCCTATAGAAAAGTTTTTTGCTTGATGAGCTGTATTATGAAAAGTAAAATACATCGTTGTAACATTTGAAACATTCCAACCACTCAAATCGCCAACACTCCATGTTTCTGCATTACACCCAAAAGAATTAAACATATCCGAAATTCTTGTGCAACTCTCTAAATTCCATTTACTTAAATCTAAGTCTATTTTTTCTGCATTTCTTCCTGCTGCACAAAACATTACTGCCATGTCTTCAACACTCGATGTATCCCAGTTTTCTAAACCTATTAATTCCCATTTAGTAGCTTTATCCCCTAAATAGTAAAACATTGAGCGCATAGATTCAACTTTTGATGTGTCCCATCCACTTAAGTTTAAACTAAAGATATTGGCATTATATCCACACTGTGCAAACATTCCTTGCATATCTGTAACATTTGATGTGTCCCACGTATCAAATCCAGACATCGTAAGACTTGTACTGTTATATCCCACATATCCAAACATGTAATCCATTTCAATAACATTAGACGTATCTAATTTGCTTACATCTACACTTGTTACATTTTTCATTTCATAGAACCAATAGTTTGTATATAACGGTGTAATTGTGTTTTTTACAATAATTTTGGTTATATCTTCTTTTCTATCAACCCACGGTTGTTGTGATGAGCCAAGCCTTGTTTTTTCAAACCCTTTGTATATATTAGTTACTGTTCTACCGTCATATGTACTACCTACAACAGGAACATCTTCCGTATCTATTTTATAGAAATATAATCCATTATCATCTGCTGAATATATTGCAGTTATTACATTTAATGGCTTAGCGGCATATGTAGCAGCTTTATTACTTGGTACATTTGAATAATAATATGCCGTACTATCTTTCGTATCATACCAATAACCATCTGCGCCCTTTATATATGTAGAACTTGGTTGTGGTAAATAGTTATTGCTTTTAAAAGCAAAGTTTGCACCTAAATTTACAAATTCTAAATAATACATTCCTGAAAACATTGATGACATATTAGTTACACTTGACATATTAAAATTCATTAAGTCTAGTGCCTTAATTTTTGAATTTGAAAACATGTATGACATATTTGTAACTTTGCTTGTATCCCAATTTATTGCATTTGGAATATATGATTGTGTAATTCCATTTGAATATTGAAATACTATCGTTGCATCTTTTGAATTTACTACGCCATCTCCATTAACGTCTGCAACTGCTAACCCTTCTGAAGATAAAGTTTTATTTTCAGCTGCATATGCTAATATCAAAGTTCCATCTGACGCATTTGTAATTCCGTTTGCATCAGCATCACCGAGCGGTAATTCTGTTCCTATCAAAGACACAATTCCTGAATTTGCAAACATATAATTCATATCCGTTACATTAGATGTGTTCCATTTTCCTATGTTCCCCACAGTTCCATTTAAAAGATTAGAACATGTACTATTAAACATGCTTGACATGTCAGTTACATTTGATACATTCCATGAGCTTAAATCGCCTATGTCCCAGATTGAAGAATATGACCCTGCAAAATTAAACATGCAAGACATAGTAGTTACGTTTGATACATCCCAATTATCTAGTCCAACAATTTCAAATTGCTCTGCCTGATATCCTGCATAATAGAAAATATAACTCATGTCTGTAACACCCGCGGTATTCCAACCACTAACATTTAATTTAAATTTGCTAGCATTAGCTGCCGCAGAGCTAAACATACTATTCATCTCTATTACGCTGTTTGTATTCCACAAACTTAAATCTAAATCTAGATCTAATGCTGCTTTATATGAAAAAGAATCAAACATATATGACATGTCGGTTACATTTGATACATTCCAATTTTCTATACTCGTTAATGTTATAGATGTAGCTGAATATCCAAATGACTGAAACATACCAAACATAGTTGTTACATTTGATGTATCCCATTTTTCCAAACCTGTTAATGTTATAGATGTGGCTGAATACCCAAAAAAATCAAACATACTTGACATTTTTGTAACTGAATTTGTCTTTAGTTTTGATAAATCAAGATTTATACTTTCTGCATTATATCCAAATTGCTGAAACATACGTGACATATCAGTAGTATTTTCAGTATTAAGATTTGTTACATCTAACGCCGAAACATTTTTAAAACCGCTAAACCAATTTGCTGTTCCTGTCGGTTTTATTTCATCTTCAAAAATTACTGAGGTTATATCTTCCCTATAACTCCTCCATTGGTTATAGTTTGTGTTTTCAATCCCTGTATACACCGCTGTTGCTGTTCTTCCATCATAAGTTGTCCCAGCTGTTACGATATCTGTATTCTTGTAGAATCTTAATGAATTATCATCTGCAGAATAAATTGCTTTTGCAAATACCATGTATATTGTTTCACTAGATAACTCTGCACCACATCCATTACATGTTGTCCATCTTCTACCTGTTGCTGTTTCTGTTGCTGCCGTTTCGTGTGTGGTTGTTCCACCTACGTGATTTGAAGCGTCTTTACTTCCATATGTATATGTTCCAGTTCCTTTTGCTGTACATCTTGAACATTTAAAATAGTAAACTGCTGGAGACGCACAAGTTGCTGCGCTTTTTAAATATGTATTGCTTATAGATTGTATTGTACAATCATGTCCTAATGCATTTCCACTTGAATAATATTCATTTGTTATTCCTTGTGATGAAATTCCACAAAGTGCACATTCATAATAATATGTTGGAGCTACTGTACATGTTGCTGCTGTTTTCAAATAGTTATTTCCTTGTACTTCAAATGCATGTGTGCATTCTGCTGTTGACCAGAAGTAACCTGGACTTGCAGCACCACCGTCAATTTTTGCATATGCTTTTCCTACGTTTGAAGCATTATATTTTGTGCCTGATCCACCAGTTAATTTTGTATCGCCATAGAACATTGATGAACCACCGTCTGTAAGTGCTGTTGTTACAAAGTTTGCACTAGCATATATTTTTTCTATTTTGCTACAGTTACCAAACATACTTGCCATTGCTGTTACTACTGATGTGTTGAATGAGCTTACGTCTAAAGTTGTAAGTGCAGTACATCCATAGAACATGCTTGTCATGTTTGTAACTTTTGCTGTATTAAATCCTGTTACGTCTAATGAAGTCAATGCAGAACAATTGTTAAACATTGATGCCATGTTTGTTACATTTGCTGTTGATACATTGCTTAAATTAATTGTTGTAAGCTTTGTACATCCACTAAACATTTCTTTCATATTTGTTACTGCACTTGTTGTAAATGTGCTGATGTTTAATGTTAATAGTGAACTACAATTTTTGAACATTGCGTTCATATCTGTAACTTTTGCTGTATTTAATGTGCTTACTACCAAAGATGTTAATCCGCTACATCCACTAAACATTCCTGCCATATTTGTTACGTTTGTTGTTGTTAAATCGCTTATATCTAATGATGTTAATTTTGAGCATCCATTAAACATGTTTGCCATGTTTGTTACGATGCTTGTATCTAATTTAGATAAATCTCCAACTGATGCTAAGTTTGTGCATCCATAGAACCAATATGCTGTTGATTCTGGAGATATTGCTTCTGTTACTTGTACTCCTGTTATTGTTGTCGCATAGTTATACCATGGTCTTTGTGAAGCTGATGTGTATGTGCCTGTTACTACCCATGATGTTCCTGATGCTTTTAATGATTTTCCTCTTGTTGATGTTCCTGTTGTGTTAAATTCTAAAACGTTATCCGAACACAATACTGCATAGATAGATAATTTAGGAATTACTGTGTTGCTTACTGTTACACCACAAGAATTACATGTGTACCATTCTCTACCTGTTGCAAGTGTTGTTGGCGCTGTGTAATGACGTGTTGTTCCTCCTACGTGATTTGTTGAATCTACGCTACCATGTGTATATGTATTTGTTCCTTTTGCATCACAACCTGTACATTTGTAATAGTAGACTGCTAAATCAACACAAGTTGCTGCACTCTTTAAATATGTAGTCGATGTTGTTTTTGAAGCATATGTATGTGCTATTGGATTTCCATATGAATAATATGAACCATCATTATTTTGTGATGATACGCCGCATCTATTACATTCAAAGTAATATGTAGCAGCGGCTGTACATGTTGCTGATGATCTTAAATATTTTTGTGTCTTTGTTTGGAATGCATGTCCTAGCGCTGTTCCTGAACTATAGTATTTTGATGTGTCTGTTATTGTGTCACATCTTGAGCAACAATAATAGTATGTAGCAGCGGCTGTACATGTTGCTGCACTTCTTTGTTTTGAACTTTGTTTTGCACTATTATGTCCTAATGGATTTCCATTTGCGTATGTATTTGTTGATACGTCGTCACATCTTGTACATGAATAGTAACAATATTCTGGTTCAGTACATGTTGCTGCAGATGCAACTTTTCCGCTCTTCTTATTGTAATCATGTCCTAGTTTTGTTCCTGGATCTTCAAATGTTGCTGCTGTTGTAAATTCTGAACATCTAATACATTTTTTATTGTAAATTGCATTTGTTGTACATGTTGCTGCCGTATTCAAATATCTGCTTCCTACTAACTCTTGTGTGAATGTATGTCCTAATGGATTTCCGTTTACATGTCCACAAAGTCCGCAGTATGCAGCTTTAATACATGTTGCTGGTATATATTCGTGTTGACAAATGTTTGCAATTTCTAATTGTGCTGTTCCTATTACTTTATTACCGTTATTTTTATCAATTGATCTTGCATATATAATTCCATCTTCTGTGATTGATAAAACACCTTTATAATCTGCCCATGATGAATTATCGAAACTATATTGCAATGTTGTCATGCTTAATTCTTTTGTGATTGTTACTTTTATTTCTGTTGCTAGTCCTTCAGTATTTTTTGTTATTTTAACTGTGTCTCCTGTAATTTTAAATGTTTTATTTACAGTTCCTGTATAGTTTCCTTTACCTTTTATCGCTAATCTTGCTGTTCCTACATCTTTGTTTTCTGTATATGTTACTGTGTAATCTGTGTTGAGTACTAGACTTTTATTTATACTTGTATCTTTTAATGAAAGTTCCGGTTGGGTTATTGCACTTCCTGTATAAACTTTATCGCTTATTCCAGAAATACTTACTCCTGATGTAATTGTTTTACTTGTTATTTTAATTAGTGCATTTCCTGCATATCCACTATAGTTTGGTGCATCCACATAGTAATAAATTGTTTTTGTACAAACGTCTGAATATGTTGGATTTGTTGTGCTACCTGTTGTTTTATAGTTTGATTCTGTTAATTTTGATTCTGAATAATATATTGTCGCACCTGATGTTGGTTTAGATACATTAACTGTGATTGAGTGTTTTGCACCATCATATGTTCCTTCATAACCATACGCATCTACTTGCATTGCTGCATTTGTAATTTTAAATGTTGTCGTAGTCGTTCCTGAATAGTTGCCTATACCTGTAATTGTAATTGTTGCTGTTCCTACATTTACGTTGTTTGCATATTTTAAAGTATAGTCTGTTCCTTGTATTAATGTTTTACCTTTATATTCTATTGTTACCGATGGTGTTAATTGTGCTCCTGTGTAAACTTTTGCATTAACAGGATCTATTGTTACCTTTCCTGTCGCTATACCATCAGCTAAACTATATGCATTGATTTTCCATGTAAAGTTTTTTGCTACTGTGTTTTTGCTATCTGCCCACAAAGTATTCTTTGTATCTGCTAATAATACTTGTAGATTGTATGTGCCTGCATCTGTTGCAGCATATACGCCGCCTCTTTTGTAATCAACACCTTCTTCAAGCGGATATTTTTCTGTACCATCATATGTGTGTGATGTTTTAATTGTTGGCACCGGTACATACATGTGTGTGATTTCAAAATTAACTGGTGTTTCATGTAATTTCAAATTATAGTTTGCAGCTTTAAAAGCTCCGTTATCTACTAATTTTAAATTTCCTAATTCTATTTTGTATGTTCCAACATCCTTTTCGGCAGCTCTTGAAAGTGTACCTTCAAACTTTGGAGTTTCTCCATTTATTTGTCCTGTGTATTTATATGTCAATTGTGGTGTACTTGTTGTTTTATCATAAACTTTCGATTGCCCCGCATCAGGAGTTACTATCAAATCTTTTTTAGCAACTACTACTTGTACGTCTGCTGTTTTTTCATAAAACGCATCATTTTCTAATACTACAATTGTTAGTTTTGTGGTTCCAAAATTATGTGGTGTAACAGTGATTGTATAACCACTTGCTGTTGCTGTTGCTACATCTTCGTTTGTTGAAATTATTTCTGTTCTTGTTTGTTCACCTTCATAACTAATTACTGTCGTTGCCGAACCATCTCCATATGTAAAAGAGAAAGCATCTTTTGTTAAAGTAATTGTTCTTTGTCCTTTTTCAATTCTTGCTAATACTTTTCTTGATACTCCCATTGTTGATTCTGTAATTGTAATTGTCGCATCTCCAGCAGCTGTTCCTGGTGTTATTTTTAATATGTCACCAATTATTTCAGCTGTTGCTACTTTTTCATTTGATGTTGTTAATTTTAAATCTCCTGTAAATGGTGATTTTGTTATTATTACTTGTTGTGCTGGTTCACCAACGGCTAAATCTACAATATATGTAGATAATTCAAATGATGCTTGCCCCCACACTGCTTTTAGTGTTGCATTTGCATCAGTTTCATAAGCATCTCCTGATACATATGTAACACTTGCTAATGTATTATCTGGATTTACAGATGTAGACCAGCCTAAGAATTTGAATTCGTCTCTTGTTGGTGTTACACCTGACAATGTTAATGGCACACCTTGTGCTTTTAGTTGTCTTTGAGGAGCATTATCTCCACCATTTGCATCATATACAACTTCATATACCATTATCATTGCTGAAGAAACATTTCCTGCATAATCTTTTGCCCAGAAATAATTTTCTCCATTTGTTATTGCTGAATTTTCTTTTACTAATGTTGTGTTGCCTGTACCATCTGCATTCCATGTTGTAGGCGCTTCGTTTGTTGTTGTCCATTTGTATCCTGTAATTATTCCATCATCAAAAGCTTCTGCTTCTAATACTAATTGCTCATCATCATAATGAACACTCATTGTTATTTCTGGAGCTATTATATCTTTGAATATAGCGTATAATACTGTATTTTTATCTTTTTCAAAAGTATCTCCTGATTTGTATACTACATCTTTAGAACTTTTTTCTAATGTCCAACCTAAAAATACATAACCTTTTCTAATTGGTTCTTTTGCAGGAATTTGTTTCTTTTCTCCTGCTTTAGTTGTTATTGGAGCAAAGTCACCTGGTGTTTCTTCTGTTCCCCCATTTAAATCAAAGCTTAGTGTGTATTCTGCGATATCCTTTTCCCATACTGCATAAAGCACAATACTTTCTTTTAATTCAATTGTTCCTGCACTTGTATAATCTGCTTCTGTTGCTGAACTTCTTAGTGCCCAACCTTTAAATTTATATCCATCTCTTGTTGGTTGATTTTCTGATATTTGTATTGTTGAATTTTCTGCTCCTCTTTGTGTTGCAGGTGCATTATATCCACCGTTAGCATCATATCTTAATGTTAAGTACACAGCTTTTAAATTAGCTACGATCGAAACGTCTCCAGCAGGCATCTTAAATGATGTTGTAGAACTTACTGTACTTGCTAATGTTGCACTACCAGATGTTACTTTCCAACTTTCAAATTCATAACCGTCTTTTGCTGTAGCAGCAATAACTACGTTTTCACCTTTTTGTTTTGCACCACTACCAACAGTTGTAGCTGCTCCTTCTGGTTCAACTGTAATTGTTACTGTTTGTGCATTACTTATCCATACTGCGTATAATTCAATATCACTATCAATAGAAATTACATCTCCTGGATGATATTCAGCAACTGTTGCTTTTGGATTTTTACTCCATCCATCAAAACCAAAACCTTCTTTTCTTGGTACTTGTAAGCTTATTGTGTATGTTTCTTTGATGTTAAATTCTGCAGGTGGCGCGCCAGCTCCACCATTTGCGCTATATAATACATTGTATGTTTTTTCACCTTTTAACCATACTGCATACAATGTTGTATTTTCATCTGTTGTAAATTCTGAACCTGGTTTGTATTCTGCTAAAGTTGATTCTCTCTTTGTTGACCAGCCCATGAATGTATACCCTTCTCTTTTTGGAGATTGAAGACTTAATGTTAATGTAATGTTTTCTGTTTTTGTTTCTTGTGGAGGTTCATTTGTTCCGCCATTAGCGTCATAAATGATTTTATAAGTTGGAGTATCAATTTCTGTAACATCTATTGATTGTGAAGTACTTCCGTTTTCAACTTCTGTAGCAACCAACATATATGTTTTATTTTCATATACTGGTAAAGAGAATGTTGTCTCGTTTCCATTTTCAGAAACAACATTTGCTTTTTTGCCACCAATCGTTAAACTTAATTTTCCTTCGGCCATTGCTCTTACTACAACTTCAATTGTTGCGCTCTTTTTATTAGCAGCCATGTTTACCATCTTTGAAACAATTATTGGGCCATCTGCATTTAATTCTTCTGCACTGTAATATAACGTATCTTGTATTGCTACACCTTTGGCATAATAAACTACGCCATTAGCATCGTATACATATACGTCATCTTTTCCAAAGTTAACTCTTTCAATTGAGCCTGCTTTGTAATCCTTGTATTTTTGACCTCTTATAGAATCTTCGAATTGAATAAGTTCAAGGTCTACGACATATCCAGTTAATAAGTTTTTATCAAAGCTTGTAAATGAAGCAGGCGGGTTTGTTACTGTTACTTTATAAAATCCTTTATTTAAAATTTCTTCACCTGTTCCAGCGATTTGATTAGTTATTCGCTTATTTGCTACACTTTCTTCAACATCTTTTAATTCTTGTAAAAACGCTGATTTGTTAGCATTATCAACTGACGATGTTGAATTATAAACTGCTAATAATGCTAGTATTATTAACACTATAACTGTCACCGTAAGCGATACCATCGATATACCTTTCTTATTTTTCATCAAAGTCTTCTTCATATTTGTTCCTCCTATTGCTCTAGCACATCTCCACAAATGCTTTAAGCTGTTTCTTTTGTTTAGTCTTTTCGACATTTTATTTGTAACATTTCTTTTTTTCGTTGTCTATACGTGCGCGTGCGCGTAATGTATATAAGAAATATTACATACATAAAATCGTCTTAAATCCCTTTACGGAACGTACTACAGCTGTTTTTTATTTCATAAAAATAAAGCAAATATTAAATTTGCTTTACCCGAATGTTACTATTTGATTTCATTGACCTATTTTTTGTGGATAACTTTTTTCTAAATTCTTAGTTCCGTAAGTTTCACGTGAAACGTTATCCACATTTTTTACAAAGGGGACGCCCCTTGTTGTCAAAAAATTTACAACAAGGAGCGTCCCCTCTGTAAAATTTCGCAATAAAAAACTCGGTTGTTTTTCAACCGAGTTTTTGTTAATTATCTTGTTTTTGTTTTTCTTCTATCTTCTAGTAAAGTACTTCCTGGAATTGTTTTCGCTTTTTTCTTAACGTTAGCTCCGTCTTCACCTATTTCAAGGATATTGGCATATCTCTTAAGTTTGTTACTTATCATTGCTACTGTTAATGTCATAATTGGATATTTTTCTAATTTACCTTTTCTATTGGCTATCTTTATCCAACCTTTTTCAACATCTTCTTGTGTGTAGTACTTTGTAATTCCTTCGTCGAATAATTTAATAATATTTTTGCCTATTATTTTTGCATTTTCATAATCTAGAATAACAACAAAATCATCGCCACCAACATGTCCTACGAAATCACCTTTTGATCCGAAAGTTTGTACAGAATCTTGAATAATATCACTTGTAAATTTAATTACTTCATCACCATTCATGAAACCATATTTATCGTTATATGCTTTAAAGTTGTCTATATCAATATATAAAACTGCATATACTCCACGTGATGCAATTCTTCTTTTTAATTCATTTTCTATTTGCACATTACCAGGAAGTCCTGTTAATGCACTTATGCAACGATTTGCACTAATTAATCTTGATACATTTTTTATTGTATATAAAAAATAATTATCATCTAATGGTTTTTTAATATAAAATTCTATTCCTTTTTTAAGCATGTCTAATTTGTGTTCTTTATCTGTATTAGCTGATACTAGTACAATTGGTGTAATTGCATATTCTGATGTTTTTCTTAAGAAAACAATTAAATCATTGATTTCTATTCTTTCTAAACTATCTTCATTAATTATAACCAAGTCTGGGATTGTAAGCATCGCTTCTTTTATAGATTTCATCGAAGAATCTGTTTTTACAATATGAAATCTACTTTCTTTTGCAAACAATTTTTGAGACATGTCCCATACCTCGTTATTATCTTCAATAATTACGACATACTTTGTATTTAACATACTGTTCCCTCCTATAACCAATTAGATATTCTCGCAAAATCTTCTAACGAAAGATTTTCTGCACGCTTGTTTATATCTATGCCAAGCTCCTCCAACATCTTCTTGATTTCTTCTTTATCTTTTGCAACTGCTAATAATGAATTTCCAAGATTCTTTCTACGTTGTGAAAACGCAGCTTTTATAACTTGGAAAAATTTCTTTTCATTTTTTAGTTCTATATGTTCTTTTTTTACTTTTAAATTTACTACACAAGAATCAACTTCTGGTACCGGCATGAAATTTTCTTTTGGAACATCTATCACAATTTCAGGTTCAGTATAATAATTTATACTAACAGTAATTGCACCATATTCTTTACCATTTGGTGTAGAACAAAATCTTTCACCAACTTCTTTTTGTACCATCACTGTGATTGATTCTATATTTAGTTTTTCTTCTAACAATTTCATTACTATAGGTGTAGTTATATAGTATGGTAAATTTGCTACAATTTTAACGTGTTCTTCGCCTTTTATTAATGCATTTATATCTGTCTTTAGTATATCATTATGAATTATTTCTACGTTGTCGTATAAAGCAAACCTTTCATTTAAAACAGGAATCATATTATCATCTAGTTCTACAGCAACTACTTTCTTTGCACTTTCTGCAAGTGCTGCTGTTAATGTTCCTAACCCCGGACCAATTTCTATTACTAGATCTTCTTTACTAACTTCAGCTTTTTGTACTATATCTAACACAATACCTTCGTCAATCAAGAAGTTTTGTCCAAGTTTTTTGTTTGCTTTTAAATCATATTTCTTTAGCATAAAGTTTGTTTCTTCACGTAAATTCATATTACACCTCTATTGAAGATTATACTTTGTTCCCTCACTCTTGTCAATTAGTGGAAATTTTTAAAAACAGGGACGCCCCTTGTTGTAAAAATTTTAACAATAAGGAGCGTCCCCATTATCGAAAATTGGTAATTTATGCATAAAAATTTGACAAGTGTTTAAAATAGTAGTAGAATGCCAAATGTTCGGCGCCCATAACAAGGAAGGAGCTTTTAATGGAAGAACAAAGCAGTATACTCATACAAAAGAAGATTATTTTAGGAATGACATTTTTATTTTTATTTGCTAGTTACATTTATGCAAAATATGATTTTAATATATCTAAAAATACAGAGCTTGTAGTAGCTCAAAACTCGCTAGAGGTTAGCGGTGAAGAAGTTTTAGCAAAGCAAGTTGCTTACACAGCTTTAACTGAAGTTGCCGATGATCTAGTAAATCCTGAAATTGTATACGAATCAGAGCCCGAACTTATAATAAATAACACACCTTCAGCTACAACTACTATCGATTCAACTGATGATAGTTCAACTAAACCTGAAGATTACAAGAGTGTTTTAAGTATGAACGCTACAGCATATTGCTTATGCAAAAAATGCTGTGGTAAATCTGCTACACACCCTCAATACGGTGTTACAGCTTCTGGATACAGAATTACTCCAGGAACTAATGAAAAAGTAATTGCCGTGGATACTTCTGTTATACCTCTTGGAACAAAAGTTTATGTTGAAGGCTTAAATGGCGCAAATAGTTATGGTTACGCTGTTGCCGCTGATACAGGTAGTGCTATTAAAAATATGAAAATTGATTTGTATATGGACTCACATGCTGATGCATTGAGATGGGGATTTAAAAAAGTTAATGTTTATTTGTTAGAAGATTAATATAAGACTTTTTAAGACGTGATTCTATCACGTCTTTTTTCTTTTTATTTTTTCTATTTTTTTGCTTTTTTTCCAACAAATTTTTGCATTATAAAGTTTTACTTCGATAAAAATATAATTGACACAAATTCTAATATTTTTATTTTGGAGGTAATTCATGAAATTAAAAAAATTGTGTTTTCTATTTATTACTTCACTTACTGTATTAGGTTGTAGTTTTGTTCTAGCAGTTCCTTCAGGTGATTCTGGCGAAATATCTGACGGAACTTCTGGTGAGAGTACACCAATTGTAAGTGGTGAAGTTTCTGGTGATATATCAGGTGAATCTACACCTATTGAAAGTGGAGATTCTTCTACTGATTCAGGAGATTATATAGATGTTTTAAAAAGCATCGCATTAGATTTAGATTTTCAAACTGAAAAAAATACTGCTATAAATGGTGTTCTTAAATCATCAGTGTCAGGTGATGAAACATTCGTTTATGCAATTGTAACAACACCTTCTCATGGTACTGTAACTCTTAGCAATGCTACAAGTGGAGATTTTGTTTATACTCCCGAAACAGACTATGTAGGTAGCGATTTGTTTACTTTTAGATTAGAATCAGGAGATGTTTATTCTAATATCGGTTCTGTTTCTATCACAGTAAAAGCGCCTAGCGAGCCTATTATTCCATTTTATTATGAAGATATGCAAGAACATTGGGCTAATTATTCTGCATCACATTTAGCAGCTAGAGGATATGTTATTGGTGAAAATATCGGAGATGAATATTTCTATTTTCCAGATAGAGAAATGACTCGTGGAGACTTCTTATTATTCATTCTTTCTTTAGTTGAAAATAACCACTCTGCTAAAGCTGCTGATATAAAATTTGCTGACGACGATTTGTATCCAGAATGGCTACTTGAAAAAGCTAAGATAGCTTATGAATTAGGCATAATTAAAGGTAGTGGAACAGAAGGATCAGTTTATCTAAACGCATATCATAAAATCACTCGTGCTGAAGCTTTTGTTATGATAAACAATGTTTTAACTTCTACAAAATTAATAATAAATGCAGCCGATGATATTACTTTTGCAGATAAAGCATCTATCCCATCTTGGTCTTTACAAGCAATAAAGAATCTTTCTGCATATAAGATAGTTCAAGGTGATTCTAACAAAAATATAAATCCACTTGACACTATTAATCGTGGTGAAGCAGCAGAAATTATATACAAAGTTATAAAGCAAATGGAAATTTTGAAATTAGAAGATGTCCCTGCTGAACTTACACTTAGATAATTTAATGAACGACAAAACCCCCAATTGCGCTTTGTAGCTGCAATGGGGGTTTTCTAATTTGTTTACTTTTCGAAATATGATACGATGTAATCGCTGTTGCCCGGGATAACTGAGATGCCAATGATTTCATAGATCTCTGGATTGAAAGATTCCAAGAAGTTCAGATATTCCTTCACATCATTCGTGTTGAAAATATAGTATCCATCAAGCACGCTAACATTATAGGATTCCGTGTTTTCTGCTTCCTTCCATTTACCCTTTAACCGTGTAGTAACAGCAAATTTATTGCCGTCTTGAGATATGGTAACATCCACGATTTCGTATTCCGTGGTGTCTATTTTTGCGACGTATTTCAGATATGAGTTTTTGTTGGTTGTCGTATACAACGAGACGATTCCCTCGCTACTGGTAGAGGTGTTCATCTCTTCTTCACTACAAGCCACCAGCGAAAGGCACATGAGAACTAACAGTATGATGCAAATTAACCGTTTCATCGTTTTATTTCCTCCAATTTCAAATAGTAGGTCTGTTTACTCAAAATTTGATATAACACATATGTAGTCATTTGCTCGTGCTCCGCATTATATCACGGTTTTAAATAATTTTCAATCTTTTAAACTCATCATATACTGCATGGATAGGTAATCCCATAACAGTTGCATAGTTTCCATCTAGCTTATCTATATGCACGGCAAACTCTTGTTGTATAGCATATGCTCCTGCTTTATCCCACGCATTGCCTGTTTCAAGCCATTTATCAATTTCTTCTTTTGAAATTTCTTTAACATGTACATCAGCTATATCGCAGAAATTTGATTCCTCAACTTTCCCATCTTTTCTATAAATTATTGATACTCCTGTCATAACTTTATGCGTTTTGTTACTTAAAGTCGTCAACATTCTGACAGCATCATCATAATCTTTTGGTTTTCCTAAAATTTCATCATTATCAGCAACAACAATTGTATCACTACCTAATACAACTACGTCTCCCTCCTGAGATGCAAAAATATCTTGTGCTTTTTGCTTTGCTATTTCTACTACTTTTTCTGATGGTTTTAAATCCTCTTGTACATTTTCGTCTGATGCGCTTACAATTACCTCAAAATCTGTTGTAATCATTGATAGCAGTTCTTTTCTTCTTGGTGATTTTGATGCTAAAATTACTCTCATTTTTACTCCTCCAAACTTGTTTTTTCTTACTTATTATACAGCAGTATTTTAAATACAAAAAGATACTATTTTAAAGACTTCGTTCCTCTAAACAAAACTTATTTACTTTTTATGTAAACGTTGATATAATGTGGTCGTTCGAAATACACTTTGTACTTAGAAAGGATGATTTTATGGCCCCTGCAACGTCTGACATTGTCCCCGCCTATATTGGCCCTTTCACACTTAGATTGCAAACAAAAACGCTTGAGCAGTTGCAAAAGACAGTTATTAATGCTCAAAAGAAATGTGAACGTGAACTTCGCCGGTTACTTCCTCTCCCCGATGATAAAATAACCAACGATCCTATCCGCCGCCCTTTCTCACAACTCAAGCGAGAAAGAGAAAAAGCATACGCCTTATATTCTGCGATTGATCAGCACAAAACTGCGCTCTACCGCCTCTCATCTCTTATCGACTGGCTTAAGGAATTTATCGATAATCCCGATGACCCTTGGTATAGCATTCCTATTTATCGGATACAACAAACAACATTCGAGGAATTTAAAACAGCAAACCTTTTTTACAGGGATTTTAACAGCACCTCCCTTAAAATCGGCTTCTATATTCCTCAAGAAAAAAATTATCAAACAGTCACTTCCCTAAAAGAACTTTTTATTGCAGATAGAATTCGGAAAGGTGCAATTTTTATTTATTTAGAACCTTATCCGAACCAAACTCCTTACAAATTCCGTAATCCGCATACCATTGGTGAATTTTCCATTAATGTTTCTCTTAGTATTAGTACTATCAAAGCTCGTTTGAATGGTGAACGCAAGCCCGTTGCATCTAAAGTATCTCAACAAAACTGCAGTGTGGATGAAGCTCAGCTGCGTTATAGAGAAGAATCTAAACAATGGGAATATGCACTGCGCGAACGCCTTGCTGCACTCCAAGCTCTCAAAGCATGGGCAAACAAATTAGTTGTTCTCACTTCTTCTCCGGAAGATCCTTGGCATAATATCCCTGTCCATTTTGTAAAGCAAAATACATTCAACAAGTTTGTACATAGCGGAAAATTCTACCGCTACTGCAGTAACTCTCACATAATGGTTGGTTTAGCTATGAAAGAAGATACTTACGAAACCAGAAATCTTCTTTTGAATCAGCGTCGCACCAGACAGTGCTTCATGCCATCTGAAATCACAGAACATGAACGTTTTCCCGGTGTTGTTTTGATGGTTTGCATTCCCCCTGTGCCTAAATGGCCAATCCTGAAGTGGAATTAATCAAATAATATAAAAAAGCATCTCTTCTTTGTTGAGGAGATGCTTTTTTCATACTTTAAAACATTTTATTTGCCTAATTATGTAAATTATGATATAATCACTAAGTACTTGTACATTGATAAAGCACAACGTTTTGTAAAATCGTTGTTCATATTGATTTAACTTACGTGTGCATATTTGTGTCAAGTCGCAGCATCTAGTCCCGCCGTTGATTACTAAATTCAATGGTATATATGTCATCAGGAGGTAAAACATGACAGCAAGATTATTCTTAAGTAAGACCACAACCGAACCTGTTCTGCTTTTCGAAGACAAGAAAGCAAAGTACTACTACGTCTTCATTGCAGAAACCGAGTCCCTCAAAATCTTAAAGGGACAACGTAGCATTCACAAACAGAAAGCTCGCATCGGCGATGCATTCTTCTGTACGGTGAGAGACAAAGAATTCATGATCAATCAGCTGCACTTTCCGCGTAAACGTTCCGATCTGGTTGCCTGGACTATCGGCTATCCTAAGGAACTTCGTGCAGCAAATCCTGAGCACTTTTCCACCATGTATGAAGACAATTATCGTCAAAACGTCAAAGGTAAAGCACCTGAAAATTGGTGCCTTAGCGACAACAAATACTATTATGTCAGCATGTGCAAACCTAAGAACTATTCCATCACATATGTTGGAGACGGCCACGCTGATATGATGGGCATTTTTGCCGCAGAGCCCATTCGTTTGGCTGCATATATTTCTGAAGACATCACCACTCAGTCTATTTGCAAACTTTTCTCCAGCTATCTGGAAACCAACACATTTGATTTTCCTCTCAGCTACTTTGAGAAGATCTGCTTAAGACTGGGGCTCAGCAAGAGCGAAATCGCACGCATCGTTAAGAACAAAGAGTCTCGCTTTGCTTCTGAATGTGTGGTTCGCGACTATCATAAGCACTATATCAGAAAAGCATACGCATAATCGCAAATTATCAAATGTGAAACAAGTTAAATCCATATGAGAAAGCGCTGGTAACCTACTAATAGAGTGTTACCAGCGCTCTTTTATTTTGTAATATAAATTTCATTTTACGCTTCGCTGTGAGTTCGAATCTCTAGTTTGTGGCATAAAAAAAAGACAACCCAAAGTTGTCCTTTTGGCGGAGACAGAGAGATTCGACTTTTCGTCCTTTCGGACTCAAAGTCAGCCTTCGGCTTCATTTTACGCTTCGCTGTGAGTTCGAATCTCTAGTTTGTGGCATAAAAAAAGACAACCCAAAGTTGTCCTTTTGGCGGAGACAGAGAGATTCGAACTCTCGCGGCCCTTGCGAACCCTAACAGTTTAGCAAACTGTCCCCTTCGACCGGCTTGGGTATGTCTCCATGTGTCTTGGCGGAGAGGGTGGGATTCGAACCCACGATACGCTCGCACGTATGCCAATTTTCAAGACTGGTGCCTTAAACCAACTCGACCACCTCTCCATATGAGACCTTTGTCGCTGTCGACAAAAATTATATTAACATTTAAGTCTCACATTGTCAACAAAAACTTTTATTTGTTTTCTAGTTTTTGTTTGCCTGTATCAACATCTATAAAATACTTGTATCCATTTTGTTTAGCTATGTTTAATGCTTCTTCTTCCTCTTTAACAAGAGTATATTTTGACTTACCTTTTTCGATTGGTTTAGCGTAAGTGTTTGTTGTATTATCTCTTGAATATACACCATTAATTACTACACCAGAATCTTCAAAATCTAGTAATGCCAACGCAAAGCAAAGATCACTTCCTGTATTTTGATATGGGTTATATCTTATCATTCCCACCTTTTGAATACATTTATTCATATTTTGTTCCATTTCTCTGCAGTATTTTTTCAAAGTTTGAGTATTCTCTTTTACGATAGTTACATCTTCAACATAGTTTTTTAAAACGTTAGTGATGTCTTGTCCATCACCAACTTTTGTCATATATTCAACATATTTTTTCTTTAATTTTAAAGTCATTATTAAGTTATATATTGCTAAACCTAGCGTTATTAAAATCAACACAATAAGTATAGTTGTTAATGTTCCTGTCTCTGGCATTTTATCAACTCCCCATCAAAAGAAGGAAAATATGAATATTTTCCTTCTAGTTTTATAAAACGTTTATTTTGTTACTTTTAATCTACATTTATCTATTATTTTCTAAAAGTTCTAAAATTCTTTCTAATTCTTCATTTGAATAATATTCAATTGCGATTTTACCACGAGATTTTGTTTGTGGTTTGAAATAAACTTTTGTTCCTAATGCATTCTTCAATCTGTTTTCGATATCTTTATAAATTATTTCTAATTTATCTAATTTTTTAGTACCTGTTGTTGCTTTTTTTGCTGTTTTTTCAGCTTTTACAAGTTGTTCTGCATCTCTTACATTCATATTGAAATTAACAATGTCTAATGCATATTTATATTGTTTTTCTCCACTTGAAAGTGATGCTAAGTTTCTTGCGTGACCTTCTGTAAGTTTTCCTTCACTTACCAAGTCAATTACTCTCTCATCTAATGATAATATTCTAACTGTATTAGCAATTGAACTTCTGCTCTTGCCAAGAGTTTTAGATAATTCTTCTTGTGTAAGGTTATGAACTTCCATAAGCTCTTTTAAAGCTTTTGCAGTTTCAACTGGATTTAAGTTTTCTCTTTGAATATTTTCTATTAAAGAAACTTCTCTTATTTTCTTTTCATCATAATCTCTTACAATTGCAGGAATTGTCTTTAAACCAGCAAGTTTAGAAGCTCTCCATCTTCTCTCACCAGCTATAATTTGATAATAATCATCCTTTTTAGTAACTATGATTGGTTGTAAAACACCATGTTGTTTAATAGAATCAGCAAGTTCAGCAAGCTTTTCTTCATCAAAAACTTTTCTTGGTTGATCCACGTTTGGTTCAACTTTATTTATTTTCATTTCAACGATTTTCTCGTTTGCGGCTAAATCGCCACCTAAATTATCTACATCTACATTTGATGGAAATAAAGAACCTAATCCTTTTCCTAATCCACTTTTTCCTACAGCCATTTTCATAACCTCCTATTAGTTTCTTATTTTATTTTGTCTAATTAGTTCATTTGCAAGTGCTATGTATGCTTTAGAACCTTCAGATCTTTTATCATATAAAGAAATTGGAAGGCCATAACTTGGTGCTTCACTAAGCTTTACATTTCTAGGTATTATAGTCTTGTAAACCTTATTTTTAAAATATTTTTTAACTTCATCTATTACTTGTTTTGAAAGATTTGTTCTTGCATCATACATTGTAAGAACAACGCCTTCTATATCTAATCTTGGATTTAAATGTTTTTGTACTAAATCAATTGTACTCATAAGCTGTCCTAAACCTTCTAATGCATAATATTCGCATTGAATTGGCACAAGCACTGAATCAGATGCTGTTAAAGCATTTAAAGTAACTAATCCAAGTGATGGCGGACAGTCTATCAAAATATAATCATAATTTCCTTTTTCTTTTTCTAAAACATCTTTTAGTTTTGTTTCTCTTGAAATTTGTGAAACTAGTTCAACTTCAGCACCAGCCAAATCAATATTTGCAGCGCAAACCTCAAGATTTTCTACTGCTGTAGGTTGTACACAGTTTGAAAGTTTTTCTTGATGAATAATTAAATCATATGTAGATTTATCTACATCTTTAGTTCCGCCACAGCCACTAGTTGCATTTCCTTGTGGGTCAGCATCTATAAGTAATACTTTTTTACCAGCTAATGCTAAGCAAGAGCTTAAATTAACAGATGTTGTAGTCTTTCCTACTCCACCCTTTTGATTTGCTATTGATATAATTTTACCCATACTTTTCCTCCGTTTAATGTTTCACGTGAAACAAGCATCACTCCATCGCTTAAAAACATGCATTTTAAAGCATTTATCTGCTTTTTCACATTTTCTTATGTTTTACCACATCCATTATATAACAACATATTTTATATTCAAAGAATTATTTTATAAATTTTAATGTTTCACGTGAAACATTAAGTGTTTTTAATTACAAAACTATTCTTTAGTTTAAAAAAAATTGCATATTTCAAGGATTTTTACACATAAAAAAGCAGCCTTATAGGCTGCTTTTAATTATTAAATTGGTTGTTTTGCAGGAGTGCCTGCCTTTCTAGGATATTGCTTCGGTGTATTGTTTTTCTTTCTGTATATAATTATAGTTCTTTCTGAATCAATTTCTTCTATCTTGAATTGTTCTTTTTGTTCTTCTTCCATTTTTAAAATTTCTAAAGCTTTTTGTGCATTTTTGATTTCTTCATCTGCATTTGCTTTCATACAAATAAAAGTTCCGCCAACTTTCACAAATGGTGTACAAAGTTCTGAAAGTGTTGATATATTAGCAACCGCGCGTGCTGTAGCAACATCAAATTTTTCACGATATTTTAGATTATTTCCTGCATCTTCTGCTCTGCCATGAACTGTTTCTATTTCTTCTAATTCTAATTCTTTTATAACTTCATTTAAAAAATTTAATCTTTTATTTAATGAATCCAACAATACCACTTTTACATCTTTTCTAAATATCTTTACTGGTATTCCTGGGAATCCAGCTCCTGTTCCAACATCTATCATATAAGCATTTTCAGGAATATATTTAGCAATTGTTAAAGAATCTATAAAGTGTTTTATGATAATTTCTCTATCTTCAGTTATAGCAGTTAAATTTATTTTTTCATTCCATTCTTTTAATAGAGATTTATACTTCATAAATTGTTCTATCATGTGATCAGTTAGTTCAATATTGATTTTTTTAGCTTGTTCTTTTAATAAAGTTTCCATAATTTCTCCTTACAGTTTACTTTATAGTTATTTAATGCTATTTTCACTTATTTTCCATTTGAGTTTTAAAATGTAAAATTACTCATTGATAATAATATTTTTAAAATTTACCACATTTCTGTGCGTTGTTTTTTGTTAAAAAGTTAATCTTTGTTTTCCATATTTAAATAGATTAATAATACGCTTATATCAGAAGGTGAAACTCCAGATATACGAGAGGCTTGACCGATTGATTCAGGTCTTAATTTTTCTAATTTTTGTCTTGCTTCAATACGAATTCCTTTTACTTTTTCATAATCGATGTCTGCAGGAATTTTCTTTTGCTCTATTTTTTTGAATTCCTCGATTTGTTCTATTTGTAATTTTATATAACCTTCATATTTTAATTGGATATTTACTTCTTCTCTTTCTTCTGCTGTAAGTTCTGGTCTTTCTTTATCAATTGGAGCTAACATGTCATAATTTAATTCTGTTCTTTTTATTAAATCTACCAATTTGAAACCGGTCGTAACTTCAGTTGTACCAGCACTTCTAAGTATTTTATTTAATTCTTCTGAAGGTTTAATATTTGTTTTTTTAGCACGTTCTATTTCTCTTTCAATATTCTCATATTTTTGTAAGAATTTATTATATCTTTCTTCTGAAATTAACCCTACTTTATAACCTATTGGAGTTAATCTTTTGTCACTATTATCTTGTCTTAGCATCAATCTATATTCAGCTCTAGAAGTCATCATTCTGTAAGGTTCATTAGTTCCTTTTGTTACTAAATCATCAATTAAAACTCCAATATAAGCATCAGATCTATCTAGTATTAAAGGCTCTTCTCCTCTAATATATTTAACAGCATTAATACCTGCAATTAGGCCTTGTGCAGCAGCTTCTTCATATCCAGAAGAACCATTTACTTGTCCAGCAAAGAACATTCCTTTAACTATTTTTGACTCTAAAGATAATTTCAAATCTGTTGAATCTATACAATCATATTCAATAGCATATGCAGGTCTTGTAAATTCAACATTTTCAAGGCCAGGAATTGTTCTATACATAGCTATTTGCACTTCTTCAGGCAAACTTGAAGACATACCTTGAACATACATTTCTTCAGTATTTTCTCCCATTGGTTCTATAAAAATTTGATGTCTTTCCTTATCCGCAAATTTAACAACTTTATCTTCAATTGAAGGACAATATCTAGGTCCAGTACTCTTTATAACGCCCGCGTAAAGTGGTGATCTGTGCAGATTTGCACGAATTATTTCGTGTGTTTCTTTTGTTGTATATGTTAGATAACAAGGAATTTGATCTATTTTCAAATCATGATTTTCAAAAGAAAATGGTATAATTTCATCATCGCCATTTTGTATTTCCATCTTAGAAAAATCGATGCTTCTTCTATTTACTCTGGCAGGTGTTCCAGTCTTGAATCTTCTTGTTGGAATGCCTATTTTATTAAGACTTTCAGTAAGTTTTGTCGCTGGAAAAATACCATCAGGACCACTTTCATAATTAACTTCTCCTATGTGTATTCTTCCTCTTAAATATGTACCTGAACAAAGTATTACAGCTTTAGCTCCAAATATAGCTCCGATATGTGTTTTAACACCTTTTACCTCGCCATTTTCTACAATGTATTCAACTATTTCAGCTTGTTTAACATCAAGGTTTTCTTGAAGTTCAAGTGTATGTTTCATTTCTGTTTGATATTTTCTTCTATCAGCTTGCGCTCTTAAAGAATAAACAGCAGGCCCTTTTGATTTGTTTAGCATTTTAGATTGGATAAATGTTTTATCAATATTCTTGCCCATTTCTCCACCTAAAGCATCTATTTCTCTAACTAAATGACCTTTTGAAGTACCTCCAATACTTGGATTACAAGGCATATTAGCAATACTATCCGCATTAATAACAAATACACATGTTTTTAAACCAAGACGTGCAGCAGCAAGCGCAGCCTCGCAACCAGCGTGACCTGCACCTATTACTATTACATCATACTCCCCTGCTTTATATTCCATTTCATTCCCTCTTTTCTCTAGTTTCACGTGAAACTAATCTCTCAATTACTTACCAACACAGAATTTCTCAAATATTCTATTTAAAACATCATCCGAAATACTTTCACCTAATATCTCACATAAATCTTTAATTGCTTCTTGAATATTTATCGAAATCATATCTACAGGCAATCCATCTTTAACTGTATTATTTGCCTTTATTAAGCCATTTTTAGCCTTATTTATTAAATCTTTATGTCTTATATTTGTGATAATCAATTCATTTTCAGATTCAAGATTTTTTAAATTAAATAATTCTTCTATTTTATCTTCTAATTCTGTTATTCCTTCACCTGTTTTAGCTGATATTTTAACGATATTTCCATCATTTAAACTTAATTCTTTTTCATCTAAATCAATTTTGTTTTTTATAACAATATGATTTTTTGTTTTTATTTCCTCGTAAAGTTTTTTATCTTCATCAGATAACTCTTTACTTCCATCTACCAAGAAAAGTACTAATTCTGCATCATTTAATGCTTTCTTGCTTTTCTCTACACCTATATTTTCTACTATATCCTCTGTATCTCTAATTCCTGCTGTATCAACAAGTCTAAGAGATATTCCCTTTAAATTTACATACTCTTCAATAGTATCTCTTGTTGTTCCTGCAATCTCTGTAACAATTGCTCTATCCTCTTTTAGAAGTACATTCATAAGTGAAGATTTACCCACATTTGGTTTTCCTATAATTGCTGTTAATATGCCATTTTTAAGTATTTTTCCACTTTCAAAAGACTTTTCTAATTTATCTAATTTTTCAATTTGCTCATCTAATGTTGAGATAATTCTTTCATTCTTAACATCTTCTATATCTTCATATTCTGGATAATCAATATCAGCTTCAATATCAGCCAATAAATCGACTATTCCATCTTTAATCTCTCTAATATTTCTTCCTAATTTACCTTCAAGTTGCGCTGCAGAAGCCTTTCCTTCTTTTTCTGTTTTACTATTTATTAGGTCAGCAACCGCTTCCGCTTGAGTTAAATCCATCTTTCCATTTAAGAAAGCTCTCTTTGTAAACTCTCCACCAGCAGCTGGCGTTGCGCCATTTTCAAGTAATAACTCTAATACTTTTTTAGAAGCAATGTAACCACCATGGCAATTTACTTCACATATATCCTCACCTGTATATGATTTTGGTGCTTTAAAATATGATACTAATACTTGATCAACTACATTTCCTTCAGAGTCTATTATTTCACCTAATCTCATTACATTTGGCTCAAAATCGCCACTTTTAACAGGTTTAAAAATTTTCTTTAATATTTCTAATGAGCTATCTCCACTCATTCTAACTATTCCAATTCCACCATTTCCTGCTGGTGTTGAAATTGCAACTATGGTTTTCATTACTTTTTCACCTCCACAAAGTCAAATTATTATACAATTTTTTCCTTTAAAATTCAACACTTTACATAAAAATAGTTTTTAATTAGGGGACGCCCCTTGTTATTAAATTTTTTAACAACAAGGACTGTCCCCTAATGTCGAAAAAATACACCGACGTGATGTCGGTGTATGGTTTATTTCGAATTATTTGCCGTTATTTTAAAGAAATAACAACTTTTCTATATGGTTCTTCGCCTGTGCTTTGTGTTTTTACTTTTGGGTGATTTTGAAGTGCATTGTGAATTGCCTTTCTTTCAAATGGATTCATTGGTTCTAAAGTAATGCTTCTTTTCTTTGCTACTACTGCATTCGCTCTCTTTAATGCAAGTTCTTCTAAAGCTTTAATTCTCTTCTTTCTGTATCCTTCGATATCAATAATTATTCTTACATAATTTTTGATTCCCTTATTTCCAACAGTTCCAGCAATCATTTGAAGAGCTTCCATTGTTTCTCCTCTATAACCAATCGCTATTCCTGCATTGTCTCCAGTAATATCAAATCTTAAAATATTATCTTCAATGTATGATTCAATTTTTAAAGATAATCCTAGTTTGTTGAAATAATCGTTTAAGAATGTAATTACTCTTTCTTTTACAATGTTTGCATCTTCTTCAGAAATTTCTTTGTATTCTTTTTCTACTTTTGCTTTTTCTGTAGTTTCAGCAACTTCAAGTGCAGCCTCGATTTCTGTAATTCTAACTTTTACTTGCTTTGGATCTAAAATGCTAAACAATCTTTTTTTAGGCTCTTCTACGATTTCAACTGAAACTTGTTCTTTTGTTAAACCAACTTTGCTTAACGCATCTGCAACGGCTTCATCATAGCTTTTTCCTATACCTTCTGCAACTTTAGCCATTAAAAAAACCTCCTTTATATTAAAACCTTGCGGTTTTGTTCTCACGTACCTATTTTATATGATTTATAAAAGATTTCAACTATTTTTTATTTTGAATAACTGGTCCATCAAGTAATTTCTTATCTTTCCCTGCACCAATATTCATAATAAGTGTTTGTAAAATACCAATTAAATTACTTACAGTCCAATATAAACCAACACCTTGAGGTATTGAATATGCTAGATATCCAAGTAATATTGGCATTGTTGCATTCATAATTCTCATATCAGGTAATGGAATTTCCGAATCTTCCGGTTTTGGCTGTACTATTCCCTTTTTCTTATTAATCCAATTTGTAATTGCAACAGATAAATATGTTAAAAGTGCTGATGTTACTGGAATTATCAATAATGCATAATTACCTTTATTATTTGCTGCAACATCACCTAAATTAATTCCTAAGAAATTTAAATCCATCAAATCATTTTCTTTAATAATTTCAATTTCATAATATGTAGGATGTACATATATTGCTTCTTCTGAATTAGCATTTGCAAGATATTGCTCATATTCTCCAGACAAATAATCTCCACTATTTGCCTCAATTTCTGCAATTGCAGCAGCTTTTCTTTCTGCAATTAATTCATTTTTATATGCTTCTATTTTTACAGGATCCATCTTCATAATATGAGTTAATGGACTTTGCATCATATAGAACAAAGAAAATAAAATTGGTATTTGAATTAAACTTATCAAACATCCTGCACATCCAGTGCTACCAAGCATTGATGTATTATTTTCTTTTAATAATTTTTGATATTCTTCTGCAAGTTTTTGTTGATCATTACCATACTTTCTTTGTAGTTCTTGCATTAATGGTTGCATCTTTTGTGATTGTTGTAATGATTTTTGTTGTTTTATTGTTAGTGGAATTAATAATAATTTAACTAATATAGTAAATATGATAATTGCCAAACCATAGTTTGAAACTAATCCACATATAAAATTCATTAAATAACCAAATAAACTAGCTAATGCCTGTATCATCTACACATCCTCCTATTTATTAATCAACATTTTCTTTAAAAATGCCGGCTTTTTTTAAACATTTACACAATTCTTTTTCTACTTTTTCAAAGTTCAATTCTTCTGGATTAACACTGTTTTTATAAACAATTACTATGTTAAAGCCTTTTTGAAGCTTTTCTTCATTAAGCCTGTAAGCTTCTCGTGCCAGGCGTTTTAGTCTATTTCTTACTACACTCTTACCTATTTTTTTGCTTACTGCAACGCCAACTTTATTTACTTCTGAATTAATTTTTTTACTATATATTACTAATGTATCTGAACTAGACCATTTTCCAGATTTAAATACATCTTGAAACTCTGAACTTTTCTTTAAAGTTAGCATTTTCTCGCCTCTTTTCGTTTATTTTCACAGTATTTCCATGTGATTTTAAATTAAAACATAAGAAAAAAGGCCCTTTAAGGGCCATACTATACATGATTTCTCGATATCAAACTATGCAGAAAGTTTGCTTCTGCCTTTTAACATTCTTCTTTTTAATACTTTTCTACCATTTGCTGTGCTCATTCTTTTTCTAAAACCATGTTCTTTTTTCTCTTGTCTATTTTTTGGTTGAAATGTTCTTTTCATTGCTATTTTGCACCTCCCGATTTTGTTTTGATCTATTTTTATATTATTATCCAAAACTTTATAGCAGTGATATTCTACAATAAATAGAATCATTTTGTCAACCTTTTTTAGAAAATAGGGGAGATTTTTACAAATATATGTACTAAATGAATAAGAAATAGGAGAGATGTGCACAAGAAAGTAATTTCATATTCTGAAATATAATAGAAAAATATATCTAAAAAAGATTTATTTAACATTATTAATAAAAATAACTTATTAACAGTAATAAAATTTTAATTAATAATTTTACGTCTTAATTCGACAAAATGTTAAAAATTATGCACATTAAAAATCCACATTGTGCATAAAGCTAAGTTATATAAAATTATGTAAAATACATATGTAATATTACAAAGTTTACGGAAATAAGAAATTCGGTTTTTTAAGATAATTTCTTGCATTTATCCACATTAAAAGATATAATGTGGATAACTCTGTGGAGCATTGAAATATAAGCATTTAGCGGTTATATATACATAATAAAAATTATGTATTGTCAACATAACAAAAAGTAGTGTTTTATGAATGAGTGTTCGCATAAAAAAGCATGAGAAAATTGCATTTATTTTTAAAAGCTTGATTTATAGCGGTTTTTTAAATTCACGAATTGTTCACATTGATTTTGTTGGGGAAATAGCCACTTTGCAAGATTTTTTACAATTTATCCACAAATTTATTCACATTTGTGAGTAAAATGTTAATAACTTTGTAAATTTTGTTAGGAGGAAATCATGGAAGATAAAAACAACGTTTGGGCTACGGCGAAAGAGCTTATAAAAGAAGAAGTTACAGACTTAGCTTTTAACGCATGGATTAATAGAATGGAAATTTGTTTCCTTGATGATTCCAATGTAGTGTTTAAAGTTCCTAATATTAGTATTAAAGAAAGTATTATTTCACGTTTTTCTGAACTATTAAAAGAAGCATTACATATGGTAACTAATCATGATTTAAATATGACTATTATTTTAGAAGGTGAAGAAATACCTACTGAAATAAAAAGTGTAGAAGAAGAAAGTCCTGTTCAAAATATGCCAAAACCTACAAATGGTATTTTGAATCCTAAATATACTTTCGACTCATATGTAATAGGTAAAAGTAATGAACTTGCTCATGCTGCGGCACTTGCTACTGCTGAAAGTCCTGGTATGGCTTACAATCCACTTTTCTTATATGGTGGAGTAGGATTAGGTAAAACTCACCTTATGCAAGCTGTTGGAAATTACGTGTTAACAAAAAATAGACAAGCGAAAGTTTTATATATAACAGGGGAGAAGTTTACTAATGAATTAGTCTTCTCAATTCAATCTAATAAAAATGAAGAGTTTAGAGCTAAATATAGAAATATCGATGTATTATTAGTAGATGATATTCAATTTATTAGTGGAAAAGAAAGAAGCCAAGAAGAATTTTTCCATACTTTTAATGAATTATACGAAAATAATAAACAAATCGTTATTTCAAGTGATAGACCTCCAAAAGATTTAAATCCATTAGAAGAAAGATTGAAATCTAGATTTGAATGGGGACTTATCGCAGACATCAGTAAACCTGACTATGAAACAAGATATGCAATCCTTAGAAAGAAGATTGCTGTTGATCATATAGATATAGATGAAGAAATTTTATCAGCAATAGCTAACAAAGTTGAATCAAACATTCGTGAACTTGAAGGAACATTAAATAAGATAGTTGCAATGGCATCATTAACAAATACTCCTATAACAATGCAACTTGCAGAAAGAGCTTTAAATGATTTACATCATTCTAAAGAAAAAGTTATTACTATAGATTATATTCAAAGTGTAGTAGCTAAATACTATAATATAGATCAAAATGATTTCAAAATTCAAAGACGTTCAAGTGACATTGCTTTTCCAAGACAAATTGCAATGTACTTAGCAAAACAATTAACTGGACAACCATTAGTTGAAATAGGAAAGGCTTTTGGAGGAAGAGATCATACAACAGTTATTTATGCAATTAATAAAATTGAAACAGCAGTTAAGCAAGACCCAAATACAAGAACAATTGTAGATAATATTAGAAAAATGATTATCAACTAACACTCGCAAACCTTACGGAAATAGTTATCCACATCTTGTTGATAAATGTTAATAACTCATTTTATTTATTTAATGCTAGTTAGTAAGTTTTGAAAAAAATTACAAAAACTTTAAAAATATTCTTAGACAAGAATTAGAAGAGATATTCACATCAAGTTGTGAAAAGTTTGTAGAAATTTTGTTAGTAATCAACTATTCACATTTTCGTGTTAGTTACTGTGAATTATTCATGTTGAAATTTTACAAATTATCCACATGGTTTTTTACTTACGGAACAAGGGTTTTGACCACTTTTCCACATTACTAACATACATTACTACTACTACTACTAAATTTATTATATTTAATATATAAAAAGACAAAAATTTTTAAACGAACTTTTTACTAAAGAAAATACATTATTTATTATATAGAAAGAAAGTTGAGGTATTATTTATGAAATTTATTTGTGAAAAAGGAAAATTACTACTTGCATTAAATTCTGTAAGCCGTACTTCCGTAGGAAGAACAACAACTCCTATACTAGAAGGAATCTACATTAGTGTTAAGAGAAATAACGTATTATTTGTTACAAATGATTTAGATATTGGAATGGAATATACATTAGAAGATGTAGAAACAATTGAAGATGGAGCTACAGTTGTTGATTGTAGAATGTTTAGTGAAATTATTAGAAAGTTACCTGATGAAAAGATATCTTTAGAAGTAAATGATAAGAATTTATTAGTTATAGAATGTGAAGGATCTGTTTATAAACTTTCTACTATGAATCATTTCGAATTTCCAATGCTTCCTAATATAGATGTTGAAAAATCAATTTCAGTATCTCAAGGTGCTTTAAAAGAAATGATAAAGAAAACAATCTTTGCAGTTAGCGTGGAAGAAAACAGACCAATTTTCACAGGTTGTTTAATTGAAGTAGCAGATGATGAATTAAAAGTTGTTGCAGTTGATGGATTTAGACTTGCACTTCGTAAATTACCAATGGGACCAAATGTAGGAAACTTTAGTGCAATTGTTCCTGGTAAGTATTTAAATGAAATAGTTAAAAATTTACAAGATATAGACGATGTATTAACAATTAGCGTTTCTAAAAACCAAGCTTTATTTGAAATACAAAATTGTAGAATCGTTTCTAGATTATTAGAAGGAGACTTCTTAAATTACAATAGTGTAATTCCTGTAGAAAAAGAAACAAGAATTAAAGTAAATAAGAATGCTCTTCAAAGCGCAATAGAAAGAGCTGCTATTTTCTCAATGTCAGCAGCTGAAAAAGAAAAGAAATATCCTATTAAGATTTTTGTTAGCTTAGGAAGTATTATCATTTCTTGTACATCACAAGTTGGTGATGCAAAAGAAGAAGTGCTTGTTGAAACAACTGGTAAAGAATTAGAAATAGGATTTAATCACAAATATTTAATAGATGCTTTAAAAGTTATTGAAGATGACGAAGTTTATTTAGACTTTGGAAGTGCAATTTCACCATGTGTAATAAGACCACTTGTAGATAACAAATATACATATATGGTACTTCCAGTTAGACTTAAAGAATAAAAGTTTTACAAATGGACGGCTGTAAAAAGCCGTCCTATTGGAGAAAAAAATGAGAATTAATAAAATTGCATTAGAGAATTTTAGAAATTATGAAACACAAGAGATTAATTTAGAAGAAAATATAAATGTTTTTTATGGAAATAATGCTCAAGGTAAAACAAATATACTTGAAGCACTGTATTTTTGTGCGTTTGGAAGATCTTTTAGAACTCACAAAGATGCAGAAATGATTAAATTTGAAAATGAAACAGCTAAGATTAAAGTAGATTTTGAAAAAAATAGTAGAGAGCAAAGTATAGAAATTACTTTAAACAAAAAAGAAAAGAAGCAAATTAAATTAAATGAAATAAGAGTTAATAGAAATAGTGAACTTTTAGGAAATTTAAATTTAGTTTTATTTTCTCCTGATGATACAGTTGTTTTGAAAGAATCGCCAGCGTCTAGAAGAAAGTTTTTAGATATTTTGATAAGTCAATTAAGACCTAATTATGCACATGTCTTAGGAAAATATAATAAAATTTTAGAAAATAGAAACAGTGTAATTAAGTCGCAAAGAGTTGAAACTATTGAAGTTTGGGATGAACAACTTGCAGAAGCAGCAGAAAAAATTTATGAATATAGAGTAGAGTATATTAGTAAGCTTCAAAAATATATCGAAAACATCTCGCCAAGTTTGACTAATTCAAAAGAAAATTTGGTGATTAAATATATAACAAGTTTTAAATCAAAAGAAGAATATACAAATTTACTAAAGCAAAATTTAAGAAATGATTTATATAGAGGTTATACAACTTCAGGAATTCATAGAGATGATTTTGAACTTTTAGTTAATGGAAAAGAATTAAATTTATATGGTTCACAAGGTCAACATCGTACAGCAATTTTAGCACTAAAATTTGCCGAGCTTGAAATTATAAGAGAAGAAATAAATGAGAATCCAATTTTACTTTTGGATGATATTACTTCTGAGTTAGATTTAGAAAGAATCAGTCAAATTTTCAAGAAAATTTCAGGCTTTCAAGTGCTTATAACGTGTACGGATGCAAACATTCTAAGAAATATAGAAAGTTTGACAAAGGAAATAAAGTTGTATAAAATAAATAGCGGACGAGTGGAATAATTTTATAAAAAACTCGATTTGTATAAAGGACGTGGAGATTATTTATATACATATTGGAAATAATGAAATTTTAAATAGAGAAGATATCATTGCTATTTTAGATGTTGAACAATTAATTCAAAATAGAAATAATCTTCGTATAATTAACAGATACAAAGAACGTAATAATCCAAAAGATCAATCTGTAATTGTGGTTGAAAAAGATGGTAAAGAACGCTTTGTGTTTACTAATGTTGCAATTTCTACACTTAGAAAGAGATTGTCACAAGAAAATGTATATGAATATTTTATAGAATAAATGCTAGATGAACTAATCATTAAAGCAAGAAGGGAAAGAATCGAATGGGTAAGGAAGAAAAAGTAACGAATTCATATGGTGCCGAAAGTATCCAAGTCTTAGAAGGATTAGAAGCTGTTAGAAAAAGACCTGGTATGTACATTGGTACAGTTTCAGTTAGAGGATTACATCACTTGGTATATGAAATAGTTGATAACTCAGTTGATGAAGCGTTAGCTGGATATTGTAATGAGATTCAAATTATTTTAAATAAAGATAATACAGCAACAATTATAGATAATGGTAGAGGTGTGCCAATAGGTATACATCCGAAGATGGGAATTCCTACAGTTGAAGTTGTTTATACTGTACTTCATGCTGGTGGTAAATTCGGTGGCGGCGGATACAAAGTATCTGGTGGTCTACACGGTGTTGGTGCCTCTGTTGTTAATGCTCTTTCTACATGGCTTGAAGTTGAAGTTTCTAATGGAGAAGGCATTTATAAACAAAGATACGAAAGAGGTAAGACTGTTTCTAAGCTAGAAAGAATTGGAGATACTAAAAAGACTGGTACTAAAGTTACTTTCTTAGCAGACGATACAATTTTTGAAACATTAGATTTTGAAAATGATACATTAACACAAAGATTAAGAGAAATGGCTTTCTTAAATAAAGGTTTAAAAATCGTATTTAATGATATGAGACCTGAAGAACCTATTTTACAAGAGTTCTGTTATGAAGGCGGTCTTACATCTTTTGTTGAGTTCTTAAATAAAAATAAAGAAGCTTTACACAAGAAGCCTATTTATATTGAAGGCGGTACAGATGTACCTGTAGAAATTGCTATTCAATATACTACAGCATATAGTGAAAATTCATATTCATTTGTTAATAATATTAATACACATGAAGGTGGAACTCACTTAGAAGGTTTCAAACGTTCACTTACAAAATGTTTTAATGATTATGCTAGAAAGTATAATATTTTAAAAGATAAAGATGGCAACTTACAAGGTGAAGATATTAGAGAAGGTATGACAGCGGTTGTAAGTGTTAAAGTTTCTGAGCCTCAATTCGAAGGACAAACAAAAACAAAACTTGGTAATAGTAATGTTGCCGGTGTTGTTTCAAGTATAATGAATGAAAAGCTTGCTGCATATTTGGAAGAAAATCCAACAGTTGCAAAAGCTATTCTTGAAAAATGTATTACAGCTTCAAGAGCTAGAGAAGCAGCTAGAAAAGCTAGAGATTTAGCTAGAAGAAAAACAGCGTTAGAGAGTAATTCTCTACCAGGTAAACTTGCAGACTGTTCTTCAAAGAATCCTGAAGAATGCGAACTATATCTAGTCGAAGGAGACTCTGCTGGTGGTAGTGCAAAGCAAGGAAGAGATAGAAGATTCCAAGCTATCCTTGCGATGTGGGGTAAAATGCTTAACGTTGAAAAAACTAGAATTGATAAGATTTATAACAACGAAAAATTATTACCTGTTATCACAGCAATTGGTGCTGGTATCGGAAGTGATTTTGATATATCAAAAATCAGATATGGAAAAATTATTATGATGGCCGATGCCGATGTCGATGGTGCTCACATTAGAACACTTCTTCTTACATTCTTCTTTAGATATATGAGACCACTTCTAGAACAAGGTAAGATTTATGCGGCTCAACCACCGCTATACAAGATTACTAAAAAAGGTTTAAAAGAAGACATTTATTGTTATAGCGATGAAGAACTTGCTAAGAAGTTAGAAGAAATTGGTGGTAAAGAAAATACTACTATTCAACGTTATAAAGGTCTTGGAGAAATGAATCCAGACCAACTTTGGGAAACAACTATGAATCCTGAAACTAGAATTTTAGTAAAAGTAGAATTAGCTGATGCTGCTAAAGCAGATCAAATATTTACTGTACTAATGGGTGATGATGTTGGACCAAGACGTGAGTTTATAGAACAAAATGCTCATCTAGTTACAAACTTAGATATATAGAGAAAGTTTAAGAATAGGGACAGTCTTTGTTTTAAAAATTTTCTCGGATGCGTTGGAAGATTTTTAAAACAAGGGCTGTCCCTGCTTACGAAGGAGGATTTTTTTATGGAAATTGCAAAAAATATTTTCCGTGTGTATGACATTAGAGGTATTTATCCAACAGAGATAGATGCTGATACTGCACGCGCAATAGGTGCGGGTTTTGCATCATTAATGAAAAAAGAAGGAGAGACTAAAATTATTGTTGGTCATGATAATCGTCTTTCTCATGAAGTATTAAGAGATGCATTAATAGAAGGTATTACTTCTACAGGTATGAATGTTGTATATATTGGTTTTTGTGTTACACCAATGACATACTTTGCTAGAGAATATTTAAATAATAAACCTTCTATAATGATTACAGCTAGCCACAATCCAAAAGAATATAATGGATTTAAAATTTGTGGTCTTGGTGCAGATACAATTTATGGTGATGAAATTCAAGCTTTAAGAGAATTTATTGAAAAAGGTGAGTTTGAAACTTCTGAAATACCAGGAAATGTAGAAGAAATTTCTTTAAGAGATGCTTATATTAATTATGTTGTAGATAAAGTTAAGTTAGGAGATAGAAAACTAAAAGTAGCAGTTGATTGTGGTAGTGGAGTAGGTTCTTTATTTGCTGAAGAAATTTTCACTAAACTTGGTTGTGAAGTTTTACCGGTTTGTTGTGAATCAAACGGAGATTTTCCAATTCATCATCCAGACCCATCACAAGAAAAAAATATGCTAGACTTTGAAAAATTTGTTGTAGATAACAAATGTGATATTGGTTTAGGTTTTGATGGAGATGCCGATAGAGTTATTTGCTTTGATGAAAAAGGTAAAATTTACTTTGGTGATGAATTCATGGCAATTATCTGGAGAGATTTAATGCCAAAATATCCTGGATCAAAAGGTATTATCGATGTTAAATGTACTCAAGGTTTATATGAAGAAATTGCTAAACTTGGTGGCGTTCCAGAATTCTGCAAAGTTGGTAGTTCTCTAATTAAAGCACAATTAAGAAAAGAAAACTTAATTTTTACAGGTGAATATGCAGGACACATCTATTTTAATGATGAACATTATGGATATGATGATGCTATGTATGCTGGAGCAAGAATGCTTAGAATATTATCTAATACAGATAAACAAATGTCTGAATTACTAGATGGTTTTCCTAAATATCCAAGCACACCAGAAGTAATTTATAAAGTTACAGATGAATCAAAAGCAAGAATCGTAGAAGAAGTTAAAAATAGATTTAAAGCTGAAGGTTACGAAGTAATTGATATAGATGGTGCTAGAGTTATTATTGGTCACGGCTGGGGATTAGTTAGAGCTTCTAATACTGGTCCAAATTTAACAATTAAAGGTGAAGCAGACACTATGGAAAACGCAGAAATGATTTTAGAAAAAATCAAACAATATATAGAAGAAGCAAGATAATAATAAAGAACTACCAATTAATTTTGGTAGTTCTTTTAACGTAAAACCCCATAGCACAATACTATGGGGTTTCTAAATTTGTTCAGTTTCGAATATGACGAGCATGAATGTTTTTACAGAAGTTCACGGTCAATATAGTCAAGCTCTGCATTGACAAGTGCGCTGGTGCTCAGAACTGCCTGGCCGAATCTGAAAACTTCTTCCAATGTGAAAGTCCGCTTATGAAGAAGCTTTTCAAAATCGCTGTCAAAGTATTGAAAAATCAGGCCAGTAGAGCTGTTGGCGCTGTAATCACGCAGAACTTCATAGTCGTCGGAGTCTGTGTAGTTGGAAAAATTGCGGATTGCCGCCGAAATGTGTTTGTTGGCATCTCTTGCAGGAGTAGATTCAGCTAAATCGAGGAAGCCATCGATTTTCTTCTGCAGGTTTCGGAGTGCCTTTCTGACGTTACGTATTTCTGTGATGTCCGTAGGTTTTCTGTGCATGGTTTTACCTCCCTTTAATTGTAGTGGATTGGTTGAAAACACTATCTTTTCTAGGTGATTATATAATAAATTTTACTGGTTTACAATAATTTTTTACAAAGGGGACGCTCCTTATTGTCAAAATTTTTAATAACAAGGGGCGTCCCCTCTGTAAAAAATTTGAAAGTTGAAATATATGGAAGCTTTGTGTAAAATATTTTTATCGGAGGGATGTACGAATGAAGAAAAAAATCATTATTGGACTAATTGCAATAATAGTTGTAATAGGCTTAGTTGTGGGAGTTTTTGTATTGAAAAGAGATAAAAACTCTGGAGAATCTGAAAATGAAAATTTAGAAAGTAATTCTGAACAAATTGTAGATAATGATTTAATATTTAAAAGCAAAATTTTAACTCAAGATGGAGAATATATAGCCATGATTTCAACAGAAGGTAAGCAATTTAGATATAAAATTGAAGAATTGACTTATTTATTTTCTGATGAAATATCAATTAAAATACCTCAATTAAAACAAGCAGAAGCTGAAAGTGATGATATAACTTTTGCTAATTCAATAATTCAAAATGCTATTGTAAAAGAATTAGAAACATATTCTGCTAATGGTAAAATCACATTGGCTCAATATAATTATGAGATTTCATTAGAAGGAAATCAGATTATAAGTATTGTGTTTACAGGCAATGTAAATGTAGATGGTGCGGCGCATCCAAATAATTTTATACTTACTGTAAACGTAGATTTATTAACAGGAAATTTACTTGATGCTTCAAGTATAGTAGAAAATGAAGATGAATTTATTAAATTATTAAAATCGGATAAAGCAGAATATGAAGGCGTAGATGGTGTAGAAAAGTACATAAAGAAAGATTTAGATGATGATGTATTAAAATCTGAAGTTTTTGAAATCAGTAGAAAAATGTATTTTACACCAGAAAATATTTGCACCGTAGTTACTGTGCCACATGCAATAGGAGATTATGCAGTAGTTAAGTTAAAATATAGTGATTTAAAATAAGTAAAAAGAAGTGGACTAGAATAGTTCACTTCTTTTTTTATAAGAAAATCCCTCGGCACAAAACCGAGGGATAATAAGAATAAATATTGTCTATACGAGACTCATTAAAAATGCAATGCGTCGGGCTTTTTCTTCCGGTGCTGGTCTAATAGGACGAACTTCTTCAGGGCAGTGTTTTACCACAAAAAGATCGCCTTCATGGACAGATTCAGCAACGGTAAGCATAGTGAATTTAGGCACATCTGCCATAAAAGTTCTGCGCTGAGAAAAAGGAACTTCCGAGTTTTGGGTAATGCTGTATGATTCTATTTCTAGAATCACCAAATCGCCTTCGATACGGTCTACAGCTGCATAGCTCTCAATCATATCTTCAGACGAAGGAGTAGTTTTTTCATATCCTTCCATATCAAGAACCTCCTGCAAGTTCTATCCCGCTCTTATAGTCGTCGGGGTCGGTGTTGAATGTTACGTCGTTTGCTGTGATAGTTAAGATAACCGTTCCAGATTCATCGGTCCGGTAAACTTCAATGTTTCTTTCTTTGAGTTTTTCCATTGTTTCTGCGGTAGGATGATCATGTTTGTTTCCGACCTTACAAGAAATGAGTGCATAGTCGGGAGCAATTGCATCCAAAAAAGCTTCAGTCGAAGAAGTGTTACTGCCATGATGTCCAACTTTAAGAATTTCGGCATCGAGATTTACACCGGATGCAATAATCTCTGCTTCGACTTCTTTTTCGGCATCGCCAGTCATAAGGACATCCATATTTCCATAGGTAACTTTCATTACGATTGAGTAATTGTTTAGATTATCGTCAGGTTCTGAAAGTGGTCCTAGGACTGTCATAGTGGCATCGCCAAGAGTATATACAGTGTTTACTGTGGGATATTCAACAGTATGATTCTTGTTTTTAATTTCTTCGACGAGTTTTAAATACCAGTTGGTCGTGACTTCGCCGACCTTAATTTTAGGAATAATAATTTTTCCTATCTCAAAATTTGTGATTACGTCATACATTCCACCCATGTGATCATCATGTGGGTGAGTACCAAAGAGAAGGTCAATCTTGGTTATACCAATACTCTTTAGATATTCAACCACATCATCACCTGTAGACCGGGTGCCGCAGTCAACTAAAGCTACAAAATTTTCCTGTTGGAATAAGAAACTATCTGCTTGACCACATTCAATCATGGTCATGATAAGTGTACCCTCTGGGGTTTCGACAATTTGTGTAGGTTGCTGAGTTGGATTTTGTTCTGTCTGCTGCGTGTCTCCTCCAAGGGAAGGAAAAAGTGTTTCCACGACGGGAATGTCTAGAATTTTTAAGACAACGACCAGAATGGCCAACACAGCAATTGAAAGAATAACTTTTTTTACCCGTTTGTTGCTACTTCCGTTTTTGACATTAGCCATATACGTTCTACCTCCTAATCATTTAATAGCCCGCTCAGTATATCATTATGAAATCTAAAAAGCAATTAAAGAAAAGAGTTTGAATAAAGATTTTAAAGTATATAAATAAATGAAATTATAAGTGAAAATAACAAAAAAGGAACACCCCGGTTCCATACGGTTCCGGGGTGGTTAGTTAAATTAAGGTTTATACGGTACGAAATCTTCAGGTAGGGTAATAGTTCCCACGCTGAGCACCGTCGCGCCATTAGGCAGGACATCGCCTACCTTGATGTTAGGCCAGTTCTCAATGACGAACCGACCCACAGGGGCCTGTGCACCGAGCTGCATGAGGTCTTCGGTGAGCCACATGAAGCCTTCTTTTTTAGAAACGGCGAATTTTGAAATATCGCCCTCGGGCATTTTGGTTTCCAGCAGAGGCATTTCGCCATGATCAACTTTATTGGGTGTAAATAGCTTCTGGAGTATGAGCTCGCGCTCACGTTCTTCATAGGCCTGGGCAGCATCGCCGCTGTTGTAACCAGATGATACATTGTAACTTCCGCTTGTTCTAGACATGATAGTCCTCCTTGTTTGTGCTAAAGATTGTGAATATAGGAACGGTCGTTAACAATCCCCTGTATTTTTATAGAGATTAAGCTAACGATAATATTATACACTAATTTCTAAATTATGTCAATTTGACTGATTAGTTCAAATTTGGACTATTTTAAGTGATAATTGCGTAAAAATTTTGAAAAGAGCGTATTCTGTGATAGAATACAACCAGACTAAGAACGGAGGAGTCTTATGGAAAAAACAAAATCAGGGATACCGGTATTTAAAAATGTAAAAGAAATGATGTATAACTCATTAAGACTATATAAAAGTAATATAGCTTTCACTATAAAGCATAAAAAGGATAAAAAAGTCGAGTATGAAAATATTACTTATAAAAATCTATTAGAAGATATAAATAATTTTGGAGCTTCATTATATTCAATGAAGATTAGACCAGATTCAAGAGTTGCTGTAATGGGTAGAAATAGATATGAATGGATAGTTGCCCATGTTGCAAATTTAATGGGAGGAATGGTTTCTGTTCCTCTAGATAAAGATTTACAAATTGGTGAGTTAGAAGATTCATTGATTAGAAGTAAAGCAACAACACTTGTTTTTGATGATAAATACTTAGAGCTTATAAAAGAAATTAAAGAAAGAGGAAATACTTTTGTTGAAACTTTTATCTGTATGGATGGTACAAGACCAACAGAAGAAACAGAGGAAGTAAAAGAATTAAAGAAAAAGATTAATTCAATTAGTATGCGTTCTTTAATGAAAACAGAACACAAAAAAGAAAAGAAAGAATACACAAGCTATAAAGTTGATGGTAAAAAAATGAGTGTATTATTATTTACTTCTGGAACAACATCAAAGTCAAAAGCTGTAATGCTTTCTCAAGAAGGAATTGCAGTTAATGTTTGGGATATGCTTGAAATAGAAGGTTTAAAGAGTACAGATACTAATATTGCATTTTTACCATATCATCATATTTTCGGTTCTGTTGGTCAACTTGTAATGCTTTCAAATGGTATTAAAACAGTATTTACAGATGGACTAAGATATTTAAAAGATAACTTTAAAGAATATAAAGTATCTGTATTTGTTGGTGTACCATTACTTATTGAAAAGCTATATCAAGGAATTTTAGTTGGTGTAAAGAAAAAAGGAAAAGAAAAAGTATTTGCAGTTGGAAAGAAAATTAGTGGAGCATTAATGAAATGCAAAATAGATATTAGAAGAAAAGTATTCAAAGATGTTCTTTCAGAACTTGGAGGAGAACTTCGTCTAATAATTTCAGGAGGCGCACCACTTGCAAAAGAAACTGCTGAAAATATTGAAGGTTTAGGAATTACAGTTGAACAAGGATATGGTTTAACAGAAACATCTCCTGTTGTGGCTGCAGAAAATATTTATAAGAAAAAAAATGGAACAATTGGAGTTCCAATGGAGCACGTTGAAATAAAAATTGTAGATCAAGACGAAAATGGAATTGGAGAACTTTGCGTAAAAGGACCTTCAGTAATGCTTGGATATTATGAAGATAAAGAAGCAACCGATGCGGTATTAAAAGACGGTTGGTTCCATACAGGAGACCTTGCAAAAATTGATAAAAAAGGATTTATCACAATTACAGGAAGAAAGAAAGATGTTATCGTATTAAAGAACGGTAAGAAAGTATTCCCAGATGAACTTGAATTTTTAGTAGGAAAAATTCCTGGAGTAGAAGAAGTTTTTGTTTACGGAAAACCAGATGAAGAAGATGAAAATGATTTAATGGTATGTGTTAAGGTTGTTTATAACAAAGATGCTGTTAAAGAAAATTATGGTGATGTAGATGAAGAAAAGCTACATGAAATATTATGGGATAAAGTAAAAGAAGTTAATAAGACTTTACCAAAATACAAATATATCAAAGGTTTAACAATTACAGATGTACCTTTGATAAAAACAACTACAAACAAAGTAAAAAGAAATGAAGAATTAAAACTTGTAATGGAACAAAAATAAGAGAAAGACGCCACAAATAGGCGTCTTTTTTGACAAAATTTACAAAAAATGGTATAATAAAAGAGGTGGGGTAAAAAACACCATGCAATATAAATTCTGACATAAAGCATTTTATAAATGTTTAGGATAAATATTAAGGAGGAGTTTTTATGGCAAAGATAGTAGTTATAGGTAGTGCAAATATGGATACAACACACCAATTAAAAGGTGATTTCCCAGAAACATTTACAAGTGAATCTGTAAATGAAATAGAAAGCACTGCGAGAGTTCTTGGAGGAAAAGGATTTAACCAAGCAAGAGCAATAAAACTACAAAATCCAGAAGCTGAAGTTGCTTTTATTGGATGCATTGGAGATGATGAATCTGCTGCTAAAGTAAGAGAGGAAATGGAAAGAGTAGGATTAAATCACTCTGGCGTAAGAAATCTAGAAAATCATACAACAGACGGAAGAGTAATTTTAGTAAACAATAAAGGCGAAAATAATATGTTTGGATATGGTGATTGTGTAAAACAATTAACTCCAGAAATGATTGACTTAGATTTATTAAGTGAAGCAGATATTGTTGCTATTCAAATGAAAATGCCTGCAGAAACTGTAAAATTTGTAATAGAATATTGTGCAGAACATGGTAAACAACTTGTAATAGATCCAACACCGCAAGAAAAATCGGGAATATTAGTTGAAGATATGGCTGAATTATTAAAGAAAGCAACATATTTAACACCAAATGAAGAAGAAGCATTTGCTTTAATTGGATATATGCAAGGTAAAGAATTAAGCCAAATAAAAGAAGAATTTAAAAACACTCCAAGAAATATAAGATTAAAAATGATTGAAAGTTTAGTAAAAAAATGTCCTAATATTATTGCCACAGTAGGAGACAAAGGTGTTATCTTCAATGAAGATGGTAGAATAAGAAAACAAAAACCTTATGAAACTCAATGTATAGATTCTACAGGCGCTGGAGACACGTTTAATGGTGGATTGGTTGGAGCTTTGGCAAGAGGTGCAAAACTAAGAGAAGCTGTTAAATATGCAGTAATGGCTTCAAGTATGAAAGTTAAACATAGAGGTGCGCAAAATGGTGTACCCACTGGAGAACAAACAAAAGAAGCTATAGAAGTATATGAACAAGAACATGAAGTAGATATAGATGAAGAATAAAAAATATAAAAAACCTGCTTTTCAGCAGGTTTTTTATTATATAACAACTGGAACAAAAAGGAAAACACGTTGTAAATATTATGTAAATATGGTATAATAGTAATTGGATTTAATCCTATTTTGTGGCGTATAGCCAAGGAGGGTGTGTCAAGATGACTACCTATAATGTACAAACCAATAAATCTCGGTTCCGTGTAATCGTAGCAAGCATCGTGTTCGTCGTAACTTTCGCGTTAGCTGGCTGGCTGCCTGCATTCCAGACGGCAACCACAGTAGTAAAGGATAACCAGCTGCTGGTGGAGCGTACTAACATGAAAAATACGAGTGTCCTGGTGGACGTGCTTGAGATTGATCCTAAGGGAAATGTCAAAGAGCACGAAGTACGAGTAAACTACGAGGATGGAGAGAAATACTTTACTTTCGACTCCAATTATTTCCAGCAGCTGCTGGACACGGAAAATCAGGTAATTATCAAGGGCGTATCTGAAAAAAGCTTTGCATCAATCAGCTATTTTACTGTTCCGGTTGGTGCTACAGTGCTGATTTTGGTATGCTTAATGATGTCTTCTGTGCTATATCTGATCTTCAAACTGTTTAAACTTTGGTAAGTACAAAAGCCCCCGTATTAAGCGTTAGCTTATGCGGGGGCGCTTTCTTTTTATATGAATTTAATACGAAATAAAAAAGAGATGAATCAAATTCATCTCTTTTTTGGTCGGGGTGACACGGTTCGAACGTGCGACCTCATGGTCCCAAACCACGCGCTCTACCAACTGAGCCACACCCCGGTTACAAGTGAAAAGTATAACATCATTTATATTATTTTGCAACAATAATTTTGTATTTTTTATAAAAATTTAATATAAGGCAAATCTATTTTGTGGATTCTAAAATAGATTTGCCTTGTAAAATAATTATTAAAGTTCTGAAGTAGGGTCGACTTCTTCTGACATTGATGATTCTAAACTTTCTTTAATTTTTTCATCAATTTCTTCTTGTTCATATTTTTGAGTTGGTGCAGGAACTCCATATAGATCTTGTTGTATTCCAGGTGGCACACCATATAAAGCTTGCATATTACCTCTGCAACCAGTTAAACCCAAAACAGAAAGAAAGAATGCAGAGATAGCGCCGATTATTTTTAAAATCTTATTTTTCATAATTATTCTCCTTTCAATATTTTATAAACACATTTGTTTTGTACATTTTCTTCAAAGTTCCATGTGTGGAACGAACCGCCTAAGCAATAATCCCAATATGCGCATTTTTCACATTCGGTACATGAAGTACGTGTTGAAGTTCTAAACTCTTTATATTTGTTATCCCATACATCTTTAAAATTATCTGTTTTAATATTTCCTTGTATTAAAGAAGCAACTCTAGGTACATTAGGGCAAACAAATAAATCGCCGTTGTATAAAATACTTGCAACATTTATTCCTGTTCTACAGAAAAAATAGTGCCCGCGTACTTCTTTTTCATAATCTAATCCTAAGAAACTTGGGCAACCATAGGATAGTTTTAATTCATTAAGTTTATTCTTTTCTTTAATAAAATTAAATAATTTGGTGAAATCTTCTTTGTTTAGCATTAAATCTGTATGTTCATTTGCTCTGCCTATTGGGTCAATTGAAGCAAGTCTCCAAGAATCTAATTTTAAATCTTTCATTATTGGATAAAGAGATTCTAATTGATCAATATTACTTTTATTAAATACAGTGGTAACTTGTATATGATCTACAAAGCTTGCTGCTTTCAATTTTTTAATATTCTCAATTATTTTTTCGTAAGAACCAGGCACACCTCTAAATTCATCATGTGTATCTTTTAATCCATCGATACTTATTGAAATAGTGCACATGCCAGCTTCTTTACATTTTTGTATATTTTCATCATCTAATAAGATACCGTTAGTTGTCATACCCCATTCAAATCCAAGAGACTTAGCGTATTTCATAACTTCAAACAAATCTTTTCTTACAAGAGGTTCGCCGCCAGTTACATTTATTAAAATTTTTGTTGCATCCATATCATTTGCAATTTGTTTGAAAGCGTTTTTAATTTCATCAGTTGTTAATTCATCTGGATAAGCATCATATTTGCAACTACTGCCACAATGCTTGCATTTTGCATTACAATTTAATGTTGTTTCCCAGAATAAATCAATTAATCTGTGTTCTACATATTGTTCTTCTTTATATTTTTTTAATAAAGTTAATTCGCCGATTTTTTTGAATTTTTTAAACATAAAAATCTCCTTTTATTTTATAATTTGATTTTATATTAGTTTTTATTTGTAATCAATAGATGCTTGAAAAATTGCATATTACAAGCTATAGAAACATTTACAAAAATAATGTTTTGAAATATAATTGAAATGAAAAAATAAGAGGGGTGATTGTGTGCAAATACAAACTGAAAACATGATTGGTATGGATCCAATCGTTTGTTTATATGGTGTTCCAGAACCAGAACCTACACCTAAAAAGATAGGAATAATAGCATCAATAGGTGTTGCTGTATTAGCAGTGATTATTGGAATTGGTGTAGTTATAAAGAAAAAATTAAAAAGAAAGAAGGAAAATAAAGATGTTGAAAAATAATAAAGGTGTTTCAATGATTTCAATTGTTATTACTATTATAGTAATAATTATTCTTTCAGCTGTTGCACTTAGCAATTCTAGTGACATGATTGATGATTCGATAACAGCTGTTACAGAGGCAGACAAAATGGAAGACAATGATACAATAAGAACATTGCTTACATATGCGGTAACAGATAGATCTGCACGTACTGGAATTGCACTTTCAGATTCTACTAATGTAGTAATAGGAAGTGGAGACGTTAATTATGGAACAGGATATTATTTAATCGTTGGCGGTTCAGGGGATTCAATTAAAAAAATTGAAGAAAAAACTGGAGCTACTGGATTAAAAGCATATAAAGATTTAACAGCACCATATGTAGTAAATTATGATATGGGCACATATGAAAGAATAGAAGAAATTAGATTTAGATAGGATTTTAAAATGAGAGAAATTTTAAGTGGACTTAGAAAAGCCGTTGAAGAATATCAAATGATCGAAGAAGGAGATAAAATTGCAGTAGCACTTTCTGGCGGTAAAGATAGTATTACTTTACTTTTAGCATTGAAAAATCTACAAATTTTTTATCCTAAACATTTTGAAATACTTGCAATTACTATCGATCCGGGTTCAAATACTTTTGATATTCCAATGCTTGAAAAATTATGTGCTGAAAATGAAATTGAATATGTAGTTGAAAAAACAAATATAAAAGAAATTGTCTTTGATGTAAGAAAAGAAAAAAATCCATGTTCGCTTTGTGCAAATATGAGACGCGGAGCATTAAATTCTGTAGCAAGAGAACACGGGTGTAACAAACTTGCGTTGGGACATCATAAAGATGATGTAATAGAAACATTACTTATGAATTTGTTTTATGAAGGAAATATGACTACATTTGCGCCAGTTACATATTTATCAAGAAGTGAAATTACGGTAATTAGGCCAATGATTTACTTAGAAGAAAAACAAATAAGTGGATTCGTAAATAGAAATAATATAACTGCTATGAAAAAAACATGTGAAGCAGATGGAAAAACTGAACGAGAATTTTTTAAAAATCTTGTTATAGAACTTTCTAAAAAAATACCTCGCATAAAAGCGAGTATTTTTGGTGCGATAGAACGTTCAACAATTAAAGGGTGGAGCAAAGATAGTAAATAGAGAGGATGAGGCACAAGTGAAAAAGAAAATTTTTGCACTTATAGCTTGCGCGATAATGCTAAATGGATTTTCATCAGTTTTTGCTTTAGAAAAGTTATATGAAAAAGAAAAGAGTGAAATCATTTCTTCAGGTGTAACTTTAAAAAGTTATGACAGATTTACTGACAAAGGCTGGCTTGCTATAAATATTGTTGAAGTTGATTTGAAAGATAAAAACACAAGTGTTAAGTTAATGAATTCTGAAAATGGACTTATGACTTTTCAAACTGTATCGCAAATGGCAAACAAAAACAAAGCTATTGCTGCGATAAATGGTGACTTCTTTAATGGAACATCTAAAAAAGGAAATACAATAGGTCTATCAATATCAGATGGAGATTTCTTAACATCGACATACTATGAAAACGAAATAAAAGATACTTTTGCAACTTTTGTATTAGATGAAAAAGATAACGCGTGGTTTGATTATTTTCATAATAAAATAACAATTGAAAATACAAAAAATGATGAAGTTTTTGCTATTGGTGAATATAATAAAGTTTCATCAAACTATATTTATCCAGTAATTTATACACCAGAGTGGGGTGAGTATTCTATAGGAAATGTAGATAACGGAATCCCGCTAACAGAGATGGTTGTAAAGAATGGAAAAGTAACAGAAATACGTGATAATGGAGAACCAGTAGAAATACCGAGCAAAGGTTATGTTGTATCTACAATCGGTGAAACTGCAGAGCGAATGAAAGAAATTTTTTCAAAAGGTAATAAAGTAAAATTAAACATCGACTTAGAATTAGATATAGATGAAATAGAAATGGCAGTCTCTGGAGGAGCAATGTTATTAGTTGATGGTGAAGTACCAGAAAAATTTTCAGCGAATATTACAGGATCACATCCAAGAACAGCGATTGGTTTATCTGAAGATGAAGAAACATTATATTTGATAACAGTAGATGGAAGAATGGAAAGTAGTATAGGAATGACGCAAACGGAACTTGCAGAATTTCTAAAAGAAAAAGAAATATACACAGCTATGAACTTAGATGGCGGTGGTTCAACCACAATGGTTGCAAGACGTTTAGGTAATGACTTTATTGAAACTATAAATAAAGTAAGTGGTGGTACACAACGTTTAGTTACAAATGCAATTGGAATATTTAATACATCAAAAACGTCATCACTTTCTGAACTTTTAGTTAATGTAGAAAATACAGAGCTTAGAGTTGGTGAAAGTACAAAAATTGAAGTAAAAGGATATGATAAATATTACAATCCTAAAAAAGTAGATTTTGATACTTTGAAATGGGAAATAGATGGAGCAGAAGTAACGATTGAAGATGGTGTAATTACCGCAAGTGGTGAATCTGGAGAATCACAAATAACAGTAAAAAAAGGAAAAGTAAAAAACACATTCACAATTAATATTTTGCCAGAGGCGCAAACATTTGAAGAAATGTTTGCGGGAGATATAATTGGAAGTGGTGAAAAAGCTACCAAGATAGTATTTTATGAAGAAATAGAAAATCAAAGTACATTATTAGCAAAGCTAATCAAAAATAAATTTGAAGAAACAATCAATGAAGAAGCAGATGCTATAGTTTCTTTAAAAGATATAAAAACAACATATGATCAAAAAGTTATCAGCGTAGGAAAATATCATTGTGAAGATGTGGAAAACGCAACCTTTATTTCAATAGATATGTCAAATGAAGGTATAAGAAAAACGGATTATACACAATGGATTAATCTTCAAGAAGATATATTAAATTCAACTAATAAAAATGTATTTGTTTTATTAAATGCTAGAATGAACGACTTTAAAGATGCTAAAGAAAAAGAATTATTTAAAGAAACAATTACATCATTAGAAAAAGGATTAGATAAAAATATCTTTGTAATAGAAAAAGGAATATCAACAAACTTTGAGATTATAGATGGAATCAAGATGATTCAAATCGGTAATGATCAAATAGATGAATCGAACGGTACAAATATGATATTTAATAGTAAATATATTGAATTTAATATTTCAGAAGATGAAGAATTTTCTTATGAATTTAAAAATTTATATTAAATTTAAAATGGGGACGCCCCTTGTTGTAAAATTTTTAATAACAAGGGGCGTCCCCGTTTTAAAAACTAAAAAAACCTAGAGCTAGTTTGCTCTAGGTTTTCTTTTTGGTTTATTAAAATGTTTAGTAATGAGTTCAATTACATTACAATCAATAATCATTTTTCCATACTCATCTAGTTTAGCGCTTAATAAATCTGGATCTTTTGAAATTTGGGCATACTCTAAAATTGAAGTTGTCGGCATGATACCGGCTTTTAAAAAGTAATTATCATTATATGAATATAATTTTGTATCTACAATGGCTTTGGTGTTAGCAACTTTGCAAAAAGCACACAAATCATCGAAAGATTCAAATTTGAAGATGCCATTTTTTATAAAGTATGGCATTTTCTTTCTTTTTAATTTCACATTTTCTTTTGGTGCAAGCACCTTTTCTTTATTTACTTTTAAAAGTGGTTTTTCATTTGTCTTAGTAACTGTAAGCGTGAAGCTTTCGCTACCTGCTGTAGCTGTTTCAACGTAAATCATAGAATCATCCACATTAAAACCATATTCACGTTCAGCCTCATTCATCATATCCCAAAACAAGTCTTGAGATTCTGGTGAATTGTATACAAATGAGTATAAATCAATATTTCTAGCCGTTAAATCATCTATAGTAATTGTAAATTTTATCTTATTTTCATTTAATTTTTCTATTTTCAAAGAAATCCTCCTTTCTATGAAAAGAAAAGCTTACATTATAGTATATAAAAATCTCTTTTTTATGTACGTTGTACGACTCGAATTATATGTATAAATTTCTATATTGTCAAATATAGTTTGAAAAAATTTAAAAGTTAGCAAAAGGAAGCCTAAAACCGTAATTTGTGAATAACTAGCGGATTAGAAGTTTACGGAAGTAAGTATTTGGAAGATTGTTACAAAGGTATTTCTAAATTTTAATTACTTTGAAATATAAAGATAACCAAAATTTAATATTTATAGGCAAGTATATGAAGGCAAAAAATATAAAAAAGCCTTCCGTAAGTAGATTTTGAATGAAAATTTTAGTAAATCTTTCTTATATACATATACACGCGTGCGCGCGCGTTTACAAGCAAGATTGTTTGTGTGACAATAAACTCAAGATAAAACGCATTAGCGAAAGCGGAAGGATGAAGTATATGAAAAAGAATCGCGGAGTCTCAATGATAACAGTAGTAATCACAATAGTGGTTATATTAATACTTGCCTTAGTTGCATTTGGCAGCTCGGGTGATGTAATGGATAACACGGATTACTCAAAATTTGTAAATAACTTAAGTGAGGTTGGATATGCATTTGATAATGCATCGGTGGATATCCAAGGCTCAAGTATGTTAGTTAATAACAAAAAGAGAGACGAACAAATATATAATTACATAGCGAAAGGCGGACAAAAAGAAAAAGACTTTCTTATAATGAGCAAAGTGCCGGATTATACAATAATCCAAGAATCTGCTGAAATTGGAATGGATTTACCAGAAATGAAAATAGAATCTGGTACAGGAAGAATGGTTGCTGTTAAATATGTAACAACAAAGACAGGAGAAATCTTTATTTGGCCGCCATACGAATATGGTGGAAAACTTTATATAACAGAAACAGATACAGTTGATCATAAAATGCAGACGAACATATCTGTTGGTGGTAAAGACTTTGAAATCGAGCTAGATCCAGAATGGGGTTCAATCATAGATAAGGTCATTGAAGAAACAGAAACTCCAGAACCAGATTATGATGAACCTTCTGAAGAAGGGCACGAACATGACTTTAGTGCTAAAGAAGCAACTGCGGAGTACTTCTATGCAGAAGCAACATGTACTACATCTGAAAAATATTATTACAAATGTTTATACTGTGAAGAAAAAGGAACAAACACATATAACTGGGGCAATCCACTAGATCATAGTTATGGAGAATTTGTTGTAGTAACAGAAGGTAACTGTGGCGGTGCTGGATCAAAAAAGAGAGTTTGTTCAAGATGTAATAATAGTGAAATTGTGACGATACCTAAAAATTCCGCAAACCACATAGGTGGTGAAATCTCAGAAATGAAAGTGGTTGCGAGTTGTTCAACTGCTGGTATAGAAGAAATAAAGTGTAAAACTTGTAATGTGGTATTTAGAACAAACAATTTAGATAAAGATCCAAATAATCATGCTGGAAACATAAAAGTAGAAACAACAAAAGATCCAACATGTACAACAGTAGGAACACAAGTAGAAAGATGCACTGCTTGTAATAAAACTTTAAAGACAGAAAACATAGATGCATTAGGACATTCTTGGGGAGATTACACAATAACAACTCCTGCCAACTGCGTAACAGAAGGAGTAAAAGAAAGAACATGTAGTAGCTGTAAAATAAAAGAAACAGATAAACTTGAAAAAGATCTAAGTAATCACACAGGAGGAACAACATTAAAAGAAACAGTTAATGCAACATGTACAAGTGAAGGTTCAATTATTTCAAAATGTTCACTTTGTAAGACAATACTAGATACTGAAAAAATAGCAGCGAAAGGACACAACTTCACAAGTAAGACAGCGACAGAAAAATATTTAAAAACAAAAGCAACATGTATAGCAGCAGCAGAATATTATTTTAAATGTTCTGTATGTGATGCTTCAGCAAAAGCATCAGCTACACCGGATAGTTATACGTATGCAAATGGTGATGTAGACAAAACAAATCATGTGGGTGAGGAAGAAGAACATTACACAGCACCGACATCAACAACAGACGGAAGAAGATGGACAACATGTAGCGCGTGTGGAGAAGAATTATCTAGTGAAGTAATACCTTGTACAGGTGCAGTTGCTGTATATTCAGATGATGATAAGTCACTTAGATTTTATAAGAATGCGGATACAATTGTAGAAGGTAGTCAATATAGAGGAAGAACAGTAACTGCTTTGTATGAAAATTTTGAGAACAATACAGGAGTTTCTCAAACATATTTATGGCATGGTAAAAAGGACGAAATTAAGAGTGTATATGTTGAGGATGAAATAAGTCCACTTGTTGTGCAAAATTGGTTTAGAGATTTGCGTAAAGTAGAGACCATGGATTTAAGAAAATTAGATACAAGTAATGTTAATAGTTTGACAAACATGTTTTTTTATACGGGATATGACGCTCAAAAATTAACTATACATGCAAGTGGATGGAATACAGAAAATGTTACTTCGATGATTAGTACGTTTGATCTTGCGGGCTATAACTCAAAAGAAGTGTTTATAGACATTAGTGGATGGAATACAAAAAATGTTGAAATTACAACGGCGATGTTTAATTGTTGTGGTAATGTAGCAAAAAAATTTGAAATAAGAGGATTAGATACGTGGGACACATCAAGTTTAACTGGCGCAGCGGATATGTTTTTCCAAACAGGTGGTTTAGCTGAAAATTGGACTATTGGTGACTTGAGCAAAAAAGAAATAATAAATTCGGATGGCAGCAAATATGTTGCGTGGAATACAAGTAAGCTAAAAACTGCTTTTGAGATGTTTAGAGGAACCGGAATTTATAGTGAAACATGGAGTATTGGGGATATAAGTACGTGGAATGTCTCTAGTTTAGAATCAGCATCTTATATGTTCGAAAATGTAGGAAGATTTTCTACTAATATAGAGTTAGATTTAAGCTCATGGGATACATCAAATATAAAAAACATGACCGCTATGTTTAAAAATGCGGGGTATGGTGCTACAAACCTAAAAATTGATATTAGTAATTGGGATACATCTTTAGTAACAAACATGAGTTATATGTTTAATGGAACGGGAGGAATAAGTCAATCAGCCATAATTATTGGATTAAATGATTTTGATACAGAAAATGTAACAGACATGAGTTATATGTTTGCTGATTCAGGTTTTACAACTCTTACTGTAGAAACACAATTAATAGGCGACCTAGATTCTGATGGTGTAATAGGTTCGATGGATAGGGAGATGTTAAGAAGAGCTCTTCTAACTAATGTGGAATTAGATAAAAAAATAGCGGATATTAATTTTGATGGAAATATAAATACTACAGATGTAGTTCGCCTTAATGCGTATATTTTAAATAAAATAGATATACCTGAAATAAAAGCTCCGTTAAAATGGAATACTTCGAAAGTTACTAATATGACATCTATGTTCCAAAATACAAAATTAAAAGTCTTAGATTTAGGAAGGTTCGATACATCAAGCGTAACTACGATGACAAATATGTTCGAAGGAATGAAATATTTAGAAAGAGTAAATTTAGGAAAAGGTTTTAGCTTTTTGGGAACGAATTGTTATTTACCGGTTCCGTCAAATGAATACATATTAGTTGCGGATGGATATTGGTATAATGCAGAAAATGGTGTTCAATATACACCTACAGCAATTCCTAATAATACGGAAGCAACATATATTACAAGTCAAATGGAAGTAATACTAGCGCCAAACATAACCTGGTTTGATCAAGGTGGAACAATAATAAATAGAAACCAAATATCTAGCATTACAATTGCAGATACATATGAAGTGGCAGGAAAAACAATAGTAGATCAATGGGACGCATCTACAAGTTCACAAGGAAAGTGTGATAATGTGGGCCCTGTAACAGCATATGTTGAAGATGACGGCTTAGGAAACGGCACATATAAATTAACAATTGCAGGAAACGGTACAGGAAAAGTATATGCAAATCCTGATTCAAGTATGGTATTTGGTATGAAAACATCACAAAGTGGAGATGCATTTATAAATATGACATCTTTTGATGGAGAAGAAATACTTGACACAAGTAGAGCAACAACATTTCTTGGAATGTTTACATATGCAAAATCTTTAGAAAGTATAGAGATTAATGAATGGAATGTAAGTAATGTTATAAGCACAAGACAAATGTTTGGTGGCAATGAATCTTTAACAGAAATTGATTTGTCAAACTGGAACACCTCAAATCTTACGAATATGAGAGCAATGTTTCAAAACTGTATTAAATTAACAAATGTTGATATAAGTAATTTTGACACATCAAAAGTTACAGATATGGGATATTTGTTTAACGGCTGTAGATCGTTAATAGAAATAGACACTTCTGGTTTTAATACATCAAAAGTTACAAATATGATGGCAATGTTTCAAAGTTGTATTAAATTAACAAATGTTGATATAAGTGATTTTGACACATCAAAAGTTACAGATATGGGATATTTGTTTACAAATTGTGAATCCCTAGTAGAAATAGATGTATCTGATTGGGATACATCAAAAGTTACAAATATGGGAGCTATGTTTAGTAATTGTTCTAACTTAGAAAATATTGATGTAAGCAATTGGGATGTATCGAGTGTAACACAAATGTATTATATGTTTAGTTTATGTGATGCATTAACTGAAATAGATTTATCATCTTTTGATACCGCAGCGGTTGTTAATATGGGAAGAATTTTCTGTAATTCTATTAATTTAGAAAAAATATATGTATCAGACAAATGGAGCATTGAACAATTATTAGATGAAATATTTATAACTGCAGATGGTAAAGTGTTTAAGAATAATGGAGAAATTTTTGTAAGTTGTTATAAACTTGTCGGTGGAGCAGGTACAGCATATGCAACAACACATCTAGACTATTCGACAAATACAGTTGATACAATTTATGCTCACATCGACGAAGGTCCATCAAATCCAGGGTATTTAACACATATTTCAATGAAAGAAGAACCAATGTTGGCGCCAAATTCAACATGGTATTCACAAGGTGGAACAACTATAAATAGAAATCAAATATCAAGTATAACAATTGCAGATACATATGAAGTGGCAGGAAAAACAATAGTAGATCAATGGGATGCTTCAGCAAGTTCAACTGGTGTGAATGATGATATTGGTCCAGTAACAGCATATATAGAAGATGATGGATTAGGAAAAGGTACATACAAATTAACACTTGTTGGAAATGGTAGTGGTAAGGTATATGCAAATCCGGATTCGAGTTATGTGTTTGGTATGAAAACTGAGCAAAGTGGAGACGCATTTATAAATATGACCGCATTAAATGGTGCAGAAATGTTTGATACAAGTAGAGCTCTTACTTTAGAAGGTGCGGTTTTATACGCAAGAGTTTTAGAAAGTATTAATACAAGTAATTGGGATACTTCAAAAGTCATGAACATGTCGGGTATGTTTGCTGAATGTAATAAGCTTACAAGTATTAATGTAGAAAATTGGAACACTTCAAATGTTGCAGCTATGACATTTATGTTTTCAGAGTGTAATAAACTTACAATTATTGGTGTAGGTAATTGGAATACTTCAAATGTTATAGATATGTCGTATATGTTTGCAGAGTGTAATGAACTTGCAAGTATTGATGTGACTAATTGGGATACTTCAAAAGTTACTAGTATGACATATATGTTTGCAGATTGTGATGCTCTTACAAGTATTGGTGTAGGTAATTGGAATACTTCAAATGTTAAGGACATGTCATATATATTTGTTGAATGTAATAAGCTTAAAAATATTAACGTAGCTAATTGGGACACTTCAAAAGTTATAAATATGTCATATATGTTTGCAGAGTGTGATGCACTTACAACTATTGGTGTAGGTAATTGGAATACTTCAAGCGCTGTAGATATGTCGTATATGTTTGCAGAATGTGATGAAATGATAGAATTGGATGTTGCACCAAAGACAGTTACTTTAAATGGAAAAACATATACGGCTTGGGATACTAGCAAAGTACAAACATTTAAGAAAATGTTTGCGTTAGATTTTAATAGCTTAAAAGGAAAAATTACAAAATTAGAAGTTGAAAATTGGAATACGTCAGCATGTAAAGATATGCATGCTATGTTTATGGGATGTTCAAGTTTAACAAAACTTGATCTAAGTAAATGGAACGTATCTAATGTTATGGATATGACTCTTATGTTTGCAGATTGTATAAATATCACAGAATATGATTTTAGTGGCTGGGATACTTCGTCTGTCACAACATTTTTTAGAATGTTTGACAATTCAAATAAAGTTGAAGAGTTAGATCTTTCATCTTTTGATACTTCTCATGTAACAAATGCTGGTCAAATGTTTTTTGAGTGTACTGAATTGAAAAAAATATATGTTTCAGAAAAGTGGGATTTAAGTAACTTGTCTGATGAAACATATTCACTAGACAGTATACCTGTAACAGGAAGTAAATATAATATGTTTTGGAATTGTAATAAATTAACTGGTGGTGCAGGTACAGCATATGCAATAACACGTGTAGACTATTCAACAAATTATAAAGATTACATCTATGCTCGCATCGACGAGGGCTCATCTAATCCAGGATACTTAACAGATATCGATATGAAAAATGAACCTGTTCTAGCTGCTAACTCAACATGGTATTCACAAGGCGGAACTACAATTAATAGAAATCAAATTTCAAGTATCACAATTGCAGATTCATATAATACAACTGGAAAAACAGTAGTAGATCAATGGGATGCATCACAAATTTCAAAAGGTGCAAGCGACAATATTGGACCGGTAACAGCATATATAGAAGATGACGGATTAGGAAATGGCACATACAAACTAACACTTGCTGGAAACGGCAGTGGAAAAGTATATGCAAATCCAGATTCGTTTGTTGCATTTGGTATGAGGACCGCTGAAAGAGGAGATGCTTTTGTAAATATGACTTCGTTTAATGGTGGGGAAATATTTGATTTAAGCAGAGCTACAACAACGAAAGCTATGTTTGTATATGCACAATCTTTACAAAATATTAATGTGTCTAATTGGAATATGAGTAATGTTACAGATATGTCACATATGTTTAACAACAATCAATCTATTTTAGAAATAGATGTATCTAATTGGAATACTAGCAATGTTACAACAATAAGAACTATGTTCCAAAATTGTTTTAAATTAACTGATATTGATGTAGGTAATTGGGATGTAAGTAAAGTTACAGACATGGGATATGTCTTTAATCATGCTGAATCGCTAACCGAAATAGATGTATCAAATTGGGACACATCAAAAGTTACAAATATGCTTGCAATGTTCCAAGGATGTTATGATTTAATTAATATTGATGTAAGTGAATGGAATGTAAGCAAAGTAACTGACTTTGATTATTTATTCTGTAATTGTGAATCATTAGAAGAAATAGATGTGTCGAATTGGGATACATCCAATGTTACAAATATGGGAGCAGTATTTAGTAGTTGTAGAAGTTTGAAAAACATTGATTTAACTAAATGGAATACATCAAAAGTAACTAAAATGTACTACATGTTTTATGACAATGAAAATTTAAAAGAATTAAACCTATCATCTTTTGATACATCATCGGTAGTAAATATGGGAAGAATGTTTGATTCTTGTAGATCTTTAGAAAAAATATATGTATCAGAAAAATGGACTGTTGATAATGTATCTGATGAAGATTGCAAAGCTGGAGAAGACTACTGTAAAGCGAACGAGATGATTTTTGGATACTGTTATAAACTTGTCGGTGGAGCAGGTACTGCTTTTGTAGATAATCGTTTAGATTATACTGTGAATCCGGCTGACTATATCTACGCTCACATTGACGAAGGTCCATCAAATCCAGGGTATTTAACATACTTGGGTAAACAAGAAGTTCCAGGGTTAGGTGATGTTACAATAAGTGATCCAGATGCGGAAATTACATACGACCCTGATACAGGAAACTTAGGTGGAGAAGTTCCGCCTTTAGAAGACGAACCAGAACCAACACCGGATGAAATTCCAGAAACAAAGCTTCCTGAAATGATTGCCGTTAAGTATGGTAAATTTGAATCAAATACAACATACACGCCCGGAACATATGAAGATGTTACATACGAGCAAAGTTATACTAGAAATAAATATCCAGTAACGTATGGAAATACATATTGGTCACAATGGAAAATCACAAAAGATGATGACGGTAATGTAATAAGTACAGAACCTGGAGATATTAAATTAGAAAATATTGAGAAAACATATTCAACTTGGATTGTGTATGATTTTGAAACAGAAAAATATTTAGAAAGTAATGGTGTAAAAGGTGACACTGTAGAAATTTGGACAATATATAATTCGTCAGAAGATACATTAGAAAACGCAGTATACCTTGCAGCATACTTAAACAAATTAGATGGAAAGACATCAAGACACATAGCAAAACATAATGGAACAAACTATGTAGAATACGATGCTGATTCACAAATATCAGCGGTAACAACATTTACAGAAACATACGTGGTAACAGGAACAAAACGTGTTGAAATAACAAAGCCATCAAGTACAACAAATTATGTATATATACCAGTAGGTGAATTAAGAGCTGAAAAAGGAATGACATGGGCAAAATGGCTAGAGTCAGAATACAATACAACAGGAGAGACAACACCAACAATAAAAACATCAGACTTTGCAGATGTAGCATATACAGATGTAATTGATGAAACTAAAGAATATGGATTTATAGTTTATGAGTTAAGTGGTGTTTGGACATGGAACGAGGAGATTAATTATACAAAAGATATAGAACAAATGGTTGATTTTCAAACGACAGAAGGATTGGTTTGTAATGGTATAAGAATTTACAAGGTTACGGATAATTCCCCTAAAGGATATGCTATTCTTATTGATTATCACGAAAACCATGATGGAACATTACTTGATTGGGATAATAAGTATGAAGACAATTATTGGTATTCAGAAGCATCAAAATATATTGACTTTGGAGACACACCACAATCAGTATCACAAGAATTCTACGAATGGTTTACAGCAAATGCAACAGAGAAAAAGATAAATTAATAGGTATAAGGCGCATGAACGATGATGTAGCAAGTGGTGGGAAAAGATATTATTTAAAAGTCCCAACTGCGTTAAAAGATTATATATTAACTGAAAATGTAGAAACGGTTGAATATTATGATTAATTTAAGCAGCATAGAACAAATAAAAAGACACTCTTATTTAGGGTGTCTTTTTTATGTTTATAACTATTCCTCTTACGGAAGCACAATGTGTAAAATTTATTGCTCATATATTACAGTCAAATTAATGCTACTGTAATACATATATAATGAAAATTTAATATATGTGATGAGATGATGTAATAATAAACCGTGAAAGTGGCTTCCGTAAGCATATTTTAGGTACTTTGTTACAGTATTATTACTTAAATTATATATACGCGTGCGCGCGTGTTTACATCGCTTTTTCTTTGTGTGACAATGATTTCAATATAAATCACTTGCAAGGTGAAAGGATGAAGTATATGAAAATCAAAAACAATAACAGCGGTGTTTCAATGTTAACATTGGTAATTACGATTGTGGTAATTATCATTCTTGCTTTGATTGCATTCGCAGCGTCAACAAGAACTGTTGAAGAAGCAAATTACTCAACGTATGTGAATAACGTAAGCGAAGTAGGAACATTCTTTGAGGATACATCTGTAAAGATGCATGGTGACGAGATGTTAAAAAACAATCAAAAACAAGATCCTCAAATCTATAACTACGTAGCGAAAGGAGGATCAGGAGAAGCTGACTTCTTACATGTAACTGCACTACCAGATTATACAATTCTTGAAGATGATGCGAATATAGGAATCGATTTGCCGAAAGTAAAAGTTGAATCGGGTACTGGTAAGATGGTTCCAATTAAATATGCTTCAACTAAAAACGGAAAAATTTTCACATGGCCACCATATGAGCATAATGGTGAGCTATGGATAACTCCAAATGATACAGTTGAATCAAAGATGCAAACATCAATTAAAGTTGGAGAAGAGTTTTTCACAATTGAAATTGATTACAGAGATGGAACTTTGATAGGAGCGAAACCTAGCCAAAATACTCCAGCAAAACCAAATGATAAAGAAGATACAGAAACTCCAGGTGGTTCAAACAATCCTGGCGGAACTGAAAATGAAGATGGTGCTGGAAGTGAAAATGGATCACAAAATAATAGTGGAGATGTAAATCAAGGTGGCTCAAATAATCCTGGTGGAAATACGGGAAACGAGGGCGGTTCAAATAACCAAGGAGGTAATTCTGGTAATCAAGGTGGTTCAAATAATAATCCGGATACACCATCGCACCAACATGATTTCTCTTCAAAAACGGAGACTGCAACATATTTAGTGAGTGAGGCTACTTGTATTTCTCCAGCTAAATATTATTACAAATGTACTGGTTGTTCTGAAAAAGGAACAAACACATATACTTCAGGTAAAGCTTTAGGACATGAGTTTAAAGGACAAGAGGCAACAGATAAATACCTTGCAAATGATGCTTCGTGTGTACTTCAACCAAAATATTATTTTAAATGTGTAAGATGTGATGCAAAAGGAACAGATACATATACATCAGGTACACCTTTAGGACATGATTGGGGAGATACAAAAATAGATAAACCAGCAACTTGTAAAGAAGAAGGTCAAAAAAGTAAAACTTGTAAAAGATGTTTAGGAACGGAAACTGAAAGAATATCAATTGACTCAAGTAATCATGCTGGAGGAAAAGATTCTATAACAGAAAAAGATGCAACATGTACTTCTGGAGGAAGCAAGAAAATAATTTGTAAAGGTTGTAATGCTACATTAGGAACAGAAAGTACAAAAGCATTAGGACATAGTTATACAGCAAAAGTTGGAGATGATAACTTCAAAGCCAGTGATGCTACTTGTACAGAAGGAGCAAAATATTATTTTAAATGTTCTAGATGTAGTCAAAAAGGAACAGATACTTATATTTCTGGAGATGCTTTAGGACATGATTATAAAGATGTTGTAACAGAAGCAACATGTAAAGATAAAGGATATACAACACATACCTGTGAAAAATGTAAAGATGTAGTTGTTGATTCATACACAGAAGTGGGCGACCATTCTTGGAGTGAATGGGAAATGCTAGATGCAGGAACATGTACAGTTCCAGAAATTCAACAAAGAAGTTGTGTTGTTTGTGGTGAAAAAGAAACAAATAGAATTCCAGCAGCGGGGCATAATTGGAAAGTGGATAGCGTAGTAGAAGCAACATGTCTTGCTGGTGGATATACTAAATATGTTTGCGAAAGTTGCGGAGATGCCAAAGATGAAGATTACATAGATGCGTTAGAACACAACTATAAAGCTGTAGTTACAGCACCTACATGTACAGAAAAGGGTTATACAACATATACATGTATAAGATGTAATGATACATATGATGATTTGTATGTAAATGCAACAGGACATTCTTTTGGTGATTGGACAGAAATTACACCAGTTACATGTACAACAAAAGGTGAAGAAGGAAGAAAATGTACAGCATGTGGACTTACAGAAACTAGAGATGTTGCTGCATTGGGACATGAATTTGGAGACTGGGAAATTTATGCGGAAGCAACTTGTATACAAGCAGGTGAGTTTATAAGAACTTGTACAGCATGTGGAGAAGAAGAATTTGACTATACAGATGTTGATCCAGACAATCACGTAAATGTTAGTACAGAAATAAAAACTCAACCAAAATGTACAACAACAGGAGTACAAACATTAACTTGTCATGATTGTGATATTGTTTTAGAAGAAATGAGTATTGCTGCTTTAGGACATGATTTTACAGTAGAAATTCAAGAAGATGAATTTATAGCTGCTGAAGCAAATTGTACATCAGGAAAAACATATTATTACCAATGTTCAAGATGTGAAGAAAAGAGCACAGAAACATATGAAGTTGGAGAAGCTTTAGGTCATGAATTTGGAGCTCCAACATTTAATTGGGCAGCAGATCATTGCAGTTGTAAAGCAATTTTCGAATGTATCAGAAAAGACAAAACAGATACTGTAGTTTGTGGAATGAAAGTTGATGAACTAAAACCTGTTTCTTGTGAAGAAAGTGGTGAACACTTATATACAGCAACTGCAGAATTTGAAGGTTTAACACATGTGGATACATATTTAGATATTATTCCACCACAAGGACATCAATATGGAGATCCAAACTTTAGTGTATCTACAGAAGATGGTCATATACATGCAGAACAAGAATGTTCTTGTGGTAAAACACATAGACAAGATGTAAATATTGTTGGTGAAGAGGTTAAGAAAGAACCAACTTGTGAAGGATCTGGTTCTAAAGATGTAACAGTTTCAGTAACAATTGGTGGTGTAACACATACACAAACAATAACGGTAGTTACTCCTCCAAAAGGACATGATGGAGAAACAGAGTTTGAATGGTATGAGAATAATACAAAAGCAGTAGCAATATTTAGATGTAGTTGCGGTGATGAACAAACAACAAATGCAACTGTAACAATAACAGAAACAAAGGTTGCAACATGTACACAAGCGAGTGAAACGGTATATACAGCTGTAGCTGTATTTGAAGGAAAAGAGTTTAAGAATATTAAAACAATACACGGAGAACCTTTAGGACACTCATATAACACTCCAATATTCACTTGGGCAGAAGATAACAAAACAGCAAAAGCAACAGTTACTTGTTCGCACGGAGATTTCTCACAAACAGTAAATGCTGCCATGTCAACATCAACACCAGTTCCAGCACTTTGTGAAACAGAAGGTGTGTTGAGATATACAGCGTCAATAAGAGTTAATAACGTGTTGTACACAGATTATAGAGATTTCACAATTCCACCAACAGGTCATATGGGTTCAACAGAATTTGATTGGGCTGATGATTATACAACAGCAACAGCAATATTTACATGTAATTGTGGAAGTGTAAAAACAGCTGAAGCAACAATTGAATCAGAAATTACAAAAGACCCAACATGTACAGAAGAAGGAGAAATGACTTATACAGCAACAGCTGTAATTGATGAAATAACATATACAGATGTTAAAAAATCAGATATCGAAGCTGTAGGACATACATATGGCGAGCCTATATTTGTTTGGGCAGAAGACAATAAAACAGCTGATGTAACTGTAGATTGTTTAAGTGGGGATTATACAAAAGTGTTATATCCGTCTAGAAAAATAGAAACAATAACAAAAACAACATGTGATACGGATGGACTATATAAATATATTTTAACAGTAACGTTAAATGAAGTAGAATATTCAGAAGAAAGAGAAGTTGTAATACCTGCATACAATCACTCAAGAACAGAGTTAGTAGATCAAACAGAAGATTACACAGGTGACCTTATTTGTTCATACTGTAAAACAGTATTAGAAAAAGGACATGGTCCACAAGTAAAAGCATTATTATTAGCAGATGACTCGTTAGTGTTTGTTAAAGATATGACAACTTATTCATATGGCGATGCATATGAAGATACAACGATACGTAGTGTTTATAAGGAATCTCAATTAAATACAGATGAATATGGATTTAATATTCCATGGGAATCAGAAGTATCAACAATAAAGAAAGTTGTAGTTAAAGATGAATTTGCACCAGCTAATACAGCGCGCTGGTTTAATTACTTTACAAATTGTACAGAATATGATCTTGCTAAATTGGATATGTCAAAAGTAACGAGCATGGAAGCTATGTTTAGAAACAATGCGAAGTTAACAAACTTAGATGTATCAGGATGGAACACATCTAATGTTACTAATATGGCTTATTTGTTTGAAGACTGTAGTAAGTTAACACACATTAATGGTCTTGCGGATTGGAATACTGCAAAAGTAGAAGATATGTATGCTATGTTTGAAAATTGTATGTTATTGCAAAAACTTACTGATATAAGCGGTTGGAATACAGCTAAAGTATCACGTATGAATAGCTTGTTTGCAGGAATGTCTAATTTAAGAGAGTTGGATATAACAAACTGGTCAAGAGGTCAATACGCATATGAAATGTTTGAAGGATGCGTTAGACTTGAAAAGATAACATATGGTACAAAATTTACATTCCATCCAGAAGGTAGATTACCAGAACCAGATTCAGCTTATATCCCAGGAATAGGATATGGACGTTATTGGTATATTCTTGATGAAGTACTAGATGGGGATGTACAAAGTTATTATCCAAGTTATATGCCAACTGGTAAAGTTGTTACATGTGTAGCTGCGGTATACAATGTTTATTATTCTGGTGTTAATGACGCAACTTTTGATCCAGAAAGAGTTTGGTTATATAGTAAATATTCACCAGACTTTACATTAAGAAATCCTACAAAAGAGGGTAGTGAATTTATTGGTTGGACAGGAAATGGTATAACAACACCAACAACTTCAATGGTAGTTCCTACAGGAAGTACAGGAGTAAAGAACTTTACAGCTAACTGGAAATTATTATATGAAGTTCCAAAGAGTGCAAATGTGACATACAATGGTACAGCTCAAGCTTTATTAAAACCAAGTGTAGTTAATTATGGAACTATGTATTACAGGCTTGGTGAAGATGGTGAGTGGAGCACATCAATACCAAAAGCAACAAATGCGGGGGAATATAATATTTATTACTATGTATCTGCTTCAGAAGAGTATGAACAAACAGAAGTTATGGGACCAGTTGTTGCTAGAATCTATAAAGCTGATGGTGTAATTACAACTCAACCTACAGCGATAGATTTAACATACAATGGATCTTATCAAGAGCTTGTAACAGCAGGATCTTCTTCAACTGGAAGTATGCGTTATAAAGTAAGTGGAGATTATTGGTATAACAGTTCTGTCCCAACAGCAAAAGATGCAGGAGAGTACTATGTATATTATTATGCAGAATCAAGTGATAACTATGATAAAACTACAACAAGAGGACCTATTAAGGTTACAATCCAAAAAGCAAATGCAACATTCTCATATGAACCTACAGCTTTAGATTTAAGATATAACGGTGAATGGCAAAACCTTATAACATCAGGATATGCACGTTTGGGTACGGTATATTATAGAGTTGGAACTTCGGGAGCTTGGAGTACATCAATTCCTACAGCTAGAGATAATGGACGATATGATATCTACTATTATATAGAGGGAAATGATAACGTTAATTCGTCTGAAGTTATGGGACCAATAACAGCAACAATTACTGGTTTCCCTGGACAAATTACACCTCCGGGTGCGCTTGATTTAATACATACTGGAGAACCTCAAGTGCTAGTAACACCCGCAACATCAACAACAGGTACTGTATATTATAAAGTTGGCGGAACAGGTACATGGAGCACAGAATTACCAACAGGAACTAATGTAGGAAGTTATAGAATTTATTACTATGCATCAGAAAGCGGAGATTATATAGAAACAAGTAGAGCAGCATATGTAACTTCTACAATTAGTAAAAATGGAGAAGAAGACCCTGGATTAGAAAATTGTACAGTTGTATATAATCAACCATATGTACTTGAGTTTGGTGCAATATATATTGATTTAATATTTAGAGAAGATGGCTCTGCTGAAATTTGGTTAGCAGATGAAGAAGGTTCAATAATTCCTGCTGAGTATATATCGAAGCAAGGAAACACAATAACAATTCAAGGAGATCCTGTATTTGTATTAACAATATCTGATAATGGACGTCGATTGACAACGTTGATAGAAGAAGATGGAATGAGTGCGGAATTTAGTTTGAATTTAATAGAAGTTGAATCAAAAACAATTAAAATTGGTCAAGAATATATTGGAATAGATTATAACAACAATAGTGCTACGGTTAAAGTTATTTTTAATGAGGATGGTTCGATAACATCATATGTAAATGATTCATCTGGAGAAGTGGCAGCAGAAAATATTACGTATAATGATTATTATTTTGAAGAGAATGGATTAAGATGTCCAATCTATCCTGATGGCTCAAGAATTATGGTAGAGGGGATAGTACTTGTTGCAAAAGAAAATGTAATTAGATTTGGTGAAAAATATAGCGCGGCAATGGGCGATTACAAAATGTCAATTGTAATGTATGAAGATGGATCTTGTGATGTATATCAAAATGATGAATTGGTACAAAACATGCCAGTGGGCTCTTTAGCTTATACATATAACACAATTATTGCACCACCAAATGATATTATCGGAAATACAGATTATATGGAAATTCCAGTATCTAGAGATGGTTGTCAAATTATAATAAATGTTGAAGATAATATAATAAAATATGGCTTAATTTTAGAAGATGTGGCAACTCCTGTTCTTATGGATGAGTGGTATGTTGGTGTAATGGAATTAGAAGAAATGGGATATTTTGTTCCGCATGCAGACGGTTCTGTAGATGTATATGACTTGAACTTTACACTAATGGAACACATTTCATATGGTGTGGTATATGGAGCAAATAATACAATCAACTTTATGCAAATGATAGGTTCTGTATCTGCAGATGGAAAGACAATTTCGATTGTACCTGTACTATTTGAATGTAAGTGGATTAAAAATGATTCACCGCTTCTAGAAGGTACACCAATTGTATGTAATCAACCGTATAGAATAGAAATTGGTAGTGACTATGAAGAAATAATATTCCGCGAAGATGGTTCAGCGGAAATTTGGACAAATTTTGGATTTGGAATACAAGTATCTGGTGAAAATGTAGTAGCGGAAGGAAATAATATAACAATTACTATTGATGAAGAAGTTACAAATGCTACCGTGTCAGAAAGCGGAGATGCAATAACATTAGAAAATGGAATGATATTTGCGTTAACAAGAGTAAGACAAGGTGATTTCCGTTATGGCCAAGCATATATTTATTCGGATGGAACAAATTATGCAGAAGGAATAATTTATGAAGATGGTTCGGCGGTATTAAATGAAAATGGTTATACAATAGAAATACCTATGAATGGAATTATTGTTGAAGATCATTCCCTTCTTGTGGATGGCATAAAAATTCCAATACATCCAGATGGAATGAAAGTAATGTATGATGGCATAATCTTGGAAACTTCAGACTGTGCACTAAAATTTGGAGAACTATACTCGTTGTCTTTCTTTGGAGCGAAAGGGAGTGTAAAATTCTATAGAGATGGTTCATATGACTTTTTTAACGTAGATGAAGTAGAAAGCTTCCCTGCCGGTTCTTTGAAATACACATATAATCAAATTATAGTTGATGAAAATCAAACGGGAGGTATTGCTAGTTGGAGTAAGACATTTACCGTTTCTAATGATGGCACTATGATTATAATGGATGACATGGAACAAGCTTTTGAAATGGGAATAGTTCTTGAAAGCGATGAAACGGCAATAAAATTTAATAGACCATATGCTCAATTAGAAAATGGGGAAATTATAGGTTATGCGGTAATGTATCCAGATGGTAAAGTAGAACAATACAATGCCGATGGATCATACAGCAGCACTTTAGAATATGGTATTGCGTATGGAAAAAATAATTATGTTAGTTTTGTGATGGCGGCTATTGGTACAGTATCGAGTGATGGTAAATACATAACAATAGTTGAGGGACAATTAGAATTTGAATTAGTGGAATTTTGTATGTATTTAGGCAAAATTTATGAAGGAACAGATTCGAGTGGCGTTACATGGCAATATAAATTCTATTTAGACGGCTCGTTTGATGCATATAGAGAAAATGTATATCAAATAAGAATGCCAGCAGGAAGTGTGGAATATGGTGAAAATTCAATTACAATAGGTGGTGTAACATATGCTGTAAGCACTGATGGAAAAAGTTTTGGTGCGGAAGAAATTACATGTTACATTGCGGAAGACGGTGTTTACTATGTGACATATCAATCTGGAACAGCAGATGATGCTATGGAATTCCCAAATGGCAAAGTATCGACATACACTCAAAATTCAAGCGATATTACTTTAATAGAACCAACAAAAGAAGGACTTGAATTTAGAGGTTGGGTATTGGAACAAGGGGATGAACCAGTTAAAGATATGGTGATTCCGTCAGGAAGTAAAGGAGATAAACACTTTATAGCTGTTTGGAAGACTGCAGGAACGGAAGTTGTAAAATTGATATATAATGATGATGTTACTGCAACGAAGGAAATAGAAGCTACAACAAGTGCTGATTTACCAATACCAACTAGAAGTGGATATACCTTTGATGGATGGTATTTATATGAAGCTGTAGAAGGCGAAAAAGAATTAACTATATTTACAAATCCAAATGCAAATTATGCGTGGACTAAAGATGCAAATGGAGTATGGTCTTCAGGTAATAGCAACGGCAATTATCATAGTACACAATCTAGTATGTTATCCGAAGAGTTTATAATTGGTGCAGATGGCGGTACTATTTCTTTCGATTGGAAGAGCTATGCAGAAAGTTATTGTGATTATTTAGGATACGATATTTTAAATGTTGAAACAGGAGAATATTTATCTGGTTTTACAAAGCCGACACATCAAGATTGTATAGCAAACTTGAGTGGAAATAATTCAAACACATTTACAACAGTGAACCATACATTGCCAGAAGGTAAGTATAAAATCTTGTTTGTGTATGGTAAAGATGGAAGTGTAGATAGCAATGATGATAAAGGTTATGTAAAAAATATTGTGGTTACAGGAGCTCTTGTAGAAGAGGCAACAACTCTAGTTCCAGAAGTAATCACAGAAGACATCACAGTAATTGCAAAATGGACAGCAAACTAGCCCAAAGGGGACAACCATTTTTGGACACTTGCGAAATTAAATCATATATATAAATGTAAAGAAGGGAAAGTATGAAAATAGATTCTTGTAACCGTTGGGCTATAACACACACGCGGAACATTTTTAAATAAAAATAATAAAGGTATCTCGATGCTATCGCTAGTGATTACAGTTGTCGTAATTATAATCTTAGCACTAGTTGCGTTTGCAAGTTCAACTAGAATGATAGATGAAGCAAACTATTCTACATATTCAAATAATTTTAGTGAGGTTGAAACTTTCTTTGAAAAAACTTCTGTTAATATGCATGGTTCAGATTTAATAAAAGATACGACAAAGCGCGATGAACAAATATATAACTTTGTTGCCAAAGGCGGTTCTGGTGAAGCGGATTTCTTAAGCATGAATGCTTTGCCAGGCTATACGGTTATTAAAGAAAATGCGGATATAGGAATAGATATACCTGTAACCAAAGTTGAATCAGGAACGGGACATATGATACCTATAAAATATGCAACAACAAAAAACGGTGAGATATTTAATTGGCCACCATATGAATATGGGGACAAATTGTATGTTACCAAAGTAGATACTGTTGGACATAAAATGCAAACAGAAATTACAGTTGGTGGTGAAAAAGTTCAAATCAAAATTGACCCAATAGATGGTTCTTTAATGGATGCTGATGTGGAACAAAAACCTTTACCTAACAATCCGGTAGTTCCAGAAAAACCAGATGTGGGTGGCGAGGAAGAACATGACTTTAGCGGAAAAATTCAATCGGATGAATATTTAGCAAGTGCTGCGACTTGTGTAGCGCCAGCTAGATATTATTATAAATGTCTTCAATGTAGTGCTAAAAGTACAGAAACATATGCTGTAGGTGCTGGGTTGGGGCATAGTTATGGAGATTGGAAAACAAATGGCACACCTACATGTGCTTCGGCAGCAGAAAGAACAAAAACATGTAGCAGATGCGGAGATACTCAAAGAGAAACATTAGAAAAAGACGTTAACAATCATGTTGGTGGAGAAACCTCAACAACAGTCGCAGCAACATGTACAAAAGAAGGAAGTAAAACATATAAATGTGCATCTTGTGGTGTAACAAAAAGAACGGAAACAATCGAAAAAGATAAAAATAATCATGGAACAAATGAGAAAAAAGAAGTGATAGTAGATGCAACATGTACAAAAGAAGGAAGCAAAACATATACATGTTCAGGCTGTTCTGCAACGTTAAGTACAGAAACAATTGCTGCATTAAATCATGACTGGAGCGGTTATACAGTTACAACACCTGCAACATGTACTACAACAGGAATAAAAACGAGAACTTGTAGTAGATGTGGTAGCAAAGAAACAGCAACAATACAAAAAGATTCAAGTAATCATCATAATGGTGATGTAAAAACAAGCACAACAGATGCGACATGTACAACAGCAGGGAAAATTATTAAAACATGTACTTTGTGTGGAGGAACATTAAGTTCAGAAACAATAGCTGCGTTGGGACATATTGATGCGAATAAAGATAGCAAGTGTGATAGATGCGGTGCTATAATGGGATATGATGCTGGAACGATTGTTTTTAAATCAGATGGAAAAGCATATCTTTACGGAGAAAACAACTCGATTTTAAATACATATACTGGATGGATGACAGCTACATATTCGGCAGGAAATAAAACACCATGGTATGCACAAAGAGAAAGTATTAAAGCTGTTGTGATTGAGGATGGAGTAAATCCATCAAGTACAGCGTATTGGTTTGATTGTTATTATTCGCACGAATATTACATTTATTATAAAAATTTAGCAACTGTAACATTTGGAAATGGTATTACGACAATCGGAAAAGAAATGTTTAATGATTGCTTAAATTTAAAAACAGTTAATTTTTCAGACAGTATAATGTCTATAGGATATTATGCATTTAATGAATGCGAATCGTTAAATACATTAAATCTACCTAAGAATTTAACGTATATAGATCAGGGGGCATTTAGATGCTGTGAAGGATTAACTAGTATTGTAATTCCAGATAAAGTTACAGAACTAGGCTCGGGAGCTTTTTATGAATGTATTAACGTTGCAACCTTAACTATTGGGAAAAGCGTAGCTAAAATTGGTCAAGGAGCGTTTAGAAGTTTAGAATGCCTAAAGCAAGTTACAATACCGGATAGTGTTAAAAGCGTTGGCCAAATAGCATTTGCATATTCAGACAGTTTAGAAAGTATAACAATCGGTAGTGGAACCACAACTTTTTCTTATGATGCACTTCAAGACTGTATGAGTTTAAAAACTATCAATGTGAAATCGGGTAATAGTAGTTATTCTGCTACAAATGGCGTGTTATATAATAAAAATAAAAGCTTGTTGATTTTTTATGCGCCTGGAAAAACAGAAACAGAATTTACTATACCAAGTACGGTTACTAGAATTGGTGTAGATGCATTTAGAAACGCTAAAAATCTAAAGAAAATTACGGTTAATAGCAATATTGATGATGTGGGGGCTTTTGCTTTCGAAGGAACAACAAACTTTTCGGAAATTTATGTGAATGCATCTGTCACAAAATTTGAAGCTGAGACTTTCTTGACTGCTGAAAATGTAAAAACTGTAAATGTATCTTCAGCAAGTACTACGTATTGTTCAGTAAATAATGTTATTTATACAAAAGATATGAAAACTTTAATATATAGGCCACAAGGATTAACAGATACATCGTATACTGTTCCAAGTAGTATTACCCGTATAGAAGCATATGCTTGTGCAAGAAACAAGTTGCAAACAGTTATATTGCCAAGTGGACTATTAACTATAGGAAACGATGCTTTTAGTGGGGCGCAATTAACGGGAGTAACAATACCAAACAAAGTAACAACGTTAGAAGATAGTGCTTTTTATAATTGTGACAATATTACGACTGTTACAGTTCCAAATAGTGTAACGTATATGGAATCGTATGTATTTATGGATTGCGGTAAACTTACTAATGCTACGTTAGGAACTGGACTTTCAAGAATGGCTACAGGGTGCTTCAAATACTGTACAAATTTAACTAGTGTTACATTTAAAGATACAACAACATGGTACTATGGAAATATTCCGCAAATGAATTCATATAGTGGTGGAACGCTAGTAGATGTTTCAGATCCAGCGACTATTGCTACAAAATTAAAAGGAACAACATCAATGTATATGTATAAAATAGATTAGATAAAAAGACACTCTTATTTTTAAGGGTGTCTTTTTTGTTCGCGTTGACTTTTAAAATATAGAAATATATACTATCTTTAGATTGTTTATAAGGAGGATGAACATGGACAATTTAATAGAAATTAGATGGCATGGTCGTGGCGGCCAAGGAGCAAAAACAGCTTCTTTATTATTAGCTGATGCTGCTTTCAACACTGGAAAATATATTCAAGGATTTCCAGAGTATGGCCCAGAAAGAATGGGTGCACCAATCACTGCATACAACAGAATAAGCGATAAGCCTATAACAATACACAGTAATATTTATGAACCTGATTTTGTTGTTGTTGTAGACGATACTTTGCTTGGTGCTGTTGATGTTACAGCAGGTCTTAAAGAAGATGGTGCGATAGTAATTAACTCTACAAAATCTCCAGATGAATTAAGAGGTTTATTAAACGGGTACAAAGGTAAAGTTTGTACAATTGATGCAAAAACAATTTCAATTGATTGCTTAGGAAAGTATTTCCCTAATACACCGATGCTTGCAGCTATTGTAAAGGTTAGTGGAATTATGGAAGATGAAGCATTCTTAAATGATATGGTTGAATCATTCAAACATAAATTTGCTAAAAAGCCTGAAGTTATTGATGGTAATATGGAGGCTATTCGTAGATCACTTAATGAGGTTAAGGGTCTTTAATTTAAATTTGTTAGGAGGTTTTTATAGTGACTAATATTAATGCTAAATCAACTTGGCAAGAACTTACTCCGGGTGGCACTATTTGTGAAGCTGCTAATTCAGAGCAATTTCATACTGGTGACTGGAGATCAAGAAAGCCATGTTTTATATCAGATAAATGCAAACAATGTGGACTATGTGTTCCAACTTGTCCAGACAGTGCGATTCCTGTAGATGAAAATGGTAATCGTGGTGATTTTAATTATGATTTTTGCAAAGGATGCGGCGTGTGCGCGAAAGCATGTCCATTCGGTGCTATTACAATGGAATAGGAGGAAATGTAAATGAGTATTAGAGAACGTTTAAGTGGAAATGAAGCTGTTGCAAATGCTATGCGTCAAATTAATCCAGACGTTGTTGCTGCATTCCCAATTACTCCTTCAACAGAGATTCCACAATATTTTTCAACTTTCGTAAATAACGGACAAGTTACTACTGAATTTGTTCCAGTTGAAAGTGAACACAGTGCAATGAGTGCTTGTATCGGTGCTGCAGCTGCAGGTGCTAGAGTTATGACTGCTACATCTGCTAACGGTTTGTCTTTAATGTGGGAGATGCTTTATATCGCATCTAGCTTAAGACTTCCAATCGTTATGTCTTGCGTAAATAGAGCTGTATCAGGACCAATCAATATCCATAACGATCATTCAGATTCTATGGGTGCTAGAGATTCTGGTTGGATTCAATTATATGGTGAAACAAACCAAGAAGCTTATGATAACGCAATCATGGCTTGTAAAATAGCTGAGAGAACAGGTCTTCCTGTTATGAACTGCTACGATGGATTTATTACTTCTCACTCAATTGAAAACATTGAACTTGAAGAAGATGATAAGGTTAAAGCTTTCGTAGGAGAATACAAACCAGCACATTACCTATTAAATAAAGCTGAACCAATTGCGGTGGGTCCTTTAGATTTACAACCATACTTGTTTGAACACAAATTCCAACAAGCTCAAGCTATGAGAGAAGCAAAAGATGTTATTCTTGAAGTTTCAAAAGAATTTAGTGCAATGACAGGTAGAGAATATGGTCTTATTGAAGAATATAAAATGGAAGATGCAGAGATTGCAATTGTTGTATTAAACTCAACAGCAGGAACTGCAAAATATACTATAGATAGATTAAGAGAACAAGGCGTTAAAGCTGGTTTAATCAAACCTAGAGTATTTAGACCATTCCCTTATGCTGAGATTGCAGAAGCTTTAAAGAATGTTAAAGCTGTTGCTATATTAGATAAATGCGATAGCACAAATGGTGCTGGCGGACCACTTTACACAGAAGTTACATCTGCTCTTTATGGTGCGGGAATTACATCTGTTAAAGCTGTAAACTATGTTTATGGTGTTGGTGGTAGAGATGTTAGAACTGATGATATCGAAAAAGTGTACAGAGATTTACAATTAGATGTTGCTAATGGAATCCAAGGTACACCATACAGATATTTAGGATTAAAAGGTTAAGAAAGGAGAAAATAAAATGGCATACAATTTAAAAGAAGCTATTAAAAAACCAAATAGAATGGCTGCTGGACACAGAATGTGTGCAGGATGCGGAGCTCCAGTTGCTGTAAATGCAATCCTTCGTGCATTAAAAGAAGGAGATCATGCAGTAATAGGTGCTGCTACTGGATGTCTTGAAGTTTCTTCTTTCATATATCCATACACAGCGTGGAGAGATTCTTTCATTCATACAGCTTTTGAATGCGCTGGTGCGACAGTTGCAGGTGTTGAAGCTGCATATAATGCAATGAAGAGAAATGGAAGATTACCAGAAGATGAACATACTAAATTCATTGCTTTCGGTGGAGATGGTGGTACTTATGATATAGGTCTACAATCTTTATCTGGTGCAATGGAAAGAGGACACGATATGGTTTATGTTTGCTACGATAATGGTGCTTACATGAACACAGGTATCCAACGTTCTTCAGCAACTCCAAGATTTGCTGATACAACAACTTCTCCAGCAGGAAAAGCTGTTCCTGGTAAACAACAAAAAAGAAAAGATTTAACAGAAGTTATGGCTGGACATCATTTACCATACATCGCTCAAACAGCTTGTATTGGTAACTTTAGTGATGTTACAACTAAAGCTGAAAAAGCTATTTATACAAAAGGTGCATGCTTTATGAACGTACTTGCTCCATGTCCAAGAGGCTGGGGATACGAAACAGAAGATTTGATGGAAATCAATAAACTTGCTGTTGAAACATGTTACTGGCCACTATATGAAATTATAGATGGTAGATATGTAGTTAACTACAAACCAAAGAACAAACTACCAGTTTCTGAATGGTTAAAGAAACAAAAGAGATTCAAACATTTATTTGCTCCAGGCAATGAATGGATGATAGAAGAACTTCAAAAAGAAGTTGATGAGAAGTGGGAAAAACTTCTTGAACTTGAAAGAATGACAAACCCAACACAAGAATAAAATAAAGATAAATTGCAAATACTTCTAACAAGACTAAAAATTGTTAGGAGTATTTTTTTATGGAAAATTTCGCTAAGAAATTGGCTCTTGAGCATAAGGTTTCAGGCAAAAAGAATGATAAAAATTTTTTGATAAAAGAGTTGGAAAAAGATTTTCAAAACATACGAAATGCGTATAAATTGCTATTGATTAGTATTGATAAAGGTGTCCCTTTTTCGCCTAGTGGGGAGTGGATTTTAGATAATTATTATATTGTTGAAGAACATGCAAATTTAGTGAGAGAATCTTTTAATTTAAAAAGATATAAAACTTTACCAAAAGTTAATGGCGTTGCTAGGGTTTTTGAAATAGCTAAAAGTTTTGTGGAGTATGTTGATGGAAAAGTAGATGGTAACAATATACAAAGCTTTTTTGATGCTTATCAAACTCAAAAAGCTTTAACTCAAAGAGAAATATATGAGATTCCAATGGCTTTGCAGGTTGCACTTATACATTATATAGGTGAGGTTACGAGAAAAATTTCTATAGAACAACTTCAAAAATTTAAAGTAGAAAGTTTACTTGAAAGAACAATAAGTAATAAAGAAAATTCTGTTCAGAAATTTGCTGGATATAAGAATGTAAATCTTTCAAATCAAGCAGATGCATATGTGGAGCATCTAGTCTTTTCTTTGAAAAAGATGGGAAAGAAAGGTGCACAATATTTAGAGGTTTTAGAAAATGAAATTTTAAAAATGGGTACTACATCAAATGAAATAATAAAGTCTATACATTTTGAAATGGCTGTGCGAAGAGTGTCTGTTGGAAACAGCATATTGAGTTTAAAGAACCTTTTGAGAATAGATTTTAAAAAATTATTTGAAGAAATTAGTTGCCTAGAAAAGATTTTGTTGAAACAAAAGATGTATCAAAATCTTGATGAAGATACACGAGAATTATATAGAAATGAAATTGTTAGTATTGCAAAGAAAACTAGGATATCCGAAATATATGTGGTAGAAAAATTATGCGATTTAATAGGCGATGAAAAATATGATATGAGTGAGTTTTTACTCGGAGAGCTAAAAAATGTATTATTGACGAAGCTTGATTTTAAAGAAAGAAAACTAAAGAAATTTATTAATACAAATGGCTTTAAATTATTTTTGTATTTAAGTGCAATATATGTTCCAACACTCTTAACATCAGTAATTTTAGGAGATGTTTTCTGGTGGGTTTTATTTATTCCTATTTCGGAAGTGTTTGTTACATTAATAAACAAAATGGCTGCACGATTTATAAGACCTAGAAAAATACCTAGGATAAAAAATATACCTGACGATGTAAATACATTTGTTATTGTGCCTACACTTTTAAATAGCGCAGAACGAGTAAAGAAAATGTTTAAAAATATAGAATTGTATTACTTAAATAACATAGAAACAAATTTATATTTTTGTTTGCTTGGAGATGCCTCGGAAGAAAAAACAGAATATGCAAAACATGATGAAGAAGTTATAAAATCTGGAATAGAAGAAGCGGCGAGATTAAACAAGAAATATAATCGCGATATATTTTTCTTTGCATATAGAAATAGAGTTTATAGTAAGACGCAAAATTCTTTTCTTGGATATGAAAGAAAAAGAGGTATGATTACAGAATTTAATTCTTTTTTGCTTAATGAAAAAGAGGGAACCTTTAGAGTAAATACAATTAAAAATGTTCCTAAAATTAAGTATGTAATTACGCTAGATGCGGATACGTATTTATATATGGAGTCTGCTCAAAAATTAATTGGCGCGATGGAACATCCATTTAATAAACCAATTGTTAAAAATGGAGTTGTGGTTAAGGGATATGGAATAATACAACCTAAAATAGATTTGTCGTTAGAGTCGGCTAATGCATCTTTATTTTCAAAACTTTATGCTGGTAATGGCGGGATAGATATTTATACGACTGCTGAATCTAATGTGTATCAAGATGTATTTGGTGAGGCAATATTTACTGGTAAAGGAATATATAATCTAAAAGTTTTCGATGAAGTTTTAAAAAATGAAGTTCCGGAGAATTTAGTTTTAAGTCATGATCTTTTAGAAAGTTGTTATGCAAGAGCTGGACTTGCAAGTGATGTCAAATTTATAGATGGTTTCCCAGCAAAAGTCAATTCGTATTTTTTGAGGTTGCATCGATGGATAAGAGGAGATTGGCAAATAATCTCTTGGCTTAAAAATAAGAAAATAAATGTATTATCTAAATATAAAATTTTAGATAATTTAAGAAGAAGTTTGGTAGATGTATTTTTGCTAGCGTTATTTTTTGTTGGATTTTTTTATGTGCCAATTCTATTAATATTTTCTGAGTTAATACTTGGAGTGCGCAAGAAAATATTTGAAACGCGAGAAGAACTATTTAATACTTTTTTTAGATCTGTTACAAATTTGATTTTCCTTCCGTATAAAGCAGTGCTGGAGCTTAGAGCAATTTTGGTAACGTTATATAGAGTAATTGTTTCAAAGAAAAATTTGCTTGAGTGGGTGACTGCAGATGATGCAGAAAGATTATTAAAAAATGATCTAAGAACGTATGTTAAAGAGATGATTGTGAGTCCAGAAATCGGTCTGGCTTTAATTGCTACTACATTATTGTATAATCCATTATCACTTGCACAAGTAACTCTATTATTTATCTTGTGGTATTCGGCTCCTTTTGTTGCTGTTGTTATTAGCAAACCAATAGGTAAGATAAATAATAAAATTACTTCTGAACAAAATGAAAAATTAAAAGAAATTGCAAAAAGAACGTGGAAGTTTTTTGATGAAAATATAAATTCAGAAAACAATTATTTAATGCCGGATAATTATGATGCTCAGAGGAAAAATACGGTATCAAATTACACTTCTTCTACCAATATGGGGTTAAGTTTATTAGCGATAATTTCGGCTGAAAATTTCGGCTTTATTTCGCACGACGAAGCTATAGAAAAAATAAGTAAAGTTTGTAGCACAATACAAAAGTTAGAAAAATGGAATGGACATTTATTAAATTGGTACAATATAAAAACTTTACAACCTCTTGGAGAACCTTTTGTATCAACGGTTGATAGTGGTAATTTTGTTGCATATATGTATGTGTTAAAAGAATATTTAAAAAGATGTACTGTACAAAATGATAGGGTTAAAGAGTTATATAACATCGTAACAGAATTAATTAAAAACACAGATTTTTCAAAGCTTTACGCTTATGATAAGAATTTGTTTTCGATTGGTTTTAATATAAATGAAAATAAATTGGTTGACTCATATTATGATTTAATTGCTTCTGAAGCTAGAACAGCAAGTTTTATAGCAGTTGCTAAAAAAGATATATCGTATAAACATTGGTTTTATTTAGGGCGAACAACAACTAAATTAAAACAAAAGCAAGGTTTAATATCTTGGAGTGGAACAATGTTTGAATATTTGATGCCCAATATAGTTATGCCTATTTATGAAAAATCTTTGATAGATAATGCTAATGAATTTTGTATATATGCTCAAAAAGAATATGCACAGAAACACGGAGTACCATGGGGAATTTCTGAAGCTGCATATAATCTAAAAGATTTGAATTATAACTATCAGTACAAGGCTTTTGGAGTGCCTTGGATAGGCTTGAAGAGAGGGTTAGAAGATGAATTAGTAGTTGCGCCATATGCATCTGTTTTAGCTTTAGAAAATGATTTTGAAGAAGGATTTTCTAATTTGGAACTTTTGAAAGAATATGGTTTGCTTTCAGAATATGGCTTTTACGAATCGATAGATTTTACTCCTCAAAGAACTATAAATCAAAAATATGAATTGGTAAAAACGCACATGGCACATCATCAAGGTTTGATTTTAGCTGCTATAAATAATTTATTAAATAAAAACATTTTAAAGAAATATTTTTGTGGCAATACAGAAATAGAGGCGGCTGACATATTGCTTAAAGAGAAAAATTCAATGCAAAATATTATTCTTGCTAAAAAGAATAATAAAGTAAAAAAATTAGAGTTTTTAGATGAGGGGGTGTGCAAAGAAAAAGTTATTCACACACCTAGTAAAAATGTGAACATCTTAAACAACGAAAACTATTATTTGTTTATAAACGATTTGGGTGAGGGATATTCGAAAGTAAATAACACTTTAATTGCGAAATATAAAAGTGAAGAAGCAATATCAAATATTGTATATATAAAAAATATTAAAAGTGGTGAATCTTGGTCTGCAACATGGGCACCAATTAAGAAAAGTCCAGACAGATATGAAGTAAGATTTGCACCGCATCAAACACAATTTTTTAGAAAAGATGGTGATATTGAAACTAACATGAAAGTGATGGTTTCTCCTGAAGATACTGTTGAAGTAAGAGAAGTAAGAATAAAGAATTCTGGAAATGAAACGGCAGAGTTGAAAGTTGTATTTTATTTAGACGTACTTTTATCTTCAAAAGATAGTTATATTGCTCATCCGGCATATAACGGAATGTTTTTGTCAATGAGTGAATATGAAAATACATTAGTGATAAAAAGAAAATTGTTAAATGGAGAAGTTATATATGCTTCTGTGTTTGCAACGAATATGAAAAAAATAAAGTTTGAAAAAATAGTAGATAAAATGCAGATTATAGGTAGATGTAGAACAAAAGAAAATCCTAAAATATTAGATGAAGATGTATATAGTGAAAAAATAGAAAATAGTATTACTCCTGCGGTTGCTCTGGTGGCAGATTTCAAAGTAAAGTCAACACAAAGTGAAAAAATAATTTTTTATATTTGTTATGCAGAATCAGAAGATGAAATTATAAAAATTATAGATAAATATAAGGCGATAGAAGAAGATAGAATATCCAAACTTGCTGTTTCTAGAAGTGTTATTGAAAATAGATTTTATAGATTAAATGGAAAAGAAATTAATAAATACAATTTACTGTTATCAAAAATTATATTTGGACATTGTGATAATTCAAAAAGCGAATATTTACAATCGAATTTGTGGAAGTTTAGTATTTCCGGTGATTTGCCTATTATAGTTGCAGAAGTAAAAAGTATAAAAGATGTGTTTAATACAAAACAATTAATTGATGTAATGGAATATTTTTCTCTTAAGAAAGTGAAAATAGATTTAGTAATAATAATGGATGAGTCAGAAAACGAAATGTACATTGAAAATAAAATACGAGAGCATGTATATTCAAAAAACATGGCGTATCTTTTAAATATTGATGCGGGAATTCACTTACTAAACAAAAACAAGCTTTTAAGTAATGATTATAAACTTTTTAATGCTTGTGCAGATTTATATTTTGATATGTCAAAAGGTTCGTTTGAGGAACAATTAGAAGGTGGTGCGAAAGAATGAATATAAAAGATTTACTTTATTATAATGGTTTTGGAGGTTTTGAAAAAGAATCCTTATCATATGTGATTGACACAGAAGAGAGTACCACACCTGTTCCTTGGAGTCATATGCTTGCTAATGAAAATTTTGGCACAATAGTAACTTCTGATGGCGGCGGATACACGTGGCATGGAAATGCCAGAGAAAATAAAATTACAACATGGGCAAATGATATCGTCACTAACAAAATAGCTGAAAGATTATATATAAAAGTTAATGAAAAAAGAATAAGTTGTATGCCACGAGATAATTTGCAAAGTTATAAAATAAAGTTTGGATTTGGTTTTGCAGAATACGTTTTCGAAAACGAAGAAATAGTTAGTATACTAACTATTTATGTTCCTAAAAACAGAAAAGAAAAAATATATAGTTTAAGGTTAAAAAATAAACAAGAACGAGTCGCAAAAACAAATGTGACTTTTTGCGTTGAGCCAGTCCTGGGAGTAAATAGAGAATATACGAAGAAACATTTGAATTTTAGAAAGATATCTAGAGGAGTAAAAGTTAAAAATTCATATAGAGAATTATATAGGGATGATATCGTAGTTGTAGATAGTGAAGATGAATGTTTAAAAACTATAAAAAATAAAAAAGTATTTTTGAAAGTAAAAAGAAATTTGCTTCCTGATGAAGAAGAAAATATTAATTTTAGAATTGGTATAAAAGAAGAAAAAGATGAGATATTTTCGATAGATGCCGAAAAAGATTTAGAAGAAATTAAAAATTTTTGGAATGACGAATTTGGAAAAATAAAAGTAACTACCCCGTTAGAATCTCTTAATGTTATGATGAATGGTTGGTTACATTATCAAACATTAATTAGCAGGTTATGGGGAAGAACGTCTTTTTATCAAGCAGGTGGTGCGTTTGGATTTAGAGATCAATTGCAAGATGTTTTAATGTTCATTTATTTAAAACCAGAAAGAGCAAAGAAACAAATTTTGTATCATGCTCAGCATCAGTTTAAAGAGGGTGATGTGCAACATTGGTGGCATCCGGAAAACAATAAAGGCATTCGTTCTAGATATACAGATGATTTGCTGTGGCTGCCATATGTAACGTGTAAGTATGTTGAAGTGACGGGAGACAATACGATATTAGATGAAGAAATTCCATATTTAGATGCGGAAATCTTAAAAGAAAATGAAAAAGAACGATACTGTGACACAAAGTCGACAAACGAAAAAGAAAATTTGTTCATGCACTTGGTGAGAGCAATTAATAAAAGTATGAATTTTGGCGAAAATGGAATTCCGTCAATAGGCTCTGGTGACTGGAATGACGGAATGAATGCGATAGAGGGACAAAGTGTTTGGCTCGGCTTTTTTATGATTGAGGTTCTCAATAAATTTTTGAAAGTTTGTAAAGAAAAATGTAAAGAAGAGCAAATAATCAAATATCAAAACACCATTGATAAACTAACGATGGTACTGAACGATGTTGCATGGGACGGTAAGTGGTATAAAAGAGCATTCTTTAAAGATGGTACACCGCTAGGTTCTAAAGAAAATGATGAATGTAAGATAGATGGGATTTCTCAAAGTTGGGCGGTTATATCAGGAGCTGGAGATAAAGAAAAAGTTGCGCAAGCGATGGAGAGTTTGGATAAAAATTTGGTGGATAGAGAAAATATGATTATAAAACTTTTGACTCCGGCATTTTCAAAAGCAACACCGTCGCCAGGTTATATAAAAGCTTATATAGAAGGTGTTCGCGAAAATGGCGGACAGTATACTCATGGCGCGATATGGGCGATGATTGCTAGCGCAATATTAAAAAATAAAAACAGAACGTATGAGTATTACAAGATTTTAAATCCTGTAGAACATGCTAGGACAAAAGACGCGGTTTTTAAATATAAAGTTGAACCATATGTAATTGCAGCAGATATTTATTCTGCAGCAGGTATGATTGGACGCGGTGGTTGGACATGGTATACGGGATCAAGTTCTTGGTTTTATATTGCAACGTTGGAATATTTATTAGGAATAAAAAGAGAAGGAAAATATATTTCATTTGATCCGATTATTCCGGATGAGTGGGAACAATTTGAAGTTACACTTAATGAAGGGAAAACAAGTCTTTTTATTACGGTATATAACAGAGCAGAAAGTAAAAATGATGACATAAAAATATATTGTAATAACCAAAAAATAACTGGTAATAAAATACTGGTAAATACTGAAATATCGCAAAAAATTGATATTATCTTATAAACTTATTTGAATTACGTTTTTTATATGATATACTCCAAAAGGCAAAACGAAAATAGTCATATTATGAAAGAGATAATCTTTCGCACGTAAAACAAGGAGGTTATAAGATGAGTCTAGTTGTAAAACCATATTTGCAACCAAATGAAACCCATGCCCTTACCAAAGATGAGGTAATGGACTTCTGCGGTAAAGCATTTGGCATGTGCTATTTGGAAGATGATATCGAGACGATCATGCTCGAGACACCTGAAGAAAGCGCAAAACGTTCGAGAGGATGTATCAAGAGCCAACATCACAGCGGCTTTGATCATGCAAAATATTCCTTCACGATGACCGGCATTTCTAAGATGCTTGCAATGATTTTGAACAATCAGGGCAAGTACGCGACTTCTGAAAAGTCTGGCAGATACACCGTGCTGGATATTGATGATCCTGAAGAAAACAGACTGCGTACCAAATGGCAAGAAATCTTCTTTGGTATTTTGTTTGAGAAATACCATGATGATTTCTACAAATTCTATGCGAAACCTAAGCTTACTCCTGAACAAATCGAGGCAAAAGTGAAACTTGCCCTTGTAAAAAAGGCGCAAGAAAATTCTCGTCTGGTTACAACTGTGTTTACCAAGACTAAAATGGTCTATTCTATCGACTCCAGACAGCTGAGTTATCTGAAATATGAGATGGAGCACTTCATCGCTACCGAACCGGATACTCCTTTCTACGCAAGGATTAAGGCGGAAATGAAAGAATTCCTTGAGGCTACCGAATCTTATGGTTTGCTTGAGAGGGGACTTTCGCCTGAAACGAAGGGGCTTACGCTGCCTTTCTTCCATCCTGTGAGAGATGAAGAATTTGGTTTAAACTATAGCGTAAACTCGGCTATGTCTCTTGCTACCTTTGCACAGAATCAGCGCCACAGAACGGTTCACTGTACTGTGGAAATGCCTGAAGAAGGCAAAGAGGAGTACTTCATTCCTGAATTCATCAAAGATGACCCGGCACTTGTGGAAGAGTGGATTTCTGATCTTAAGAGTAAGACCATGGAAGGCGACTATCCGCAGGCTCTTATCATCTATGTGAATGAAAGAGGCAGATATGAAGACTTCATCATGAAGGCTTACGAGAGAATGTGCGGTGCTGCACAGTACGAAGTCATGAAAGTGACTGTTGGACAGTATGAGAAGTACATGGCAAATGTGACGAGCGCCGAGGCAAAAGAAGCGCTTGAAAAATTGTCTCCTTGCGTGAGATGTATGTTTGGATTCAAATGCACGGCTCCGTGTCCGTTTGGTCCTAAGAACGCTCTTACTAGAGAATTCTAAAAATCAAATAAGAAAAAGACAGAGGACTACACATCCTCTGTCTTTTTTCGTAACTAGGGGACAGTCTCTCACTCGCGAATTTTAAATTTTGTTCGCTTTTATTTTTAAATTCACTATGATAAAATCTTTGAGATAGGTATCAAAATTATTTTACAGAAAGGTAAGAAAAATGGACGCAAATGAAATTTTAAGTGGTTTAAATAAAGAACAATTTGAAGCAGTTACTCATGTTGATGGACCGTTACTTGTTATCGCAGGCGCGGGTAGTGGTAAGACTAGAGTATTAACACATAGAATAGCTTATTTGATTGCAGAGTGTGGCATAAGACCTTGGAACATAATTGCAATCACTTTTACAAATAAAGCAGCGAAAGAAATGAAAACACGTATTGAAAATCTTGTTGGTGAAACAGCGAATGATATTTGGGTTGGCACTTTCCATTCAATGTGTGTGAGAATTTTAAGAAGAGAAATTGAAAAATTAGGTTTTACAAGAGATTTTGTAATATATGATACAGCTGATACAAAAGTTGTTATTAAAGAATGTATTAAAGAGTTAAATCTAGATGAAAAGATTTATGGAGATAAATATTTACTTAATGAAATTGGCAGAGCGAAGAATGATATGATGGACCCTGAAAGATACTCACTTCTTTATGCTAGTGATTTTCGTTTAAGTAAAGTTGCAGAAGTATATACTAGATATCAAAATAAATTGAAGAAAAATAATGCTGTTGATTTTGATGACATTATTAATCACACGATTAAGATATTTCAAGAAAACCCGGATGTACTTGCATATTACCAAGATAAATTTAAATACGTTTTGGTTGATGAGTATCAAGATACTAACAAAGCGCAAGATTTACTTATAATGTTGCTTTCAAAAGTTCATCACAACTTATTTGTTGTTGGTGATGATCAACAAAGTATTTATAAATTTAGAGGTGCAGATATTAAAAATATTTTGAATTTTGATAAGAACTTTAAAGATACAAGAGTTATTAAACTTGAACAAAACTATAGATCTACAAAGAATATTTTAGGCATTGCAAACCAAGTTATCAAAAACAATAGTGGTAATGTTGAAAAGAATCTTTGGACAGAAAATGAAGAAGGAACTAAACCGAAATTATTCCAAGCAGATGATGAATATGATGAAGCAAATTATGTTGTCGGCAGAATAAACTATTTAAGAAGAGAAGAGTATTCTAAGTATTCTGATTTTGCAATATTATATAGAACAAATGCTCAATCAAGAGCTTTTGAAGATGTATTTATGAGAGAAGGAATTCCTTATAAAGTTGTTGGCGGACAAAAGTTCTATGAGAGAAAAGAAATTAAAGATATTATTGCTTACTTAAGACTTATTAATAATTCGAGCGATGATGTAAGTTTTAAAAGAGTTATTAACGAACCAAAAAGAGGTATTGGTAAGACGAGCATTGATGCGGTTGAGGATATGGCTAGAATGAAAGGTGTATCAATGTTTGCAATTGCAAAAGATGCTGATAAATATGTGGCAACAAGGGCAAATAACGCGCTTAAAGATTTTTGCAAAGCAATTGAAATTCTTGCAGCATCAGAACTTAGAATTTCAGACTTGATAGAACAAGTTTTGAAAACAACTGGTTATATGGAAATGCTTGAAGCTGAAAAAACAGATGAGGCAGAAGGAAGAATTGAGAACTTAGGACAGTTCTTGAATATAGCAATAGAATTTGAACAACAAGAAGCAGCTAATACTTTGGCAGACTTTTTAGAAAACCTTGCATTAGTTACAGATTTAGATAGTGTAGATGAGCAAGAAGATGCAGTGTTGCTTATGACTTTACATACAGCTAAAGGTCTAGAGTTTCCGAATGTATTTTTAGTTGGTATGGAAGAGGGATTATTCCCAAGCTTTAGAAGTGCAGATAATCCTGATGAAGTTGAAGAAGAGAGAAGACTTTGTTATGTTGGTATTACAAGGGCTAGACAATATTTGCATTTAACTTGTGCAAAAAGACGTACTGTTTTTGGTAATACGCAATACTCAAAGAATTCTAGATTTATTGACGAAATAGATGAAGAGTTACTTGATGGATCTATTAAAAAAGCTAGCAAATGGACCGAAGAAAGTGAATATAATTATGATGGTATTCCTGCTTTCGGTGCTGCAAAAAAAGCATTTAACTTTAGAACTGCTGAAAGTTTCTTGCAACAAGTTACAGGCAATTCTTTAGTTGATTTGGCTAGATTCCAAGTTGGAACGGAAGTATTCCATAAGAAATTTGGAAAAGGTATTATTACAAAAACTGAGCCAGAAGATGATGATTTAAAAGTAGATATTGAATTTGAAAAGGCGGGCATGAAGAGACTTATGGCTAAGTTTGCAAACTTAGAAATTTTAGAATAAGGAGGAAATAAATGAAAAACAATTTAGGTGTAACGATTGTAGAATTAGTTGTTGTTATTGTAATTTTACTTATAATAGCTACTTTCGCAATTAATTCAGGAATAGACACACTTGATGAAGCTGATGTTACAGAGGTGTTTGTTGAAATGACTTCTGTAAAAAGTGCATTGGGTTCTGTGGCTATAAAAAAAGAGTTTGATCCAAACATTCAAATTGCACAAGGTGAATACTATGACGCAGCATTTTCGCCTCTTGCTGGTGTAACTTATGGTGATAATGTATTGGGAAATCAAGAAAAATGGTTTGTTATATATGGAATAGACAATCAAGAAGAATATGAAAGAAGTAGTGTTAGAAGCTTCTTAGGATTAGATACTTTAAATCATACATATATAGTAAATTATGACACTTCAGAAGTAGAATTGTTGAAACCAGTTACAATTAAAGATTTAGAAGTAAGAACTTACGAACAAGTAAGAGAAATTGCTGAAAAATAAAGGAGGATGACTGATGAAAAGTCAAAGAGGTATTTCAGCGTTGAGCTTGATGATTACAATTGTTATTATAATAATGATTGCGGGATATTCATTATTGTTCTCAAGAGATACTGTAGTAGAAGGAAATGTTGCTACAATATATGCCGAAGTTCAAGAAGTTGTTGAAGCAGCTAAAGGTTTAAGTTTAGATAGAGAATATGCAAAAGATGCTTTAACAGGGTTTGAATTAGAAAGCGTGGCGGATATTAATCATAGAGTTGGTGGAAAGCTAAATAGTGCTAAACAATATTACTATTGGGGATATGCCGATGAGAACATGACAGAGGTTATGGCGCAAACTTTGAATGACAAAATAGGCCTTAGAAGTGTTAGTAATAGCTATGTTGTGGCTATAAATGACCTTGGTAAAGTTGAAGTATATTTGGTAGATGGTATTAATATTAATGGTACTATGTGTTATACGTATGACGAAATTTACGCACAATATACAGAGGTTAATAAAAAATAGCCTGAAAAATAAATTATGCTATTAAAGCTTTAATTTTCGCCAATTTGCTTCCAAAATCGTGTTAATTTGTTAGTAAAACGCAGAAAAAAGCTAAGAAAATGTGAAAAAGTTAGTTAATAGCAAATAGAAATCCCAAATAGAAGGAAATAACGATTAGTTAAGAAAAATCTGCTTGAAGTGGATTGGTTGTTATAGTAAAATGTAGATGCTGTTAAATTTGCGCTTAGCGCGAAGAAAAGGAGTTGACGTTTTGCTGAAAATGTCAGGAAAGACTCGTCTTGTAGCAAGACTTCTTTCTAAATTATTTATGTCGCTTGCGATAGGCAGTATTACAATATTGTCACTTATGTTTATAAAATATAAGTTCGTTTATGCGGTAGAGGTAAATAATGAAGATGTCGGCTATGTAGCGAGCAAATTAGCTTTAGAGAAAAGAATAGATGATTACTTAGTAAATGGTGAATCAGACAATGTTGGATACGTAATCTCAAATTCTAGACTTAAGTATGAATTAATGCTTGTAGAAAAGAATATTGAAACAAAAGATGAAGAAGTATTCGCAATGGTAAAAGAAAATTCAGATGTTTACTATAAAGTATATGCTGTGTTAGTTGACGGTAAAGAAAAGGGATTAGTTGGTTCTTTAGAAGAAGCTCAACATATCTTAGACAGCGTTAATGAAAAGCAAGCAGACTATATTAACAAATCTACTGTAGAGTTAGAAGAAAAATATCTACAAGAGTATGAATTGTTAGCAGACGTTGAAATTGCTATTAACGAGATATATGAGCCAATAAAGAAAGCTAATACTGTAGTAGAAATCAAAACTACACCAGCAGCAAGTAAAACTGTATCAGATGATGTTTTATATGCTTTAAGAGACAATTTAACATCATTGAACTTTAATGTTCCTGTTACAAATTACATTGTAAGCTCAAGATTTGGTTGGAGATCAAGTGGATACCATTATGGATTAGACTTGGCTGCACCAACAGGTACTGAAATTAGAGCTGCCGAATCAGGCGTTGTTACATATGCTGATTGGTTAGGCGCGTATGGATATCTTATAAGAATAAAACATAATGATGAATATGAAACATACTATGGTCACTGTAGTAAAATATTAGTAAACGTAGGTGACACAGTAGAAAAAGGAGATTTAATTGGTAAAGTGGGAAGTACAGGTAGATCATCTGGACCTCACGTACACGTTGAAGTTAGATATCAAGGTACACCATTAAATCCAGAAGTATTCTTATATAACAATTAATAAAATAAAAGTTACGCTTCTAAGTAAAACTTAGGAGCGTATTTTTTTGTTTCAAACTAAATTTTACAAAGGGGACACTCCTTGTTGTTAAAATTTTGATAACAAGGAGTGTCCCTTTTCTAAAAATTGATGTTCCCTTATTTCCGTAAGATTTAACTTAAATTTTCCATTGACTTTTAATTCTTAATAATAGATAATGAAATAGTCAAAGGGTTTATATCTGAGAAAGGACGTGGAAATTAATGAGTAAGAAAATTTTAATAGTTGACGATGAGAAAGCGATTGTCGATATATTAGACCACAACTTGAAAAGAGAAGGATACGAAACAGTACAAGCTTATGATGGTGAAGAAGCTATTGAAACTATAAAGAATGAAAAACCAGACTTAATTTTATTAGATGTTATGCTTCCTAAAATGGATGGTCTTTCTATTTGTAAAACTGTTAGACAAACAAGTAATATTCCTATAATTATGGTTACAGCAAAGGAAGATGTTGTAGATAAAGTTATTGGACTTGAACTTGGTGCTGATGATTATATTACAAAACCATTTAGTGTTAGAGAAGTTGTTGCTAGAGTAAAAGCTAATCTTAGAAAATGGGATGAAATAGAGACAACTAAAGAAGAGTCTTTAGCTTTAGAGGGTGCAAAACCTCAAGTTTTACAATTTGGTGATTTAACATTAGATACATATAAATATGATGCTAGAGTTTGTGGCAAGAGCACAGCTGTTACAATGAAAGAATTTGAACTTCTAAAATTCTTAGCAACAAACAAAGGAAGAGTTTTCTCAAGAGAAGAACTTTTAGAAAATGTTTGGGGTTATGAATATTTCGGTGACGTTAGAAATGTTGATGTTACAGTAAGAAGAATAAGAGAAAAAATAGAAAAGAATCCGAGCGCGCCAGAACTTTTAATGACAAAAAGAGGCGGAGGATATTACTTCAATACTAACAATTAAAAACCAAGACGCTCAAATTTATGAGCGTCTTTTTGTTTGTCGAAAAATATACTTTTTTATCGAAAGGTTGGAACATATATGTTTTGGAAAAGTTTACAATTAAAACTTATTCTTATTTTTGTGATATTTGTATTAACGATTATCCTTTGCATTGGAGGATTTTCTTTATATAAAATTGAGCAAGTTTATTATACTGGATTTGTAGATGAGATGCTTAAAAATATAGAGGGATATAATTTTGATATTTCACCTTCTGGAAGCGGAAATACTATGTCTTTCGAAAATGTTTCTGGTGAAGTACAGTTAAATACATCTGGAGAAGCTATAATTCCAAGTATTTCTGGCGAAAATATTCTAGCTGGAACGGTAAATGATTTAGAAGATTTTTATAATAATTTTAAAATTTATTTTTCGTTAAATAGCAATACAAGATATGGTGCTTTGCTTGATGCCAACTATAATGATATTTCAACAGGTACACCATATGGTTTAACAGAAGATGCGATAAAATGCATTGAAATGGCGGATGCATCTCAAGAAAACTATGCTGTTTATGATAATGGTGAAAAAGAATGCTATATATTTTCTTATGTAATTGAAAATCCGCAAATTGAGGGTGGAAAAATTATAGTTATTATTTCGCAAAGTAGAACATATATAAATGGACAACTTCAACAAATTGGAATTACATTTATGGGTGCGATGATTTTTGTGCTTTTGTTAACGTTTGTACTTGCAAAGATAACTGGTGACTCAATTACAAGACCAATTTCGATGCTTACAAATAAAGCAGAACTTATGGCTCAAGGAAATATTTCTTTAGTTACTCTTAACGACAAAGAAAAAGCTGGATATGAGATTTCTAAACTTGTGGATACTTTTAATTTAATGATGACACAAATTCAAAACAATATGGATGAAATTTATAGTGAAAAGAGTAAACTTGAAACAATTCTTATGCACCTTACAGATGGAGTTTTAGCATTTAATACGTCTGGAAAACTTATTCACGCAAATCGTGCGGCAAAGAAGATGCTAGAGTTTGAAACAGAGAGAACTTTTGATGATATCTTCGGTAAATATGAGATGGATACAAATTTAGAAAAAATAATTTACCTAGATGAATGGGCTTCGACAGATCAACTTGTTAAGACAAAAGATAAATATTTGAATGTATATTTTGCTCCATTCAGAAATGAAAAAGATTTACCAACAGGGGCAATTGTAGTAGTACATGACACTACAAAACAAGCAAAACTTGATGATATGAGAAAAGAGTTTGTTTCTAATGTTTCTCATGAATTAAAAACACCATTAACATCTGTAAAAACGTATGCGGAAACGTTAATGGAAGAAGATGAGTTAGATGAAGAAAGTAAGAGAAAATTCTTAGGAGTAATCTTAACAGAAAGTAATAGAATGGCAAGACTTGTAAGCGATTTGTTACAACTTACTAAATTTGATTACAAGAAAATTGCTTGGGAAAAAATTGATTTTGATATAACGGAACTTACAAAACAAATTTGTGATAAGCACAAGATTCAAGCTGAAAAGAAAAATCAAATTTTAGAATGCTATGAAACATCAAATGTACCAATGGTGTTTGGCGACAGAGATGGTATCGAACAAGTTATCACAAATATTCTCATAAATAGCATCAAATATACACAAGAAGGTGGTAACATCAAAGTGTATATAGGTTCTGTTCATGAAGATGCATATATAAAAATAATTGATAATGGTATGGGAATTCCAGCGGAAGATTTGCCACACGTGTTTGAGAGATTTTATAGAGTGGACAAGGCTCGTTCTAGAGAAATGGGTGGAACTGGTTTAGGCCTTCCAATTGCAAAAGAAATAATAGAATCTAATAATGGTAGTATTGATATAAAAAGTGAGAAAGGAAAAGGCACAGAAGTTATTATCAAAATACCGCTATATAAAGAAAATAAGGCTTAATGTAGAGGGAATAAATCCTTGATATATGCGGTGTTATGTAGTATAATTTCGTGTGGAGAGGTGAACAAATGGAAAATTTTGAAAATAACACAAGTGAAGTACCTGCAGAAGTAAAAAACAAAAAATCAGTTGTTAGAGAAATCTTTGAATGGGTAGTTTGTTTCTTTGCTGCATTTGTTGTGGCATCAATAATTAGATATTTTTTATGCACGCCTACATTAGTTAGACAAAGCTCAATGACTCCAACAATTCTAGATGGAGAAAGAGTTTTAATAAATAGAACAGTTAGAACATTTAACTTGCCTCTATATAGAGGTGAGATAGTAACATTTGAAAAGCCGGCTGATCATGAAGATGGAAAGGCAATTTATGATGAAGGTGAAGGATTTTGGTATTTCATGTTACATGATGTTTTTGAAACATCAAAAACTAGTTATATAAAAAGAGTTATAGGACTTGGCGGAGATCATGTTTTAATAAAAAACGGAAGTGTATATGTGAATGATCACAAACTTTCAGAAGTTTATTTAGATGATACAGAGACACCTATAACGGGTGAATATTACGACATTATTGTTCCTGAAGGTTATGTCTTTGTAATGGGAGATAACAGAGATGGTTCAAGTGATAGTAGAGAGTTTGGTTGTATTCCTTTGGAGAAAATAGAAGGTAGAGTTAAAACTAGATTATTACCACTTTCTAAATTTGGAAAAATAGATAAATAGGAGGTAACGCGTGAGTTATATTGGACACGAAAACATTAAAGATGAATTAAACAAAGTTGTTAAAAGCGGTTCAATAAGTCACGCGTATTTATTTGTCGGCAAAGATGGAATTGGTAAGAAAAAAGTGGCACTTGATTTTGCTAAAGATATTTTGTGCTTGGCAAATGTGGATGGACATGCTTGTGGCAAATGTGATGCTTGTTTGAAATTTGAAAGTAATCCGGATTTACAAGTTTTAATTCCTGAAAAAGGAGCAATAAAAGTTGATAGTGTAAGAGAGTTTACAAGAGAAATGTTCTTACTTCCAACAGTTTCAAATAGAAAAGTTTTTATAATTGATGAAGCAGAAACAATGAATGAGCAAGCACAGAATGCTTTATTAAAATGTCTAGAAGAACCACCACTTTATGCATCTATAATTTTAATAACTTCTAATAAAGAAAAATTACTTAGAACTATTAAATCAAGAGTTGCAGAAGTTGCGTTTGATTCATTATCTAAAGATGAAATAAAGAAAATACTAGAAGAAAATAATGTAGAGGTTTTGCCGGAAGCATTAGATTATGCAAATGGTTCGGCTAAAAAGGCTATGGAATATACAAACGATGATACTATAGAAATTTCACAAGAGTTGTTTAAACTTGTTTTGAAAAGAGATTTTTTAGAACTTAATAGAAAATTTGAACAAGTGAAGGCTGATAAAAAATTAAAAGAGCAAGTCGAACATATTTTAGAAAATATAATGCACTTATGTTTTTATGCATTAAAACAGGATGTAACATTTGATTATAAAATTATTGAACTTTTAGAAAAGACGATTCAAAAGATTAGAAGAAGAGCTAATGTAGATTTGGCATTAGATGTGTTTATGTTAGATATTTGCAAAGTGTAAGGAGGAAAGCTTAGTGCAAGAAATAGTAGGAGTTAAGTTTAAAAAGCTAGGTAAAATATATTTCTTTAATCCTAACGGTTTAAAATTAGAAAAAGGACAATTCGTAATTGTTGAAACAGCAAGAGGTATTGAATATGGTGAAGTTGCTGTAGGAAATAGTGCTGTTACAGAAGAAAAAATTGTTGCTCCATTAAAAGATGTTTTGAGAGTTGCAACTGAAGAAGATACAAAAACATTTAAAGAGAATGATGCAAAAGCACAAGAAGCTTTTAATACTTGTCTTGAAAAAATAAAAAAACATGGATTAGACATGAGCTTGATTGATGTTGAATATACATTTGATAACACGAAGTTGTTGTTTTATTTTACTGCTGATGGCAGAATTGATTTTAGAGATTTAGTAAAAGATCTTGCGGCGATTTATAAAACAAGAATTGAGTTAAGACAAATTGGTGTAAGAGATGAAGTAAAAATGCTAGGTGGATATGGAATGTGCGGTAGAGAGTTATGCTGCTGTAATCATCTAACAGACTTAAATCCGGTTTCAATCAAAATGGCAAAAGAACAAGGATTGTCTCTAAACCCAACTAAAATTTCTGGAGTATGTGGAAGACTTATGTGCTGTTTAAAACATGAGCAAGAAGTATATGAAGAAAAATTATCTAGACTACCAACTGTTGGCTCTTTGGTAAAGACACCAGAAGGAACAGGTACGGTAGAGGAAGTGGAAGTTTTAAAAGAAATTGTAAAAGTTAAATTGCAAAAAGAAGATACTTTCTTAAAGAAAAGTTTTAAAACTGATGAAATAGAAGTTTTAAAAGCTGGTAAAAAGAGAGATAAACATGAACCTGGAATAGATATGAAAGAACTTAAAAAATTAGAAGAAGGATTTAAAATGGATGACTAAAAGGAGGTGAAACAGATGGCATACAAAATTAACGACGCATGTATTAAATGTGGAGCTTGTGCTGGTAACTGCCCAGTATCTTGTATAGCAGAGGGTGATGCTACATACGTAATTGATTCTGAAAAATGTATTGAGTGCGGAGCTTGTGCTTCTATCTGTCCTGTTGCTGCACCAGAACAAGAATAAAACTTATGTTTAAGGTCGCATTTTAATGCGACCTTAAATAATGATAAGCTTTTTTGCATCTATTATATTTGCACATACATTGCAAAAAATTTTCAACTGCTTGTAGTGAGTAAAATAGATTGCAAAAAGGTAAAGGTTTTTTACAATGCATAAAATCACCTCTTAATATAAAATATGTTTTTGAAATTAAATGGTGATTACTGCGGAAAGGATACAAAATGGAATTAAAGGAAAATGAAAGAATAGATGATTTACAATATAAAGATTTGAAGATAATACAAAACAAGACCGGATTCTGTTTTGGAATTGATGCAGTTTTGCTTGCAAACTTTGCTAAGAATATGAAGAAAAAAGATGTTGTTGTAGATTTATGCACTGGTAATGGAGTGATTGCAATTTTGCTTGCGGGCAAGACTGATGCAAAGAAAATTTATGGTGTTGAAATTCAAAAGGAAGTTGCTGAAATGGCTAAGCGCAGTGTAGAATTAAACAACATTAAAGATAGAGTTACAATTTTAAATAAAAATTTATTAGACTTGAAGGAAGAAATTCCTTCTGCAACTGTTGATACAATAACAGTTAATCCACCATATATGAAAGCGGGAAGCGGAATTGTTAATGAAGGTAATTCCTTAACTGTCGCACGACATGAAATTTCTTGTACGCTAGAAGATGTTATAAGAGAATCTGCTAGGATGCTTAAGTTTAATGGTGAATTTTTTATGGTACACAAACCTGAAAGGCTTGTTGAAATTTTTTGCTTAATGAGAAAATATAAAATTGAACCTAAAAGAATGAGGTTTGTTCAACCAAGTGTAGACAAGCAGGCTAACATTGTACTTATTGAAGGAGCAAAAAGTGCGGGAGAATTTTTGAAAGTTGAAAATACCTTGTGTGTTTACAAAGAAAGCGGTGAATACACAGATGAAATATATGAAATTTATGAAATGGAAAAATAAGAGGGATGAACATGAAAGGAACATTATATTTAGTTGCTACACCTATAGGAAACTTAGAAGATATTACATTTAGAGCGTTAAGAACATTAAAAGAAGTAGATGTAATACTTGCTGAAGATACTAGAAAAACATTGAAACTTTTAAATCATTTTGAAATAAAGAAACCTTTAATTAGTTTTTATAGACACAATGAAGGTGTGAAAATAGAACAGGTTTTGGGAATGTTAGAAGAGGGAAAAAATCTTGCTCTTGTTTCAGATGCGGGAACTCCAGCAATTTCTGATCCTGGTGAAGATTTAGTAAGAGCACTTATTGAAAATGAAATTAATATAGTTCCGATACCGGGTGCTGTTGCTGCGATTCAAGCTCTTATTTGTTCTGGATTTGATACTACAAGATTTGCATTCGAAGGTTTCTTATCGATAAATAAAAGATGCAGAAAAGAAAGATTAGAAGAATTAAAAACAGAAGAACGCACGATGCTATTTTATGAAGCCCCACATAAACTTACCAGAACATTAGAAGCTTTGAAAGAAACTTTTGGACCTGATAGAAGGATTGTGCTTGGAAGAGAAATTACAAAAATTCACGAAGAAATGATGCGAATGACAGTACAAGAAGCAATTGATTACTATGAAGTAAATGATGTAAAAGGTGAATTTGTAATAGTTGTTGAAGGTGCGCCGAAAACAGTAGAAGAGGTAACTGAAACTGTAGAAGAGTTAATGGAAAGATATCTTGAAGAGGGTGTGGATAAAAAAGAAGCAATGAAGCTTGTGGCAAAAGAAAAAGGAATGTCTAAATCGGAAGTTTATAAAATCTGTTTGTCGAAAAAAGACGAATAAAATATTTTGACGAGTATTAGTGTCGAGGGTATATTGTAATTATCCTTCTTGAAGGAAATCTTTAAGAAAGGAGGATACATAGTGAATATTATACTAAAGAAGACACTAATATTGACATTTCTAATATTTTTTATATTAGAAAAGGTTGTATATTAGCAAAAAGAAAAAAGACTGGGTCAGCACACTCAGTCTTTTTTGATACATAGTGAATAAGATTTATACTTAAATCTTACCTTCAGTATAGAGTTCGTTTAATAAAATGTCAATTGTTTTTGTAAGAGTTGTATGCTAGTGTCGTTTTTTGTCGAACGATAGTTGTTGAATAATGTGTATTAGAATGATAATATGAGCCTAACTTATGAGGGATAAATGTGCATTAATGCTATATCCTTAAAGGAGGCTGAGAGTTGCGGAAAAAGTTTTTGATATGAAATTAATATCGTATGTAACGAATATTAATGAAAACTATATAGAAACAAAGAAAAATAAAATTTGCTTACTCGAAGTGACTCCAATAAATTTCTTGCTTAGGTCTATTAGAGAGCAAAGAATAATATTAGAAGCATATAAGTCTTTTATTAAGCAGTGCGAATTTGATATACAGTTTTTTATACAGACCACAAAGGTTAATATAGACGAACATATTGAAAAAATAAAAACTTGTTTAAAATTTGAACCTGAAATATGTGAGATGGCAGAAGATTATATGCAGTTCCTGGAACGTTTTTCTAATGATAGAAGAAGCGTTGCAAGAAGATTTTTTATAGTTATTGAAAATAATGATGAAAGTAAAATTCAAAAGATTTCCCAAGGATTAAAAGCTTGTGGAAACAATGTTAAAGTCTGCACAAAAGAAGAGTGCAAAGAAATTCTAAAAGAATGTTATAAAAATTTTGATTCTTATACAAATCATGATGTTGAGGATACTCAAGATGAAATTCTAAAAATATACCCATTTTATTTCGAAGATACAAATCCCAATTTTTTAAAGATCAATAATAGATACATAGGAACATTAATAGTGAATGATTATGCAAAAGAGATGCAAGAAGCATTTTTAAATAAAATTTTGATGCAAGATATAAATTTGACATGTTCTATGTTTTATGAAAGATTACCGACAAGTGAAGTGCTTAAAAAAATTACATATAGTATAGGAAATGCCGGTTCTGAAATCAAGACAACAAACGAAAACCAAAGTGATGCCGAAATCTTAGGAAGCACATATAGTGATGCAAAATATATACGAAAAAAGATACAGTTAGAACAAGAAAAACTTTATAACTTATATATGTATTTTTCTGTGTGTTCTGATACTAAAGAAGGATTAGAAAAAGATTTGCAAAAATTAGAAGCGGTTTTAAATGGGGTTGGACTTGTTACGAGAAGAGGAATATTTAGACAAAAGGAAACTTTTGAAGCGACAATGCCGCTTTTGAAACAAGTAGAAGAGCTTAAAAAGTTTAATAAAAGAAATGTGTTAAGCGATGGCTTGTGTGCGACATATCCTTTTATATCTAATGAGCTATATGATGAAAACGGTGTTCTTGTTGGAGCAAGTGATATGGATAAATCTTTGGTAATGATAGATAGATTTGATACTAAAAAATATAAAAATTCTAACATGTGTGTTATTGGAACTAGTGGCTCAGGGAAATCATATTTTACAAAGTTAATGATTCTTAGAAATAGATATTTAAATGTTGCACAGTACATTATTGATCCAGAAAGGGAGTATTTGAAGGTTTGCAAAAATCTCAAAGGCTCTTTAATAAATTTCGAAGATGGAAAGATAATAAATGTCTTAGATATTAGAGAATTCTCTGATGATGGAGATGGCCGGCTATTTGCAAAATAAGCTAAATAAATTAAACACATTTTTTTCGATGCTATTTCCAGATATTACTCAGGAAGAAAGAAGTTTACTAGAAGAAGATATAATTAAAACGTATGCTTTAAAAGGGATAACGTTTGACGACGAATCCTTGTTTTATGAAGATAAATCAACTAGATTAATTTCGTCCAAACGATTTAAAAAAGAGACGGATATGCCGACGTTAGAAGAACTATATAAGGTTGTTGCAAAAGATAAAAAATTAAAACGAATTGCTGTACTTTTAAAACCGTATGTTAACGGAAGTTTAAGTTTTATGAATGGGCATACAAATATAAAATTGGGAAATAGTTTAGTTGTTGCTGATGTGTTTGGAATTGAAGAAAATATAATCCCAATTGCAATGTTTGTAATCACAGAATTCTTTTGGGATAAAATTAAAGAATCACGTAGTGAGAGAAAAATTATATACCTAGATGAAGCTTGGAGGCTTATAGGAAACAATGCCGAAAGTGCTAATTTTGTATATAAGATGTTTAAAACGATTCGTAAATACGGTGGCGCGGTTACTGCGATAACACAAGATATAAATGATTTTTTTACTCTTCAAGAAGGCAAGTTTGGAAAGGGAATTTTAAACAATTCTAGTGTGAAGACGATATTTCAACTAGAAGAAAATGACTTGAAACTATTGAAAGAAAACTTAAATTTATCGGAAGAAGAAATTTTAAAAATACCTAATTCGAGAAGAGGACAGTGCTTAATTTGCGCTGGCACAAATCATGTTGAAGTAAAAGTGGTTTCGTCAGAAAAAGAACATGAGTGTGTGACTACGGAGTGGTGATAGAAAGGGTGTAAGAAATGAAGAAAATTTTAACTGCTATGGGAAATGAAACACTAAACAAAGAGTTGTGTAGATATGCAAAATTTGAAGTGTGCGAAGAAGACTTGTTTTATCAAGAGGCTGTTTTAACTGAGCTTGAACAAAATAAATATGAGGCAATTGTTTTAAGCGGATTACTGCAAGGAGAATTTGAAATGAGTGAATTTGTAAAACAAATTAGAATTAAAAATTCGACCATAAGAATTGTAATTGTTACAGATGAAATTACAAGTTCTTTTAAGCGTAAAATGGCTGAGTTAAATGTGGTAGATGTTTTTGAAGATAGTTCGGTTTCTATTGAAGAAATCTTAGATGCTTTGGATAGGGAAGAATCTATTAAAGAAAAAAGCGAAGGGTTAAAACAAAATTCATATATAACAAAAAAAGAAAACGGTGTGATCCCTGTAGTTAATGAAATAAAACAAGAATATGTCACTTTGCAAAAGCAAGAAATAATTGTGGTGACGGGGACAAGTGGAGCGGGTAAATCTACGATAGCAGTAAATTTTGCTAGAATGTTAACTAAGAAAACAAGTGCAAAAGTGTTATTGATAGATTTAGATACTTTGAATGGAAACATAGATGAAATATTAGATATCCACAAAGTTCCTCAAAATGTGAAGATTGTATTGGATGAAAACAAAAAATGTGGATTGAACTATGCTGTGGAATTAATAAATAAAAATCGTTTTGATACTAATATTTTAGATGAGCTTGTAATTAGATCTGGGAATCTAGATGTACTTACTGGAAATACATCGCTTCACTATTGTCAAAATGTTTTGAATAAAGACCATTATTCGAAGATATTAGAGGCGGCAAAAGAAAAGTATGATTTTATAATTATTGATACGAGTAGCAATATATTTTTAGATTCACTTAAATGGGCTGTTCAAATCGCAACTAAAGTATTTTTTGTGACTGAAGCAAATTATTTATCGATGAAGAAAAGCACGCAGCTATTAAATATATTTATATCAACTTGGAATGTGTGGAAAGAAAAAATAAAAATCGTAGTTAATAAAGAAAACTTGGAAACATTGGGTATTGATGTGGTGGAACAGATCCTTGAAGAATATGAGGTAATTGGAAAAGTAAAATATATGGAAGAGGGACTAGAACATTCTTACACACAAATGTTAGAAAAGACTAACTTTATTCCGAAACAAACATTTACATCAAAATTGCTGGCGATGGCTAACTTCAAAGAATATTTAGCTCAAAATTCTATGCCGGTAAATAGCTAGGAGGTAGTATGTTAATAAATCCTTTAAAGAACGAAACGGAAGAAAAGTCGGAGGCACAAAACGTTGCCAAAAAAGATGCAATCAGTGAAATAATTGCATATTTGATAAATAATTATTCGGAGTATCTAAGCGACGTGACTGTTAATCGAGAATACGTAGAAAATATTGTTAGAGAAAAGGTATATAAAGATTATTCGAATATGAATACAGACTCTACAATAACAGATATTTTGAATAGGTTATTTGGATATCACATCCTACAAAAATATATTGATGACGAAGAAGTGTCAGATATTAGAATCACACGATTTGATAATATTGTTATTAAGAAAAAAGGTGAGTGGAAAAAAGTAAAAGAATCATTTTTAAATGAAGAAGATTTTTTGAATTTTGTTAGATATTGTGTTTTGAAGAATAGAGGAAAAATAACGAATGAAACTCCGCTTGTAGTTGTAAGTGATAGAAAAAATAATTTGAGAATAGAAGCTGGTATTGAACCTGTAAATGTTGGCTCTCCTAATTTAGTTATAAGAATTCATAGACCAGGAAAATTACAGACATTAGAATCTTTGTGTGATGAAAAAGTTGAAATGATGAATATAGAAATTTGTGAGTTCTTGAAGCGAATAATTGAAGTTGGAGCAAATGTTATTATAAGCGGTAAGGGTGGTAGTGGAAAGACAACGTTAATGAGAAATATGATAAATAGAATTCCGGAAAACCTTTCTATAACATCTAATGAAGAAACGGCAGAATTACATTGTACACATCCTAATATGATACAAAGAGAGATTCTTAAAAATCGAAGTGCAGACAAAAATATAACTCTTGCAGATTTGACGGCACATTCTCTAGTAATGTCAAATGATGTTGTGGTAATTGGAGAATTGAAAGGCGAAGAGGCGATGGTTTTCTTTGATGCGGTTTCTACAGGTCACAGAGGTTATGCTACTGTACATGCAGACAGTAGCTTAAATACGATTGATAGGTTGGTTACTCTGATGAAAAGAGATATTAAGGCGCAAAGTTATACAGATAAGTATTTGAGAAAATTATTATCTATGTCTGTGGATGTAGTTATATTTATGAAAAATTTTAAAGTGCATGAAATTGCAGAAGTTATATATGATGCGCGAAAGGATGATGTTAAATATAATCCTTTATTTAAATTTGAAGTAGAAAAATATGAGTTGAACAAATCGATAGGAACATTTGTAAAAGTAAATGATCCGATTGGAAAGTTAAAAGAAAAAATGGAATTGTGCGGTTAGGTGATAGAATGTTTTTGAACGTGGTACTGTTTATACTTATAGGAATTACAATTTATTTGGCTTTAGAAAAATTTCGTGAAGAAAAAATATTAGAAAAAATTAATGATTATATAGAAATAAAAAATGAAAAGTATTATCGCAACTTTTTAAATGATTATGAGAAACGCAAAAAGGTCCAAATTTTACAAAAATATAATTTGGGTTATAAACTAAACGTTCTGATAGAAAAGGCGGCGATAAAACGAAATATATTTGTTAATCCTGTGATGATAATTTTATATGGAGTGGGAATATCAATTTTAGTCTATATTATTGCATTTGAATTTTTTAAAATTGTATCTTTGGCGATTATTGTTTCTTTGCCTGTGGCATTGCTTCCAGTGGTGATATTAGAGGGTGTTGCAAATTATAAAAGTGAAAAATTAGAAAAGACGTTTTTAAACTTTTTGATACAATTAAAAAATTATGCTCAAATAAGCAATGACATTGCTAGTGCTTTGAAACAGGTAAAAACGATTGAACCTTTGCAAAGTTATTTAGATAAATTTAACGTGGAAATAAACAGTGGGATAAATTTTGAAACAGCTATTGAACATTTGAAAGAAAAAATATCTATAAAGAGATTTAAAGAATTTTTTTCTAATGTGCAATATTGCTATATTTATGGTGGAAAACTTACAGCGTTAATTGATAAAAATTATAAAATTATTGCAGATTTACAAAGTGAAAAAGAAAGAAGAAAACAAGAAACGCAGAGTGCGAGACTGGTTCTTTATATATTGATATTTTTAAATATGTTTGTGTATGTCACATATATTAAAAACAATTATGAAAATTATATGATAATGCAGCGAAGCTTTCTGGGGATGGCTATATTATATTGGAATTTTATAAGCATGTGGCTTTTAATATTTTTGGCGGAGAGTGTGAAAAAATTAGATTACTAAGGGGGATTTGAATAAAAAGGAGTATTATATGAATTTGAAGTTTGAATCTGTTGTAGAAAATTTAGAAGAAAATCTGTCAAAGAATTTTGAAAAAAGTTTAGAGGATAAGAATTTAGAAGTGGCATTAAATGATGCCGACGTATTAATAAAAGATGCCTTAGAAAACGGAAAAGAAATAGGAAATAAAAAAGAATTAGTTATAAAAAATGCTAACGATGAAAAAATAGCAGCAATCGAATTAGGAGAAACAAAGGTTATTAAGAAAAATGCGGAAAAAGATGAAGTGCTATTAACAAAACAAGAAAATAAAAGTTTTAATATTTTAGAAAATAAGAAAATGGAAGAATTGGGAATAGATCCAAAGAAGGGTGCAAGCAAACTACAAACATTTATAGAAAAAGCGGAAAGACTTGGCTTTATCGGAAAAGTGTTAGCGGCTGTAGGGAGAATAGGCGGAACTTTGGTAGATTCAATTGCGAAAAAATATTTAAAAGATAAATTTAAAGTGAATTATTCTACGTATAATGATGGAAAAAAAGCTCTGCAAGCAGCTATAAAAAAGGATGGTCAAACTTTTTTCAAGAAAGGTTTTGATGTGATATTTTCGTCTTTTAAGAAACTTCCGGCAACTACTAAAATGGTTTTTAGAAATGTAAAAAATAAGGTCGTTGAAGAGGCGTTTTCTTTAGGTAAATTTTTAATCGCAAAATAGCTATAAATAAAGAAAAAACCGGCAATTTTGCTTGCATTAAAGTTACCAATTTAGTATAATTTAAATGGTTAATTATAAACCCTGAAATTACTGGGGTTGTAACAATTTATACGAAAGTTGGGATAAAGAAAAATGGAAGAAAATGCAAAAAAAATAATACACGTTGATATCGAAAAAGAAATGAAAAAATCTTATATCGATTATGCGATGAGCGTAATTGTTTCGAGAGCGCTTCCTGATGCTAGAGACGGTTTGAAACCGGTTCATAGAAGAATCCTATATGCTATGGATGGACTTGGATTAACTCCAGAAAAACCATTTAGAAAATCTGCATATATTGTCGGAGAGGTTATGGGTAAATACCACCCTCATGGTGATGCTTCTATCTACGATGCATTAGTAAGAATGGCGCAAGATTTCTCTTTGAGATATAGAATGATAAATGGACATGGTAACTTCGGTAGTGTTGACGGCGATAGCCCTGCTGCGATGAGATACACAGAGGCTAAAATGCCTAAAATTGCAGTTGAAATGTTAGCTGACATCGATAAAAATACTGTAGATTTCATGCCAAACTATGATGAAAAATTGATGGAACCAGTTGTTCTTCCATCTAAAATACCAAACCTATTAGTTAATGGTTCTTCTGGTATTGCGGTTGGTATGGCAACAAACATTCCGCCACACAATTTAACTGAAGTTGTGAATGCACTTGTAAGACTTATCGATGAAGATGATGTTACAGATGAAATGTTAATGCAAGAAATTAAAGGACCAGATTTTCCAACAGCTGGTTTGATTCTTGGAAAAGAAGGGATAAGAAGCGCATATACAACAGGTAGAGGAAAGATTACAGTTCGCGCAAGAGCTGAAATTGAAGAACATGGTAATGGCAGATATAGAATTGTTGTTACAGAACTTCCATACCAAGTGAATAAAGCTAGACTTATTGAAAATATTGCTGATTTAGTTAAAGATAAGAGAATAGAAGGTATCTCAGATTTAAGAGATGAATCAGACCGTGAAGGAATGAGAATCGTAATCGAATTAAAGAGAGATGCAAATCCAAATATCATACTAAATCAATTATATAAAAACACTCAAATGCAAGATACTTTCGGAGCTATTATGCTTGCGTTAGTTGATGGTAAGCCAAAGGTTTTAACTTTAAGAGAAGCTTTAGAAGTATATCTTGATCATAGAAAAACTGTTATTTTAAAGAGAACACAATTTGATTTAGATAAAGCTTTAGCAAGAGCTCATATCTTAGAAGGTTTAAGAATTGCTATCGATAATATCGATGAAGTTATTTCGATTATTAGATCTGCTTATGATGATGCTGCTGAAAAATTGATGAAGAGATTTAATTTAACTGAGATTCAAGCACAAGCCATCTTAGACATGAGATTAAAAACTTTATCAGGATTGCAAAGAGAAAAAATTGATGAAGAATACAAAGCTTTAATGGAACAAATTGAAAGATTTAGAGCTATCCTTGCAAGTGAAAAACTTGTATTCGAAATTGTTAAAGAAGAATTATTAGAAATGAAAGATAAATTCGGTGATGAAAGAAGAACTCAAATTGTTTCTGCTGAAGGATCTGATTTACAAGATGAAGATTTAATCAAAGAAGAAAACACAGTAGTTGCTCTTACACACTTTGGATATATCAAGAGAATGCCTGTAGATACATATAGAGCGCAAAGACGTGGTGGTAAAGGTATTACAGGAATGCAAACTAGAGAAGAAGACTTTGTAGAAAAATTATTTGTAACATCTACACATGACTTAATCATGTTCTTTACAAACAAAGGTAAAGTTTATAGATTAAAAGGATATGAAGTTCCTGAAGCTGGTAGAACTGCTAAAGGTACAGCTATTGTAAATCTTCTTCAATTAGATGGTGACGAAAAAGTAACAGCTGTTATTCCAATACATGCATTTGTTGAAGGCCAATATTTATTGATGGCAACAAAGAATGGTACAGTTAAGAAGACAAAACTTCTTGAATACAATTCTTCTAGAAAGACTGGATTACAAGCTATTACACTTAAAGATGATGATGAATTAATTGATGTTAGACTTACAGATGGTGAGAGAAATATCGTATTAGTTACTCGTGAAGGTATGAGTATTACATTCTCTGAAACAGATGTAAAATCTGCAGGAAGAATCGCTCAAGGTGTAATGGGAATTAAGCTTTCTAAAGGTGACTATGTAATTGGTATGGAACCAATTTACGAGAACAAAAAATATTTACTTGCTATTACTGAAAATGGTTTCGGAAAGAGAACAGAAGTTGAAGAATACAGAGTTCAAATAAGAGCTGGTAAAGGTGTAATTACATACAAGACAACTCCAAAAACAGGTAAGGTTGTGGGAATAAAAGTTGTTAATGATGATGACGATATTATGCTTGTTACAGATAACGGAATCGTAATTAGACTTGAGGTTGAAAATATTAGTATACTAGGACGTTCAACGCAAGGTGTTACATTAATGAGAACTAACGATGGTGGCAAAGTTGTTGCAATCGCAAGAGTTAATGAGACAGAAGATTTAGAAAAATATAATAGCGAGCAAGAATAAAAATTAAAGAAGTAGGTGAGAGCCTACTTCTTTTTGTTTAAAGAGTTTAAAATTAAAAGAAAAAGAGGGACAGTCTAAAATTAAATCTTTTGATTTAATTTTAAGACTGTCCCTAGTAAGTTATTTCATAAATACTTTATATGCTTTATATGACATGTATACGTCAAATTTACTTGTTACTTCATATGGTGAATGCATTGATAATACCGGCGTTCCACAGTCTATTACATCCATTCCTTTGTTTGCTAGGATGTATGCGATTGTACCACCGCCGCCTTCATCAACTTTACCAAGTTCGCTGATTTGGAATCTAACTTTGTTATCATCGAATAATTTTCTTAGTTCAGCAACGAATTCTGCGTTTGCATCGTTTGCGCCAGATTTTCCTCTAGCACCAGTATATTTATTTAAACCAACACCCATGCCAAAGTATGAAGCATTTCTTTTTTCAGAAACTGATGCATAGATCGGATCAAATGCACCATCAACGTCAGCAGAAAGCATTCTTGAAGCAGCTAAAGTTCTATTTAGAACGTTTAGATCTGTTTCTTCTTTTCTTAAACGAATAACTTCGCCAAGGAATGTTTCAAAAAATCTTGCTTCCATACCTGTATTTCCAACGCTTCCGATTTCTTCTTTATCTACAAGAATACAGATGGCTGTTTTTTCTGGAGCTTCTGTTTGTAGAATTGCTTGAAGAGCGCCATAAGAGCAAACTCTATCGTCTTGGCCGTATCCTCCAACCATGCTTCTATCAAATCCTAAAGATTTAGCCTTAAGAGCAGGAACGATTTCAAGTTCTGCACTTAAGAAATCTTTTTCAACGATACCAAATTTCTCGTTTAAGATTCTCATGATATTAAGTTTTACTTTTTCTTTTATTTTATCATCTGCAAAAGGCATGTTTCCGATAAGAACATTTAAGTCTTCACCTTCGATACCTTCAGATAATTTTTTCTCCATTTGTCTTCTTGCCATGTGAGGAAGTAGATCTGTGATTACGAATGTGAAATCATCTTCTTCGTCTCCGGCAACGATATTTACTTTTTTACCATTTTTTAATGCTACAACACCATGTATAGCAAGAGGCATTGTAACCCATTGATATTTCTTTATTCCACCATAGTAATGAGTTTTTAAATATGCAAATCCAGTATCTTCGTATAGAGGGTTTGGTTTTAGGTCTAATCTAGGAGAGTCAATATGTGCTCCTACTACATTTACACCTTCACATGTCTTCTTAGAACCGATAACAGCAAGAATTATGTTTTTCTCGCGGTTAACAAAATATACTTTATCCCCAGCTTTCAAAGTTTTAACTTTAGAAAGCGGTTTAAATCCAGCATCTTCAGCTTTTTGAACTGCATATTCAACGCATTCTCTTTCTGTTTTACATTCATTTAAAAATCTAATATATCCATCGCAAAATCTAATTGCTGATTTTCTTTCTGTTTCTGGAACTGATTCCCAACCATTTTTATCGTTGCAAAGTAGTGCATCCGCAAGCTCTTGGCCACGTGTTTTTGTTTCAGCCATAATATTACCTCCTGTTTATTAAATGTACTATGTATTATTATATACATTTAGAAAAATATTATCAATTATCAATTTTAAAATGCGAAAAAATGGGGTTTGAATACTTTAAGTAACTGCAAATTTAACTTGACTTTTATAGGTACTATATATATAGTAGAAATGTACGGAGGCGGGCGATTGCACGATTTTAAATATGTGGTAAAAATGGTGTAAAAAGCTCACTTTTAAGATTGGAGGATTTAAGTTTATGGGAGAGGTAATTGTTATAACATCAGGAAAAGGTGGCGTAGGAAAAACAACAAGCGCAGCAAATCTTGGTACAGCGTTAACTATGCTAGGTAAAAAAGTTGCATTAGTAGACACAGATATTGGACTTAGAAACTTAGACGTAGTTATGGGATTAGAAAACAGAATTGTTTATGACATCGTAGACGTTGTTGAAGAAAACTGCAAATTAAAACAAGCCTTAATCAAAGATAGAAGATATGAAGGTTTATTTTTGTTACCTGCTGCACAAACTAGAGATAAAAACGCGGTTAATGAAGAGCAAATGAAGAAAATTTGTGAAGATCTTAAGATGGAATTTGATTACGTAATTATAGATTGTCCTGCTGGAATCGAACAAGGATTTAAAAATGCGATAGCTGGTGCTGATAGAGCATTAGTTGTTACAACTCCAGAAGTATCAGCTGTAAGAGATGCTGACAGAATTGTTGGTTTGCTAGAATCTAGCAGCTTGCCAAAACCAGAACTTGTTTTAAATAGAATTAGAACAAAAATGGTTCAAAGAGGCGAAATGATGGATGCGGATGATATAGTTGAATTATTATCAATCAACTTAATCGGAGCAATTCCAGACGATGAAAATGTAATTGTACAAACAAATAAAGGTGAGCCTTCAGTAACAAATCCTAAATCATTATCAGGTAAAGCTTACATGGAAACAGCAAGAAGAATTATGGGAGAAGAAGTAGAAGTTACTGTTCCTGGTAGAAAAGAAGGTTTTTGGAAAAAAATCAAAGCGTCTTTTTCAAAATAAACAGGGGCTATGATATAGAAAGTCTATAAAAAATAGGAGGCGCAAATAATGGAAATAAAAGAAGTATTTGAACCGGTTTTGAACTTTATCAAAAACCTTCAAAAGAAAGATAAAGAGCCGGCATCAAAACAAGCTGCGAAAGATAGATTAAAATTAGTTTTAATGCAAGATAGAGCAAGTGTTTCACCAGACTTCTTTGATATTATGAAGAAAGAAATCATTGATGTTATAAAGAAATATATTGAAATCGATGAGGATGCCCTAGAAGTTGAATTGACAAGAGGACTTGAAGCTGGATTAGAAGGTCCTGCGCTTTACGCAAATATTCCAATCAAGAATGTTAAACCAATGGCTCCTAAAGTTGATGAAGATGATGGAGAAGATCATTTAGAAGATGAGGAAGAAGCGCAAATTGCTGAAATAGAAAATGCAATTAATGATGCGACGGAGGGAGCTCCTTTAACAGAGGAACAAGCGGATGCGGTCGCAGATGCAATTTTAACTCATATAGAGGAGAAAGCTGCAGAAGAGGATGAACCAGTAAAAGAAGAAAAAGCGATTGAGGAAGAACCTGTTGTAGAAGAAAAGACAGAGGCTGCTGTAGAAGAAAAGAAAGCACCAGCAAAGAAAACAACAAAAAAATCTACAACTACAAAAAAGAAAACAACTTCTTCAAAAACTAAAAAGAAAGAAGAGTAAATTATAAGGGGACAAACAATCCCCTTTTTTTAATAGCAAATACTAAAAAGGAGAGAAGATGTTAAAGAAAATTTTAAAATCTATTGATTATAGTATTTTGGTTATAGCTATAACATTGTTCGCAATACGGCTTAGTTGCTTTATTTAGTGCTAATGGAGGTTTAGAGGGCGACATTGGCGAAACTAAAAAGCAAGTAATGTGGTTTTTGATTGGATTTGCGGTAATGTGTGTAGTTGTTATATTAGACTACGAAGTTTTGGGCAAATTGTGGAAATTTCTTTTTGCAATTTCTACACTGCTCTTAATAGGAGTATTGTTTACAACACCAATAAATGGTGCAACCAGCTGGTTTAACTTTGGTGGGGTAAGTTTGCAACCGAGTGAATTTTCAAAAATTGCTTTGATATTGGGTTTAGGTAAGATGTTAGAAAAAGCAAAAGAAAAGGATAAGATAAATAGTATATGGTCACTTATTTTAATGGCACTATTTATTTTAATCCCAATAGGTTTAGTTATAATGCAACCAGACTATGGAACCGCGATGGTAATGCTTGTTATTGCAGGATTTATGCTTTTTGTGGCAGGACTTGACTATAGATATGTTCTAGCTGCGATTATATTAGTTGCAGTTGGTGTGCCTGTTGCGTATAAATATGTTTTGCCGGCACATGCGAAAGCCAGAATCGATGTGTTTTTAGATCCGCAACTTGATCCTCAAGGTGCGGGATATAATATAATTCAAGCTAAACTTGCAGTTGGCTCTGGTCAAATGTGGGGAATGGGATTGCTTGAAGGGAATCAAACACAATTAGGTTATTTGCCAATGAAGGTTACAGATTTTATTTTTGCTGTAATAAGTGAAGAGATGGGCTTTGTTGTTTCGTCATTAGTTGTAATTTTATTTGTGCTTTTAATTGTAAGAGGTTTTTGCATTGCAAAAGATGCGGATGATTTATATGGTAAGTTAATAGCAGTTGGTGTTACATCAATGTATTTAGCTCATTTCTTAGAAAATGTTGGAATGAATATTGGATTGATGCCAATTACGGGTATTCCGTTACCATTTATAAGTTACGGCGGAAGTTCGATGGTGACAAACTTTATTGGCTTAGGCTTGCTATTAAATGTAAGCGGTAAAAAATCTAAAAAATTATTTGATTATTAATATAGTAACTTTGGAGAATATATGAAAATAGGAAACTTAGAAATTAAAAACAATGTATTTTTAGCACCAATGGCTGGAATTACAGATATGGCATTTAGAAAAATATGCAAAGAATATGGTGCAGGTTTGGTCTATACAGAAATGGTTAGCAGCAAGGGAATGCATTATAAAGACGACAAAACTAATCTGCTAACTGCTGTAGCAGATGAAGAGCGTCCTGCAGCAGTGCAAATATTTGGATCTGATCCAGATATTATGGCAGATGCGGCAGAAAAAATTGCTGAATATGCGGATATAATTGATATTAATATGGGGTGCCCAGCTCCGAAAGTTGTTAAAAATGATGATGGAAGTAAACTAATGCTAAATCTAGAGTTGGTAGATAAAATTACTGAAAAAGTTGTGAAGGCATCTAAAGTTCCGGTGACTGTAAAAACTAGAAAAGGCTGGGATGATGAGCATATAACAGCTGTGGAAATAGCTAAAATGTGTGAAAAAAATGGAGTGGCAGCTATTGCAATTCATGGGAGAACACGCAATCAATTTTATACAGGTAAGGCGGACTGGGACATTATTGCCGATGTGAAAAGAGCGGTTTCTATACCTGTTATAGGAAATGGAGATATAGTTGACGTAGAGTCTGCAAAGAGAATGATTGAATATACTAAGTGTGATGGAATAATGATTGGTCGTGCTGCTATAGGTAATCCGTGGATTTTTAAATCTATTGCCGAAGGTGCAAACTATGTACCTAGTAAGGAAGAAATCTATGATGTTATCGAAAAACATTATAATAATTTGATTGAATTAAAAGGTGAGTATGTAGCTGTTAGAGAAATGAGAAAGCATATAAGCTATTATATAAAAGGCGTGCCAAATGCTACAGAAATGCGTAGAAGAATAAATGAAACAACGCAAAAAGATGAAGTAATTAAAATATTAGAAGAAAATTTGATATAGGGGACACTCCTTGTTATCAAATTTTCGAGACTTGGGGACACCCCTTGATATGTAAAGTTTACATATCAAGGGGTGTCCCTGACTTACGATTTTTTTATAACAAGGAGTGTCCCCTATACTAAACCGAAACTGATGCCCAGTGCAGAATTAACCTGACTCATTACTGTTTCATCAACTTGGCCGATTTTTTCCATTAGACGAGATTTGTCTATTGTGCGTATTTGTTCAGTAAGAACTACAGAATTCTTCATTAAACCAAAAGTCTGAGAGTTTAGTTTAATATGCGTTGGAAGACGGTTTTTGTTGGTTTGAGATGTGATGGCTGCAGCAATTACAGTAGGACTATATTTGTTGCCGATGTCATTTTGAATAATAAGCACTGGTCTAACGCCGCCTTGTTCTGAGCCTACAACTGGGCTTAAATCAGCATAATACATGTCTCCTCTTTTTATAATCAAGATTATCACTCCCAAAAGTTTATTTCTAAATTAATTGTTTCCGGAAATAAGACCTTTTATTCATTTAAAAGGTTTATATATTTTATGCGTTTGTCCACATATTGGTTAATGCCAAAAATAAACAAAAAACTGCCAGAAAGTTGATTTTATCGGCAAAATATGGTAAAATTATAAAGAATTTAATGGGAGGGACTTTTGATGGAAGTTAAGTTTTTGAATCAACCAAAAGAAGTAAAACTAGGAGATTTGCTTAGAATCCGCATGAAGAGCGGATTTGATGCGATTTATTTTATTGCTGGAATGGCAAAGGACACAGGTTTTGAAGAAATCTATGAGTGTCTAGAATCTGCTAGAAGTAACTCTACAAAGGTTGAATTTTTTATTGGAATCGACAGGAAAAATACCTCAAAAGATATGCTAATAAAGCTTATTGATATGGGATGCAAGGTAAATGTTCATATCAATACAGACAATAGCAAGGTTGAAACTAGAGCGTTTATATTTGAAAGTGAAAAGGATGCATCATACATATATACAACAAGTGCTAAGTTTTCTGCTGGTGGATTACTAGAAAACTCTTGTACAATCACAGAATTTAAGTATTTACTAGAAGATAAACAAGCTTTTGATGTTGCTAAAAATGCATTATTGCAAGGAGCTTTAGCTGAGTTTCATGAAATTGATAAAGATGAAGTTATATTGCTTGCTGAAAAAGGTGAGGTTGTTGCTAGAATTACGCAAAGAAAAATTCCAAACATTAGTGAAATGTATGGAAATGGCGAAACAACAATTGGTGAGACTGTATATGACGAAAGTTCAAGTCTTACAAATCTTAAATTAGAAGATTTTGCGGATGTTAATATCGATTTTGACTTTGATCAAGGAATTAGCTTAAGAAAGAATGTAGAATTAGATATAGAAAAAGAAGCTAGAGAAGAACAAGAGGAAAAACAAAAACTTCTTAGTTCGTTAAAAAAGACAGAAAGTGATTTAGAGAGACTATACAAAAAGAAAGAAACAGAAAAAGAAGAAAAGAAGAAAACTACAATTCATATGTCTCATGAAATTGACTATGTTGGCATGTCTACACTTATGATTGAATCAAACAAGATTATTGAATCTGGTGCAGGAGCTGGAGAGGTTAAGATCCCTAAGATGATTGTAGAAAATGCAATGCATTTTTTCGGTGGAATGAATGCTTTTGAAATAATGGTTGATGAAAAGAAAACAGCTAAAAATATTTCGGTAGTTACTTTTGATATTTTAGATAATAAAGATAATTCAGAAATGACAGATGAGTCTGTAAAAATGATTCTTACAGACAAAGGAATTTCAATAAAATCTGAAAAACTAGTAGGTTTAGGATTACAAGAAGGAGACATCCTAAGAATTATTAAAGAAGATGACAAACATTTTAAATGTGAAGTTATTAGAGCTGGAACTGCAGAATATAATGTATGGACTGGTTATTTGATAAATTCTATAAGAGGTCAAAAAAGAAAATTTGGAATTTTATAAAATATAATTTTAAGAGGTGTGTGGAAGAGTCCACACACCTCTTTTTATGTGAACCTAAAACCCTTGAAAATAGTAGGTTTTTTGGTAGATACATTTCCTTAAAAACCTTACGGAAGGACTTGATAACAAGGTATAATTTCTAGTATAATTAGCTAGTAAAGATTTACGAAAGAAGAGGGGTTTGAGGCTATGAGCGATAGAAAATTTTGGGTGTTTACAATATTCTTGTTTTCAGGAATTATAGTTGGAAGTTTGCTAGGCGAATTGGCGGCTACTGTGCCGGGGTTAGCATGGCTTGCTTATGGAAAAAGTTTTGGTTTAACAGAGCCTTTCCTATTAGATTTAAATATTTTACAATTATCTTTTGGAATGACATTTCAATTAAACATTGCAGGTATTATAGGTATCATAATTGCATTAGTTTTATATAAAATTGTGAAATAGGAGAAAGCAATCTTTGCAGAAAGGATTGCTATGAAAATTAAAGATTTACCACACATGGAACGACCATATGAAAAGCTTGAATTACTTGGACCAGAAGTCTTGTCTAATGCGGAGCTACTTGCGATTATACTGAAAACTGGAAGTAAAAACATTACTTCAGTAGAGTTAGCGCAACAAGTCTTAAATTTAGATGAAGAAGATAAAGGCTTAAGTTTTTTGAAAAGTGTTGCTACAGAAGAATTGCTGAAAGTTGAAGGGCTTCGGAAGAGTGAAATGTATTCAACTAAAAGCTTTAGGAGAACTTCTTTCAAGAGTTCGATTGCCGAAAGTTAGTAAGGAGATTATACTTTCTACACCTGAGGCGGTAGCGGATTTGTTTATGGGTGAGTTTAATTGTGAAGAACAAGAGTATATTAAGACATTAATCTTAAATACTCAAAACAAGCTTTTAAGAATTGTTACGAATGTTAAAGGTTCAACAAACGCATCATATGTGGAATTAAAAAACATATTTAAAGAACCGATAAAATTGGGAGCTGCAAAAATTATTGTGGTGCATAATCATCCTAGTGGAGATCCAACTCCAAGCAAAAGTGATATTAATTTTACTATAAAGCTTAGAGATTTAGCAGAATTGTTGGGCATAGAGTTGTTGGATCATGTGATAATTGGCGACAATAGATTTGTTAGTTTAAAACGAATGAAGAAATTTTAGAAAAAATAAATAAAATTTCTTTTTTGAGAAATTGGAAGGAGTAATAAAATGGGTTTTTTCGCAAAGGATTTAGGAATTGATTTAGGAACATCAAACACATTGGTGTATTTGAAAGGGAGAGGAATAATTATTAGAGAGCCTTCTGTTGTGGCTATTGATAAATATTCTGGAAATGTGGTTGCTGTTGGTACAGAAGCAAAAGAAATGCTTGGTAGAACTCCAGAAAATCTCACAGCGATAAGACCTTTAAAAGACGGAGTGATTGCAGATTTTACTGCTACAAAAATGATGCTAAAGTATTTGGTTGATAAAGCTTGTCAGAGATATGTGGTTGCAAGACCTAGAGTTGTAGTATGCATACCTACTGGTGTTACAGAAGTTGAAGAAAGAGCGGTAGAAGAAGCGACTTTAAATGCTGGTGCAAGAGAAGCATATTTATTAGAAGAACCAATTGCGGCGGCAATCGGAGCAGGATTAAGAATTAGTGATCCTAGTGGAATGATGATTGTAGATATCGGTGGAGGCACAAGTGAAATTTGTGTTATTTCATTGGGTGGAATCGTTACGAGTAAATCTTTGAGAGTCGCTGGTGACGAAATGAATGATGCAATTGTTGATTACATTAAAAAGAAATTCAATGTTGCGATTGGTGAAACAACTGCTGAAGAAATTAAAGTTACAATTGGTTGCGCATACCCATCAATGACTACTGAGGAAATGGATGTTAAGGGAAGAGATTTTACAACGGGTCTTCCAAAAACAATTACTGTTACTTCAATACAAATTGAAGAGGCAACAAAAGAAGTAATAATGCAAATTGTGGATACAATAAAAATGACATTAGAAAAAACTCCTCCAGAGTTAGCAGCAGATATCATGGTTAATGGTATTACTCTTTCTGGTGGTGGTGCGTTGATGAAAAACTTTGATAGATTACTAGCGTTAGAAACGGGTATTCCTGTAAACGTAGCAGACAATCCTTTAGATTGTGTTGTAAGAGGGGCGGGCAAAGTTTTAGAAGATATTGATTCTTTAAAAACTGTTTTAATGAATTCGAAGAGAAGAAGATAGATTATAAAAGATAGGAGATTTGAAGCGTGTCAAAATTAATAAAAACTATTTTTAAAATTTTATTAATAATTGCATTGTTTGTATGTATTGGTATGACTACTGAAAAACCGAGAAATACAATGATAGTAGAAAGTGCATTTAATGATATGCTACAATTTCCAACTCAAGCTTATATAAGATTAAAGGCATATATAACAGGAGATGCAGGATATTTTGCAGATGTTGAAACTTTAAAAGAAGAAAATGAAGCTTTAAAAAATAAGGTAACGGAACTTGAAAACAAAATGATAAATTATGATGAAATGACTGCTACAATTGCCACATTAAGAACACATCTTAATTTATCTGAAAAGTATCCAGATTATAACTTAGTTGTTGCGGATATAATTTCTGATTCAGCAACAAGTTGGGAAGCAACATATATAGTAAATAAAGGTGAAAACCATGGTGTAAAACCAGGCATGACAGTTATTGCGACTGATGGATTAGTAGGATATGTAGAAAGTGTCACTAAAAATACATCGAAAATAATTTCTATTCTTGATGCTGGGAATGCGGTTAGTGCAAAAATCTCTAGAACTAGAGATGAAGTTATATGTAAAGGAAGTATGTCTTCAACTGAAGATCAAGAACTAAAAATATTAAATATTCCTATAGGAACAACAATCATTGAAGGCGATAAAATAGAAACTTCAGGAATTGGTGGGATATATCCAAAAGGAATTAGTATAGGAAATGTAACGGAGATTATAAACAAAAAAAATCCTGTTGAAAATGAAGCTTTAATAAAAACAACAGTAGATTTTAATAGACTTGAAACAGTGGGAATAATTGTTTTGGAGGAAGACGTTGGATAAAAAAATTATAGTTGGAATTTTTGGCTTTTTATTTATTTGGTTTTCTTTCTTAACCCAAATAAATGTGTTAAATGAATTTGAATTATTCGGTGTTAAACCCAATATTGCAATAGTTGTAATTGTTGGAATTGCATTACTTTCGGGTAAAATTCCAGGGATGATGGTTGGAATAGCATATGGATTGATTTATGACGTTGCTTTTGGAAAAGCATTAGGGGTATATACTTTAATTTATGCGTTAATTGGTTTTAGTTTGGGAAGATACAGCAATGGTTTTTCAAAAGAAAACAGATTGTCAGTAATATACATGGTTGGAATTGTTACCGCATTGGTAGAAGCAGTAATGTATTTAATATTTGTTGTTTTATACGGATATACATTTGAGATTTTTGCTCCACTTTTATTGATAGCCAAAGAAGCTGTTTATAACATGATAATTGCAAGGCTTATATATAGTTTGCTTGCAAGCTTCTCTGAAATAATCAATAAGTGTAAAAACTCTTACTATTTATTATAAAAATGGTTTTAACACAGTTGAAAGGAGGGGCTAATGAAAGATAGCAATTCAATAAGAATAAATATATTGATAAGCATTGTTGTGATTGTTGGCGTTATATTTATAGCAGAGTTATTTAATTTACAAGTTGTAAACGGCGCAGAGTATCGTGAACAATCTGAAAATAGATTGGTTAGAGAAGTTAAAATAACAGCTCCTCGTGGAGATATTTACGATAGATATGGTAAGGTAATTGCAACAAGTGAAACAAGTTATAGTGTTAATTTGTATTATACAAAGATAGAAAAAATAGAACTTAATAAAGGGTTATTAAGACTAGTAAATATACTTGAAAAGAATGGAGATTCATATAATAACAACTTCCCTATAGATTTTGCAACAATGACTTTTAAAAAATCTGATGAGGCAGCTAAGGCTTGGAAAAAAGCTAATAAAATTGATGAAAATGCAACAGTAGAAGAGGTAATCGAGTTTTATAAGAAAAAATATGAAATTGAAAATGAAGATATAACAGAAGTTGAAAAGATAATGGTTATGAGATATGAAATTGCAAGTAAAGGATACTCAAGTTTTAAAAGTGTAACTCTTGCAAAAGATGTTTCAGAAACCAGTATGTTAGAAATAGAAGAACAAATCGTAAACTTGCCGGGTGTTGCAATTATTACAACTCCGGAGAGGAAATACGTTGCTGAAAATATTGCATCACATATTATTGGTTATGTAGGAAAAATAAGTAGTTCAGAATTAGAAAAAAGAAAGTCTTTGGGATATACGCAAAATGATATGATTGGCAAAAGTGGTATTGAATCTTCTTTAGAAGAATTTCTAAAAGGTACTGATGGTATTGCAAGAATAGAGATGGATTCAAAAGGACGTGTTACCAGCAAAGAAGAAACTGCAGAGAGCTCGATGGGGTCTAGTGTGGTTCTTACAATAGATTTGGACTTGCAAACAAAAGCTGAAGAAGTTTTAGAAAAACATGTGAAGGAAATTCAAGCAAAAGGGTATAAAGGTGCTAAAGCAGGATCTTTGGTTGTGGTTGATGTAGATACATCTGAAGTGTTAGCGTTAGCAAGTTATCCCAATTATAATCCGCAAGAATTTACAAATGGAATAAGCAATTCGGAATATCAAAAATATTTTTTGGATGAATCAAAGCCGATGTTTAATAGAGCAATTCAAGGTACGTATTCACCAGGGTCAACTTTTAAAATGATAACAGCAATCGCCGCGATTGAAGCTGGTGTAATAGGTGTACATGAATCGATTCTTGCCAATGGAGTTCACGAGCAAGGTCATAGACCTGCTTGTTGGATTTGGAATGATTATAGACAAACACATGGATACGTTAATGCACAAAAAGCTTTGCAAGTATCTTGTAACTATTTCTTCTATGAAATGGGATATAGAATGGGAATAGATACTTTAGCTAAGTATGCAAGACTGTTTGGTTTAGGAGAAAAAACAGGAGTTGAGCTGCTTGGTGAAGCTTCTGGATTAGTTGCATCCAGAGATTATCTAAATAAACTAAATGAAAGAGATGGCAAAAAGAGACAATGGATGATAGCCGATACATTGTCTGCATCAATTGGACAATCATACAATAGTTTTACACCGCTTCAAATGGCATATTATATTGCTACCTTGGCTAATGGCGGAATAAAAAATGATTTAACAATTTTAAAGAGTGTGATATTATCAAATGGTGAAGAAGTTCCTACGGAAGTAATAGATAGCATTGTAGATCCTAAGATTGGAAAGACTGAATCGAAAGCTGCAGACTTGGGAATTTCAGCAGAAACAAAACAAGTTGTTTTTGAAGGTATGAGATCTGTTACTGGAGAATCTGGAGGAACAGCATATAGTGTATTTAAATCTTTCCCAATAGAAGTTGCAGGAAAGACTGGTACAGCTACAGCAAGTACTGGTGAAGCACATGCCTGGTTTGTTGGATTTGCACCATATCATGATCCACAAATTGCAGTGGTATGTGTAATCGAACATGGTGGACATGGTTCGTATACAGCACCGCCGGTTAAAGAAGTTATGGCAGAATATTTTGGATACAATACAGAAGATATTACAGAAGATTTAAAAATACGTTCTTTAGATGAATTTTTAGTAAATGATTAAGTAATAAATGTAAGGAGAAATTGATATGAATACTGAAGTTCTTTTTGAAAATAAAAATAACAAGTTGGTAATAACTTTAAACAAGGATGTTGCTTACGAAGAGTTGAAAGAAAAGTTGCAAAAAATATTAGATTCATCAGATACACTTTTTAAGAACGTAAAGGCTCCAATTACTGTTACAGGCAAAAGATTACTTGATGGTGAAGAAACAGAAATTGAAGAAATGATAAAAGCAAAAACAGATTTAGAGGTAAAGATTGAAAGACCTAAACAAATGGGACTTGCAACTATAAATAATATTTTTACAAAAGACACAACAGTAACACCAACAAAGGTTATAAAAGGAATGCTTAGATCTGGTAGAAGAGTAGATTTTGAAGGGAGTATTGTTGTACTTGGAGATGTAAATTCTGGAGCAGAGATTGTTGCAGAAGGAAATGTTATAGTACTTGGGAAACTTCGTGGATTTGCTCATGCAGGTGCTAAAGGAAACAGAAGTGCATTTATTGCAGCAAATGAAATTAATCCAACACAATTAAGAATTGCAGATATAATCATGAAAGCATCAATTGAAAAAGTTGATGAAGGATTAGGTTATGAATGTGCAAAAATGGATATGGGTGAGATTAAGGTTTCTAAATAATCAATATGTGGTACCAAAAAAAGGTCTCTGGGCTATACGGAAACAATGAATTAAAGTTTTGTTTCGATAATGTTACATCAAGTTTAATATCTATGAAATATAAACGTTAAGAAAACTTAATATAGTGTTGCTTTTTTGTGTAGTTAAGAAACCGAAAGTGACCTTCCGTAAAGGGATTGAACATGGTTTGCATTACAAAACCTACTTATATCAATAATTCGCGTATGCGCGTGTGTAGACACGCGTATTTTTTTATGCAAAAATAACAGTGTCAACTAAAACAAAGGCAAGTTGATGCACACAACAAGGTGTGAACACACTAAAGAAAAGTGCAGTCGAAGCTGCAACAAAAAAAGGAGAATGAAGAAATGAAGAAGCTTAATTTCAAGAAAGTATTATCTGGAGGATTAGCCATAGCAATTGCTGTGGGAGTTGGATGGGGAGTAACCTCAAAAATCCAGGAAGGAAATTTAATAGACAAAGATTATGAAACGGCTAGTATTACTCGTCGTTTAAAACCTGTGTCTGCAAAAGATGCAAAATTAAGTGTATATGGTGAAACACTACCTGAAGGTGTTGAAATAAAAGCTTCTGACGTTAACTTTGGAATTATAAGCGATTCATTCAGTGGTGAAGAAATAACAAGCTTCGAAAATGCTACAGCTAGTGTGTTAAAGGAATCTGACATTGCCTTTGCATATGATATCGATTTAAAACATCAACTAAAAGCGGGAGAAGAAGTTGAAGTAACAATAGACAACTTGAAGATAAATAATCCAAAAGCTTTTATGGTGTTACATATAAAAGATAATGGCGAAAAAGAATTTATTAAACCAACTTATGCTGATTACACAAAAGTAAAATTTAAAACAACAAGCTTTTCTTTCTATGCCGGATATGATTCTACACCAATGGAACTTGTTGTAACTGTTCCTGCTGGTCAAACAATCAATTTGCCACTAACAGGAACTATTGATGTAGCAATTGATTGGGGCGATGGTACAATAGATGGCCCAATAACATCAGAAAAACCAGAACACACATATTCAAATGCTGGAACATATACAATTCAAATTGTAGGTACGGTAACAACATTTGGAACGACTGGAGAAAATGAAGACGGAACAAATTTAAAAGATTATTTAACAAAGATTAATTCTCTTGGAGATTTATCTTGCACAAGATATGGTTTCTATAATTATGAATTTACAGAAGTTAATGCTGGACAAGGATCAAATCTTTATATGGCAACGAACTTGTCAAATATGTTTATGAATTGTTTAAATTTAACAACTGTAGATTTTACACATGCGAATACAACAAATGCAACAAACATGTCCAACATGTTTAAAAACTGTGTTGCTTTAGAAAAAATATACGTAGGTTCAACTTGGTCAACATCTAAAGTAACAACTTCGGCAGATATGTTTTACAATGCACCAAAATTAGAAGGTGGATATGGAACTGCTTATGACAAAAATAAAGTTACAGCAACATATGCTGTAGTAGATTCAAAAGATGTGCCAGGATATTTAAATACAAAGAGTGCATATCAATTGTTTAATGGTGCAACAGTAATTGGAAGCTATGAAACTTTAAAAGAGGCGATAACAGCTGTTAATTCAAATTCATCAAACAATCTTGAACTTGCGTTGATAGCAGACAAATTAGAAACAGAAGCTGTTACACTTTCAAATGGAAAAACATTAACTTTTGATTTGGGTGACAATACATTAAGAATTGATTCTGCAAATATATTTACAATAAGCGGAAATATAACAATAGCTGCAGAAAATGGTGGAATGATACTAAATGCAGAAAAAGCATTTACAGGAACAAGTGGAAGTACAATTAATTTGGAAAATGTTGCTGTTGAAACTTCGGCAAGTGCAATATTTACAAAAGGTAATTTAAACATAAATGAATCAGAAATTATTACAACAAACGGGAATGCCATTACTTTAGATACGACAGGAAAACTTGTTACAGAAGAAACAGACATTACAGCAAGAGGAAGTGTAGTAACAGCATTAAGTACATGGACATCAGAAGCAACAATAAAATCAGGAACATATAAATCAACATCTTCAAGCTTTGTTTTAAATCTTGATGGTTCTGGAAATTTGATTATAGGTGATCTTGATGATTATAATGAAGCAACAAAAGATAGTCCAATAATAATTGGACAAAATGGTGTTTCATGCAATGGTGAGATTGCAATGTATGATGGAACGGTTAAAGCTACAGAAATTGTGCTAGAAGGAACTGTATCTGGAACATATAATGAGTTTGTTCCTGTGTTTGGAAGCGAAACGGTCTCTGGCGTAAAATATAAAACACTATTTTTAAGTATAGGAAATTATCAAGTTGGCACTCTCTACTATGAAAATTTAGAAAATGCAATTGAAAATGCTGCGACACAAACAACAATAAAAGTAATAAATGATTTAGTAGATTCTTCTGCACCAATTATACCTGTTGCAAAAAATGTAATACTTGATACAAATGGAAAAACAGTAGAATTTAATTCAAATAGTTTAGAGATTTTAGGTGGATTAAAAATTATTGGGGGAGGTACATTAGAAACATACGAAGCAATCCCGATGATAATAAACTCGGGTGCGTTAGAGATTGCTGATAATACAGTGATTACTGGTGGAACATATGGTATTGTGACATCGGTAAATGTAACTTTCACAGGTGGAACGATTAAAGGTCCAACAGAGCCTGTTCTACTTAATAATTCATCAATGCTAATTGTACCGGAAGGATATGATATTACATATTCAAGCGATTCAAATTACAAAACTGCTTCTGTTGCAATATTAGCATACGAGTTTGATGGCATAATATATTCGGATTTTCAAAGTGCGTATGAAGTTGCGGCGAATACAGAAGCTACAGAAATAATAATAACTGTAATTTCAGATAGAATAATTGATACAAGTGAAATATATATAGGAACCGATAAATATGTAATTTTAGATACTGGTGATAGTGAAATAACATTTGAAAATGAGATAAATGTAGCTGGAACATTTATATTAAGAGGCAATGGAAAAATAACTGGAGAAATATACGGTATAAATAAAACTGGTACAGGAAAGTTGATAATTCAAGGACCGGTAATAACTGGAGAAAAATATGGTATTCAATCGACGACAAGCATCTATTTAGAAGCTGGTTCAATAAGAGGAAAAGTAAATGCGACCAACTTTCTAAATAGTTCTGCTATTATAGAGATTCCAGAGGGGTTTGCGCTTAGCGTATCGGTTAATAATCTTACTGGTTATGAGGTGGCAGAAGCATATCTAGGAACATATATGGTTGGAACAGCATCATATATGTCTTTGCAAGAAACATTGTTATATGTGCAAACAGGAGATATAATTCGTTTGATGAGAACAACAACAGAGCCAACTGTTGCAGTCATTCCTACTGATATGGAATTGACATTAGATTTGAATGGAAAAAATTTAATTAAAGAAAATAGTTCGATAGAGATAGAAGGCACGCTTCACGTTGTTGGAGATGGAATGATGAGTAGAAATGACTCGGCAGAATTGTTTATAAACAAAGGAACGTTAACATTAGAAGTTTATCTCGCTAGAACAGGAGGAAACTTAATAAAGAATGTTGGAGCAAATGCATCAGTGAGTTTGTTAGAAGGAAAATTTGTTTCATCAAAAAATATCGTATATAGTGATTCAAACAATGAAATTATTATAGGAAGATCAGGTGATAAATATACTGATACAGGTGTTTTGACATTAGATTCAACCACTGTTGCAATAAATACACCAGGAAAATTTAATTTTTACGATGGTGTAATTACAGGTACGGAGGGGGCTTACTCTGGTGCTATTGCAGAACTTGAAGAATATCACATTATTATTGGAGAAGGTGAAAGTGATAATGGATATACAACTATTTATCAAAGAAAAAATATTTCGCATGCAATAGTTGATACATCGGATAGAATATACGAAGGAAAATCTTTTGTAGATTCCATATTTGCTAAAGATCCAACAGATTTGGCTAATATGGTTGAAGGAACAGATTACACATTTGAAATAGATGATAGATATAATGTTGGAACAAGAACTGTTACATTAACAGGTAAAGGGAATTATACAGGAACAAAGACATTTAAATTTAAAGTGTTACCAAAAGAAATAGAAGTAGAATGGTTTGGACCATATGATTTCTTATATGACGGAGGTGCTCATGCTCCCGAATTTACAAGAACTGTTAAATACGGAGAAGAAACTTTAACTTTAGCAAGCAATACTGCAGTTGACGCTGGTTCGTATACAGCGACAGTTACAGTTATGTCTGTTTCTGGAGGTCTTGCAAGACCAGGAAACTATAAATTATTAAATAATACAGCAACATTTACAATTTCAAAAGCTAAAGATGAATTAACAGTATCAGAACAAGTTATTACTTTATATAAAGGTGAGTCAAAAACGATAACGTATTCGTTCCCGAACTTCCCTTCAATGACATATAAAGTTGATGATACAAGTATTGCTTCGGTAACCGATATAGATGATATACAAAAGACTGTAACAATAAAAGCAAATAATGGTGGTGTTACATCTATTGAATTGACAGCTGAAGAAACGTTGTATTCTCAATCTGCAAGCACGACATTCTTTGTTGTAGTATTGCAAGCGGCATATACAGATGGTACGAACTTCTACGATACATTTGCTAATGCGGTAACTAATTCGGCAACAGGTTCAAAAATAACATTATTAGAAGATGTTATAGAAACTAGTGCAGTAACAGTTCCAAGTGGAAAAGTGTTGAGATTTAATTTGAATGAACACAAAATAACATTAAACAGTTTAACAACATATATAACCAATACAGGTACACTATATATATTAAACGAAAAACCGGCATTAAATGATATTCCGGGGGGAACGCAAACATCGAATGGAACTTTAAATAAAGGATATATTATAGGCGAAACACTTAATACAATTGTAAACAATACTGGAACTTTGAATTTGCAAGATAATGTAGTAGTACGTTCAAAAAATAATGTACTTATAAATAAGGCAACATTAAATATTTCAGGTGCCTCGATTGCGAATACTTCAAATGCCCATGCAACAATTCAAAATGCAAATACAGGAACAGTAAATATAACTAAAGGAACAATTGAAGGACAACATATAGGTATAGAAAATGCAGGAACATTCTATTTAAGTAGTACTGTAGGAAGAATAGATATAAATGCAACAACAGCGATAAAAAATACAGCTGGAGGAACAGGTTCAATAACAGGAAGTGATTCATCAGATACGTCTACTTATATAAATGGTACTGTGTTAAATCAATCAACTAGAGACATAACAATAAATAAAGCAGTCTTAAATGCGATGACAGCTATTCAAGCTGATAGTGGAACAGTATATGTAGAAGATTCTACAATAGATGCATCTATTGCGGTAAATACCACAACAGCATCATCAAAAGTAGAAATATCTTCATCATCAATAACAACCACATCTACCGCTATTGTCGCAGATGCGGGAACAATAAATTTAAAAAATTCTACAAATATAGAATCTTCTGCAAAAGGTATCGTTAACACAAATGCTACAGTTAATATTAATGGAACAACTATAAAAACTGCTAAAACAGCGGTTGAATCTACAGGAACAACAATTGTAGATTCTTCTACTATTGAAGCGACAGGTAATGATGTTGCTATCAAAATAAGTGGTGGAACTTTAAATGCAACAAGCGCCACATTAATAGCTGCTAAAAATACGTTAATTGATAACGCGGGAACAACAACAGTATATGCATCGACAATTACTGTAAATGGTGATGCTACAGTTGAAGCGATTAAGAATAGTGGAACTTTAACATTGAATAATACAACAATGAATGCTAACGGAAGAGCGATTAATAATACAAATGCATTAAATATTATTAATTCAACACAAATTAATTCAACAACAGGTATTATAAATACAAGTAATTTAACAATAGGTATAAATGATGGCGTTGTTTACAGAGAACCAAAGATTCATTCTTCATATACTGCGATAGAAAACAATGGAGTTTTCAATTGGTATGATGGTGAATTAAAAGGTAGATCTGAAACAATATATATTGGAACAGATCCATCAATGCCAGAAGGAATGGCTAGCAAGTATGAAATTTCTGGACAAGAGAAAACAATGTATCTTGTGCAAGATACTGCAGTACCAGAAATTACAGCATTAAACACACAAACTGACTGGACAATTGGAAGTGTAACAATTGAAGTTGTTGCTACAGACGATGTTGCAGTAACTTATTATGGAATAAGTACTAGTACTTCAACACAGCCAACTGAATGGCAAACAACTCCAGTCTTCACAGTAACAGAAAATACTAGATATTATTTGTGGGTAAAAGATGGAGCAAATAATATTGTGTATAGAGGAATTACAATCTCTATGATCTGTCGAAATATATGGGATACGACAGGAACAACAGGTGGAAGAACAAGAGCTGTTTTAACAATGGACGGAATATTAATATTCCAAGTTATAGATAGAGCAACCGGAGCAAACGTTAACGCAAACGGATATGTAAAAGATTACACACCAGAAGGTGCTCCTTGGATTACGACTGAAGGAATAACAGATATAGAAGTTCAACAAGGTATATTAGGACTAGGTGAATATTCACTTGCCTTCTTGCCTGAAGTTAAAACAATAAGTATTGTTGCAGCATTAAACTCAGTTGCAGACACGACTTTTGTAAAAACAAATAATTATAATTCGGTAGCAATTAGTTCAGCGTGCACAATATTAAAAGCAAGTAATTATAGAATTTACAATGGTACAAGTTCTAAATTGTATGCATATAGCACTGCTAATATAAATAGAACTTATACTATAGAGGATACAATTACGGCAATTGCACCATACGCTTTTTATAACAACACTGCTATAACAACATTAACAACAAATAAAAATTTAACATCGATTGGAGAAAATGCTTTTGAAGGTGTAACAGGAACAGTATATTATTACACCTCTTGTACAGCGATGAAAATTTATGCTGAAACAAATTCTGAAGAAGCAAACTTCGTTCCAATAGATGATGGTATTCCAGTAATCAACTCTTTTGTATTAAACAATGGAGATGCAACAACATCAAATAGAGAAGTAACATACGTATTGGCCGCTACTGATGATGTTGGCTTGGTTAAGATGTTTATAACAGAAAGTAATTTAACAGATGCATATGTAGCTTCGCTTGGTGAGAACAATTGGATAAGTTATGCAAGTGCAGGAACATTTACATTATCCGAAACAGCTAATGTAACAAAGACGGTATATGTATGGGTAAAAGACGCAGCAGGAAATATTTCAAACAGAGGAAGCGACACGATATTCTATGCAATAACAAATGCTTCAATAAAAGGTTCATTAAAAATTGTTCAATATGTAGATACAACGAATAATGATTACTATGCATATAACGAAGAAATTCAAGGTGGTTATACTGCTGGAGCAGATACAACTGTGGAAGTATCTGGTACAGTTAACCATGAAGAAGTAGGAACATATTCTATAACATATAAAGTATATGTTGCAGGGACTTTGGTAGAAACACATGTAAGAAATGTGGATATAATTTCAAACACATGGGGAACAACAACTAAAGTTCAAGACGGATATCAATATGTAATTCATGAAAGCGGTAAATATGCAAAGATAATTGGATACACAGGTAGTGTAAATTCTACTATGAGTATTCCACCAGTAGTTGTAAATGGAAATACACAACTTACTGTGATTGATGTTGGAGCAAACATTTTTGGATCTACAACAGAACCAAATAGCACAATTAATCAAATAACATTACCAAATACATTAATAAATATTGGATCAAATGCATTCGCGGGATGTGTAGGATTAAGAACTATTAATTTCCCAGAATCTCTTATGAGAATCGAAAGCGATGCGTTTAATATGGCCGGTTCAAATGCAGGTTATGGAGTATCTCTACCTGCAAACATCAGACAAATCGCGGCAAGAGCTTTCAATAACTCAAATGTAAAATCGTTAATTTTGGGAACATTATTGAAAGAAATTGGTGATGAAGCTTTTGCAAACACATATAATACAGATTCAATAGAAATTGAAATATCAAAGAACTTAGAAGTACTTGGAGAAAAAGTATTTAGTTCTATGAAAATTTCTTCTATAAATGTGGCTGAAGGAAATATAAACTTTAAGCTTTCTGCTGATGGAAAATACTTAACAAATATTCTTGGAGATGTATTGATTGTTTACACAACAGCATCTACAGAAGAAAGTTATAAGATACCAGATGAAATAAAAAATATTAGAAGCGGAGCTTTTGCAAGCGCTACAAATTTAAAGACAGTAGATTTAAATTTAGTAGAGAAAATATCTGAGGACGCATTTAAAGGAGCAGGATTAACTTCTGTAATAGTTCCAGAAACAGTTGTTACGATTGAGAGTGGAGCATTCTCAAAAATGAGTAATGTAAATTCAATTATCTTACTTGGAACAACAAGTGTGTTTGATAATGCGTTCAGTGGAAACAATAAATTACAAGGCTTAATATTTGCATCAGATAAAGATTTAGTTGCGATATCAAGTAAAAATGCAATTCCAGACAATGTAACTTTATTTGTTCCAGAAACTTTGATTAATTCATACAAGGCTGATTCAATGTATGCAGCAATACCGAGTGCAAGTACAAGAATTCAACCAATTGTTAGATTGCTTGGTTTAACATATCAAGACTGGACATTATATGTTCCATATATCGAGCCGGGTGCAGTAGTGTTTGGTGAAACATTTACTGATTCAGGAGTAAGTAATGTAATTACAGGAGCATCATTAGAAATTAGTGGTGTGGTAAATACTGATTACACAGCAAGATATTTCTTAACTTATACAGTTAAGTTTGGAGATATAGAAATTGATAGTGTAACTAGAGTTATAGATGTATCAGACTTTGAGGCTCCGGTTATAAATAGTGTAAGCACAGAAACTTTCTGGGTAGAAGGAAAACAAACATTTACTGTTAATGCGACAGATAACATTAGTCTTGGCGGATATTTGATAAAAGATGTTAATGAAGAAACTTTGGCATCAGAGGATGGCTGGCAAGAATCAAATGTATTTGAAGTTACAGAAAATAAAACATATTATCTATATGCAAAAGATAATCATGGTAATGTATCTTCAGCTTTTGAAATAAAAGCAGAGTGGATTTGTTTAAGAAAATGGGATGTAAGTTTAACTGGTGACGGTTCACTTGCAGGAATAATTCCATTAGAAGATAATAGTAAATTTATTGTTGTAGGAACGGGAAATACAAAAGATTATGAGGAAGTGGAAGTTCCTTGGTACAACGATGCTACACTTTCTACAGTAACAAATGTAATTGTAGAAAATGGCGTAACATATGTTGGAAAGAGCATACTTGCAAACTTTAATAAAGCAACTAATGTATCTCTTGCAGCATCGATTACAAGTATAAGTTCATCAGCATTCCTAAATACAAATAATTTTAACGCAATAAATATAAATGGTAATGCAAGATTTAATACAGATGGATATACATTATATGATAGTGCAAAGAAGATATTGTATGTACATTCAAATAAGAGTACAAGCGTGTTCACTTTACCAAGTACAGTAGAAGAAATAGGTGCGGGTGCATTTATGAATAACGGTGCGATTTCTATAATGGATTTGAGCAACGTAAAAATAATTAATGACAGAGCATTCAACAATACAATTCATATTAGTGAATTATATATTCCTAAAACTTTAACAAGCATAGGCAAAAATGTATTTGCCGGTATGACAGGCACAATTTACTATTATTCATCTTGTTCAGAAATGATTAACTATGTAAAAGTTTATGGAACTGAAGCTACATTTAAAATGATAGATGATATCAAACCGGTTGTAACTGAAGTTAAGATAAACGATGGTGATCAAGGTACACAAGATAGAGCTGTAGAACTTACTATTGATGCTTATGATGATGTTAAAATCACTCATATATTAATAGAAGAAACATTAAGCAATTCAGTAACAAAAGATGATGTAAGATGGCAAGCTTATGATAATTCAGGAAAAGTTAATTACACATTAAGTGAAGGGAACGGAGATAAAGTTGTATATGTATGGGCAAAAGATGCTGAAGGAAATGTTTCAGAAATTCCAGCAAGCGATAACATTATTTTAGGAACATATAACTTTAATCTAAAAGGCTCAGAAACAGTCGTAATGTATCAAGACACATCTGGCAAAAATTATTATGAATATAATGAAGAGGCACAAGGTGGGTATGAGGTACTAGCACCAAACTTAGAAGTTGTAATTACAGATAATATTAATGAAAGTGCAATAGGAAATTATACTATTACATATTCGTTAATGTACAATTCAACAACTATGGGTACATATACAAGAAACGTAAAAGTGATTGAAAATTCTTGGGGAAGTACAGTTTATACATCAGGACAATTTAAGTATGTAAAACACAAAACAGAAAATTATGCAAAAGTAATTGAGTATACGGGTATTGATATAGACGTAACGGTACCAGGTGTGTTCGTGGATAATGGAACAAGATATACAGTAATTGATATTGAATCTCAAGATGCAAAGGGTGTATTTTATCCGGTAGACATTACAAGTGTTACATTACCAGAAACATTAATTAATGTTGGCAGAGGCACATTTAAAGATCTTGCCAACATGACATATATTGATTTACCAAGAAGTGTTCAAAGAATTGAAAGAAACGCATTTAATGGAGCAGGATTAAGAGAATTAGTATTGCCAGACAACGTAAGAGTTGTAGAAGAAGGTGCTTTCCAAAACAATAATATTACAAGCAATTTACAACTAAGTGCTTTAATAAAGAAGATTGAATATGATGCTTTTGCAAATGTTGGGGCTGTAACTGAGGTTGTAATTCCAGCAACAATTGATGATATAGATGAAGGCGCATTTGCAATGTCTAGAATTTCTAAGTTTTCAATTGATGGAACAACTTCTAAATATTCAGTACATGATAATAAGTACTTAATAGAAACTGAAAATTCTAAAAATACAATCATTGGTGCTGCAATTAGTGCTTTAAACACTAATGAAACTATTGAAGGAATTACAATAAACAGAATCGGAGCATATACATTTGCTAGGGCAAATAAGTTGCAAAAATTAAATATTACAGCATGTGAAGAAATTGGTGAAGCCGCATTTATGGGATCTGGACTTGTAGAATTTACAGTTCCAGAAAATACACAAATTATTGATTATGAAGCTTTCAAATCTTGTGGAAGTTTAGAAACAGTAGTGGTTGAAGGTGGTACAGAAATATATGCCAATGCATTTGATTCGGATGACGTTTTAACAAGATTAGTATTAATTAATGAAAATAAATATGCTTCGTTATCACCTGATAGTGGAACTTTATTAGAAAACATCAACATATATGCATTTAAAGCAGAAGAATATAAAGCTTTAGAATCATGGAGTCAATATGCAGATAGAATATTCCCAATTTTCTATGTAAGTGGAGACACATATATAGAAATGCAAGCTGGAGACGAATATGTTGAAGAGGGATCAATATTAATTGGTGAATTATTCAAAACATCTGGCACAAGTACAATTATTGATACTTTAGGTGTTGTGATAACAGACAACATTAATAATAAGGTAATAGGAGATTATGAAGTAAAATATGCATTAACATCACGTGGAACAGAAGTTGCTTCGATTGTAAGAAAAGTAAAAATACTTGATACAACTCCTCCTGTTATTACAGAAATTAGAACTGAAGACGTTCCACAAGTTGGACAAGAAAAAATCACTGTTTATGCTAAAGATAATGTTGCTGTAGACAGATTTGCAATAACATCAACAAATGAAATGCCAGATATGAATTCAAGCGCTTGGATAACAAGTAACGTATTATATGCTACAAGTAATGGCATATGGTATGTATGGGTAAGAGACTTAGATCATAATGTGGCAATGCAAGAAGTAGAAATCAAGAATGTTTGTCAAGCTATGTGGGATATAGGTACAACTCCGGAAACTGTTTATGCAGTACTTGATAGCAATAATAAACTTATTATAAGAGGAGAAGGTTCAGTAAAAGACTTTACATTAGAAACTCTTCCTTGGAACGATAAATTTACAAGTATTATAGCTATCGAAATTTGGGATGGTGTAACTAATATTGGTGAGTATGCGTTAGCAAACTTATCATATGTACAAGAAATAAAGATTGGCAAAACTCTTGAATCAATAGCATATACAACTTTTGCAAATACGAACTATTTCTCGGTAGTTGAGATTGATGAAAATAATGCACATTTTGTATATGAAGATGGTTCGATTTATACATCTGCAAAAGATGTCTTGTATGTACATACAAACCAAGATTCAACAGATGAAATTACCATTGATGAAAATGTTGAAGTGATTGCAAATTATGCATTTGCTAATAATGAAAATCTTCAAAAAGTAATATTACATGAAAATATAGAAATAAGTGATGGGGCATTCTACAATGCTAAAAACTTAACAACGGTAGAAGGACAAGTTGATACTATAAGACTTGGTGCATATGCATTTGCAAATTGTACTAAGTTAAGTTCAATATCACTTTCAAATGATATTGAAGTTATAGGTTCATATGCTTTTAACGGATGTAGTTCGTTAACAGAATTGAATCTAGAAGGTTTAGTATCATTATCTACACTAGAACATCACGCGTTGGCAAACCTTCATAATATTTACGAATTAACAGTACCAAGCTCTGTAATAGAAATTACAAGTGATGAAAATGGTGACAAAAAGATATTTGAAAACTTAGGTAAAAACTATGGTTCAAATGCAATTGTTTATTATTATGATTCATGTATTGTAATGGGTAAATATGCATATGACACACCTGATGCGTGGGTTGACTTTATAGAAAAAGATACAACAGGTCCAACACTTGTAAGTTTAGAAGTAATAAACTTAACTTCTGGAAATTATGCTGCTGGAACAGAAATAAAAATCGAAGCAACATTCTCAGAAGAATGTGACTACGATAAGAGCACATTCCCAGTATTAGAAATTAAGATTGGAGATGGAGAAGTAAAAGCTTTAACAGGTGTACCTGGCAGAAAGACAGTAACTTACACATATATAGTAGATCTTGAAGATGAAGGAAAATTAACTTCGGTATCTTTTATTGGTACTGTATATGACATGCTAGGAAAATTCACTTCTTTCACAGAAGCAGAATTAACTGGCCCAGAAATATTTGTTAGAACAGCAGTAAAAGTTACAACTAATATTAATGGAGAAAAATATTATCCTTCATTAAACGAAGCCTTAACGAAGAATTCTGGAGTTGCAGAATTTGAAATGTTAGCAGACGATGAGTTGACGGCAGGAATTACGGTTGGTGAATCAGATGAATATACACTAAACTTAAACAACAAAGTTGTAGAATTTAACGTTTCGTCAGATAACATGCTTATAACTAATAGAGGTAAATTTACAATTAATGATACGGGTACATTAAGCATTAAAGGTTCTGGCCAACTATATGGCGTAATGAATCATGGCGAATTCAGAATGAATTATGCTACATTAAATGTAAGCTCAACAGCCGGTGTAACATATGGTATATATAACTTTGAAAATGGTTTTGTTTATGTAAAAAATGCAGAACTTACAAGTACAGCGGGTGATGACAAATCAAATGGTTATGGCGTGTATAACGAAGGGTCAATCTATGTTGAAAATTCAAAAATAACAGGAATAACATTGAAAAATAGAACATATGGTATTTACACAAAAGGTGAATGTAACATTGTAACAGGTGAAATAAGTGGACGACTATTAGAAGAAACAACTGGTGGTATGGCATACGGTGTATATAATGTTACTGGAAAAACGACTATTGGACGTAATGATGCTACAATGTCAATTGATGCTCCATACATCTATGGTACTGTTGAAGGCGTGAGAAATGCTGGCGGAACAATAGAATTTTATGATGGATCAATTGAAGGTACATTATATAATTCAATAATTTCATCAGAAGTAAAAACATTAACAGGTTATGCAGTAGTTAAAACAATTGTTGGCACAAGAGAATATGCAACATTAGGAATTGATACTGAAGGCCCAGTTGTAGCAGTTACAAGAGATCCTGTTGGTAGATGGACTAACGACAAAGTTGTAGTTACATTAGAAGTATACGATGAAAAATCTGGTGTAAGATCTGTTACTTTTGATGGAATAGAAGTAAAACTAGAAAACGGTGTCGGAAAGATAAATGTAACTCAAAATGGTACATATACTGTAAGAGCTGAAGATAACGCTAACAACTTAACAACAGAAGTTGTTGAAATAAAGAATGTAGATAAAACTGCTCCAATAATTTATTCTGCAACTTTAGCAGAAACGTCTGGAAAGGGTGAAGCTATCGTTAAGTTGGTAGTAGAAGATGGTGAATCAGGAGTTAATAGCTTTGCAATAAATACTAAGTCAGATACACCAACGGAATGGAAGACGGTAGAAACAACAACTGAAATTTCTAGCATAAATATTTCTATTGGAGAAAATGGTGAGTACTATATATTTGTAAGAGACGTAGCAGGAAATGTTACAAGACACAATTCTGTTGTAAAGGTAGTAAGTGTTGACTCGAGTGAACCAGAAATTGAATCTGTAAAAGTTGAAACAGTAAGTGGAGGCTTTGTAAATTCAACAATGGTAGTAATAAAAGTTGATGCTAAGGATGACGTTGGAGTAACAGATTTATTGCTTTCAAATGAATTACTTACAATAAACGAAGTTGAAAATTCCGATGAATGGGTTCCATATACTGAAGAAGTTTTATGGCAAATCCCAGAAGAGGATAAAGAACATGTAGTTTATGTATGGGCAAGAGATGCTGTTGGCAGAACAAGTTCATATGGTATGGTAAGAATGAAGTTATTGACACAATATGTAGGTAATGCCGGCATAAATAAAACATCATTAAAACTTCTTTTCCAAGATAATAATTATAACTTTGATAATGTATTAAGTGAATCTGACGTACGTGTTCAAGTTAAAGATTTAAATGGAAATGTAACATATGATGGTGTGTTTGGTGGTAATATTACTCTAAAAGGTGAACCAGTTATATATGGTCCAATAATGCAAGGAACAGAAATAATTGGTGGTAGATATTACACAATTATCGCAGAAAATACTTTGGGTAACGGAACAATTTATTTAGGAATCAAAACAGCAGCAGAAAGAGACAAGGCAGGTAATAGTTTAGGAAATGGTTCAGAATATCTTGTTGCTACAGATGTAATTGTAGATAATAGTGCTCCAAAGATAACAGTAACTTCTACTGAAGTTCAAGTTAAAGATGATGATGGAAACGGAACAGGATACATTAAAGTAAATGACAAAACAGTAAAACTATCTTCTGGTAAGGTTTCAAGACAAGCATTATTAACAAGATACGATATAGATTTAGTTACTGGAACGGTGATTGAAGCATCAGATAAATGTGGAAATACAACAACTTACACAGTATATTAATATTTAAATTAGAGCTTTATATTGAGCCGAAAGGCTTGATATAAAGCTCTTTTTATGAAATTAGACAAATTCTACCATTATTTTACTTTTTTATCTTGACAATATTTGTAAGAGATGGTATGATTATGTAGCCTTGAGTGAGGCGTAATTTTTAGTAAGGAGGTTTTTAGATGAAATCAACAGGAATTGTAAGAAAAGTAGATGAACTAGGAAGAATAGTATTACCTATCGAACTAAGAAGAACACTAGGAATTGATATTAAAGACGCTATTGAGATTTACGTAGACAATTCAACAATCGTATTAAAGAAATACGAACCAACTTGTGTTTTCTGTGGAGAATCAGAAAACGTTACAAATTATAAAGATAAAATTGTTTGCAAAGCTTGTATCGAAGAGATGAAAAATATCTAATCCCAATTAATATACATTATGATAAAAATCTGCGCTCGGGTTATCCCGAGCTGCGGAGTTATAAGTAAAGATAGATTGTAACTAAAAAAGCAATTAAGTCGCATAGAAGTCCTATTAATAGGACTTTTTTTGTGTCCGAAATTCCGGCATGCTGCGGTGTACATTGCGATTACATACAAAGTTGTATCACTGGATCCCATAATTGTAGAAGCAATTTTACCTATTAAACTATCTGGGCCGTGTGTTTTAAGAAGGTCGCTTAAAAGAGCAAGAGACCCACCACCAGAAATTGAACGCATAATGCCTAGAGGGACAATATCTGAGGGAATATTGAACACAGAAAAAATAGGTTCGAATAAATTAACAAACAGTGCCATAGCACCAGATGTTTTAAACAAATTAACGGCAACAACTACGGCTAGCATTGTTGGAAATATTTTTAAAATTGTAGATAACGATTCAGAAACTCCGCCTATGAAAGTATCATAAGCGGAGATTTTTTTTGCTAAACAACCAAATAAAATCAGTAAAATAAAAATGGGTAAAATACTATATGAAATAAATTCTATTATTTGCATAAACACCTCACTAAAATTACACCGGCAATAGCGGAAACAAAACTTGCTATAAGAACTGGAAATACTATTTCGGCAGGATTTTGAGAACCATATGTTGTGCGTAAAGCTAGTACAGTTGATGGTATTAATTCTATAGAAGCAGTATTTAAAATTATAAAGGTCATCATTGGTTTGCTAAGTCTTTTTTTGTTTTGATTTTCTTTTTGCATATCTTGCATGGCTTTTATTCCTAATGGAGTTGCTATATTTCCAATACCGATTAAATTAGCTGTCATATTCATTGCGATTAAAGGAAGTGCGGGAGAGGTTTTTGAAACTTCCGGAAATAAGATTTTCATAAAAGGCCTAACTAATATTTGAAGCTTATTTATAAAACCAGAAAGCTCGGCAATTTTCATTATTCCTGCCCATAAAGACATTACTCCAAATACATTTATACAAGTTTCAACAGTACTTGAAGCTGAGTCAAACAAGCAAGAAGTCATAGCTTGTGACTCACCATTAATTAATCCGATGCCAACTGAAAAAATGATAATCCAAATCCATATTTTGTTCATGTGTCCACCTCAATAAAATATATCTATGAAATATAAAAATAGAACAAAACAAAATGTGAAGATGTAAAAATAATTTGTAATCAGCGTAAATTTTGTGGATTTGTCGAATTTAGTCGAACGAAAGTCTTTGACTTTTTTTATATGAGATTTTATTATCAAGATAATAATTAGAAACTAGGGGGATGTTAAATGCTTGAAAAATCCTTACTTGTTTTGATTTTTGTTTTGTCTTATTATGCGGTTGTTTGTTTTAATATAAAACGAAGGTCGGATAAATACAAAAAGAAAAACAACATGATTGTTTCTACTAAAGATTATTCCTTTAATGATTTTTTTCAAAAGATTAATTTTTTAAATTCAAAAGATGCTTTTTTGTCAAAGCAAGGATACCCATTAAATTTAAATGTTTATTCGTATTACATGCTCAAAACATTATTGGCGTTATTGCTGCTTGTGGGAGGTACGATAAACTATGAATCTACTATTTTTGGCATCATGCTTGGTGCTTTCGGATATTTTTCAATTGATATTTATATTTTAATAAATAAAAAAACGCGTGATGGAGAAATCTGCGTTGATTTAATGAATGTAGTTAATTCAATCAGTTTAGAATTATCTGCAGATGTAACTTTAAAAGAAACTTTAAGAAGACAATTTGAAAATTGTAAAAACAAAGACTTTAGAAGAGCAATGCTGGAATTTTCTACGCAATATGAGCTTTCAGAATTAAATATGGATAAATCATTGGAAGCGTTGGAATCTAAATTTGATATACAAGAATTAGATATGTTTTGCAATGCATTACGAGAATATAGTTCGGTTTCAAACATAGTTGAAATATTAGAAAATTTAGCATCAATGCTTAAACTTAAATATATTGAAAAAATAAAAGAAGGAACAAGAAATAAAGTTATATATATAACTTTTGGAGTAATAGTTGCGTTAGGTAATATTATAGCGCTGACATTTTATCCAATAATGATTTCAATAGGTGAAGGATTTAATAATATATTTTCTTAGGAGGTAAAAATGAAAGGGATAAAAGAAAAATTAAAATCTCAAAGAGGCTCAGAAATATTACAAGTTATTCTAATAGCGGGAGTTCTTTTAGTAATAGTAATCACAGTGTTTTATCCACAAATGGAGGGGCTTTTTGGTGATGTTATGAACACAATTTCTACATGGTTCAAAAATACTGGTAGTGCACCTTTTACTGTTTAGCGAGGTGAAAAATGAAAAATAAAATTAATATTTTGATCTGGACTTTTATACTTACAATTATCGTTTTTACTTTATCAATTAATTTACAAAAACGATTAGTAGAACATGAACCCAAAATAGAGTGCTTAGTTTTAATTGAAGACATTTTAGAAAATGAAAGAGTTAGTGAGGAAAAATTTAAATTATCAAAAGTACCAGTTTCTCTTATTGCAAGTGTAGCTGTTATATCAAATTTTTCAGAGATAGAAGGTATGTATGCAAAAAGTTTTATCTCTAAGGGACAGATAGCATTTAAAAGGCTATTTGATACGCAAGAAAACCTACTGATTTTTGAAGCGGAAAAAGGAACTGAAAAGATATCCGTAAAAATAGAAAATCCCGAAAATGGCGTTTCTTATGCAATTAAAAAGAATTCTCTTGTGAATTTATATGCAACGATTAGAAATAATTATGCGCAAGAGTTTTTAATCGAGAATGAAAGACTATCTATAGGTGATGAATATGAAGGATATACAGTTATTAAAATTCTTGATGAAGCTAAAGTTCTTGGGACTTTTAATATCGATGGTATTGAAATCACAAATGCACAAGATGGAATTATAGATTCGATTATGCTTTCTGTAACTCCAGATATTGCTAAACAAATAAATTTAATACGAGATATTGCAACGTTTAATATTACTGGAATAACAAAGATTGAAGATACATCTATAAATTCGGAATTGCAAAGTGGTGAAGCTTTTGAGGTTTCGGGTGATTTAATTAGTGGATAAGCTTTATGAAGGAGAAGAATGTATGAAGGTTTTGAAGTGCTTGGTGATAGTTAGTATACTAATTGTTTTTACATCAGCTTGTATATATGCGACAGAAATAGAGTTTGCTGATATAAATAAACATTGGGCAAAAAATACAATACAAAAATTTTTAACTAATAATGTGGTAAGCGGTTATGAAGATAATACGTTTAAGCCAGATAACAATATAACTATAGCGGAATTTTTAAAGATGGTTGTATGCGCTGGTAAATATGATTTAGTACGAAAAGGAAATGCCATATGGCCGGATTTTTATATCAGCACTGCGAAAGAAAATGAGTTGCTTCTTGGTGAAGAAATTAGTGACTTTAATCAAAATATTACCAGAAATCAAGCGTGTAAAATAATTTCTAATTTTATAAATGTTTCTGAAGTATCAGCTGCTAAAAACAAATTTAAAGATGTGTCAGGTGATTATGAAGATGAAGTTTTGAAACTTGTAAAATTAGAAGTGATAAGTGGTTATAAAGATAAAACGTTTAAAGGTGAAAATTATTTAACAAGAGCTGAAGCAATAACAATATTGGATCGAGCTTTAACTAAGAAGGAAGAACTTATAAAAAATAAAAAATATAGAACAGATGATTCTAAATATTCAAATTACCAAACGGAAATGATAACTTCTAATGGAGCATATTCAAAGACAAGATATACAATTATTGATGAAGGCATCTATATATACGACGAAGGAAAGTATGCAAGTTTAGATGGTTATAAATTTTCGGGAGAAATTATAGAAACATCAAAAATTATAAAAGTAATCACATCGCTGATAAATGAAAATGCATATGTGGCGGTATTGTATCAGCCGTCGCAATATACGATTAATCAATTGCAAATTTTATATGGAAATTCTAAAGAAAAACTTGCGTGTGGAGAAAAAGATCTTTCAATCACTTTTTTTGAAAATAAATATTATGAACTTGCAAGAATTTCTATGGAAAACAAATTTAGTAATAAAGTTTTTGCAAAATTAGAAGTTGTAAAGCTATGGGAAGATTATTCGGAGTTTGAATTAGGAAATACAGTAGATAATTTTAAAAAGTTGAAGCTAAAAGGGATTTTAAATGTAGTTTGTAAACCGGAAGGCGAAAAAATATGTACTTATATCGTTCAAAAGTATAAAGAATATGCAAAAGGAAAATTGCAAGGTAAAGAAATTAAAGAACATAAAGTTTTTGGTAAGTATATAGTTGATTGCTATAAAAAAGAAAATGGAGTGTTAACTTTTTATCTTTCAGAAAGGTAGTTGTTAATGAAAAAATTCGTATTATTTTTTATAATGCTTATATCTGTATCGTCAAGTGTTTTTGCGTACAGTAGTGGATTTGGATACATGTTAAATGCAATGGGAATTACAACTGTAAATTGTAATGGACTTACAATTAATGAAGAAATTTATAACCGATATAATTTAATTGTTTATGGGTCTCCGCAAAATGTAACACATAATCAACGATACAAAGAAACTGAAAATGGAAGTTGGAGCAACAATTTTCAAATATGGAATGGTAATGGCGCACGCGGTGAGTATTGGATATTAGGACAAGACTATTTAGGTAAGCCAGTACATAATGAGATTTTTCCAGATGATTTTACTTCTGGTACATCACCTTTGTTTTGGAATTATAGACAAGTAAAAGATGCTGAAGAATCATGGTCTGACGCATCAAAATTTCAATATGAGATTCAGAGAGAATACATGTTGAATTCGAACCTTTCAAGATTCGGTATAACATATGATCTGACTGCTAAAGATATAGGCCTAGATAAAGCAAGAGTGGAAAATTATGCGACATGGGGAAATGCTGGTAGTATTTATACTGAGAAACCTGGTGAAGGTAATGTGTATTGGGCTGCAACCTTTTCTGTTCCGCCACTTGCTAAAGATGCAAAACTGAATAGTGTGTTAGAAACAAATCATGGATTTGAATACACCATAAATAAAAATCAGGAAAGTATAGATATTCCAATATTATTTGGGGCTGAAATAATCGGTGTTTCAGAATATGCTAGCGAAGATCATATTCGAATAATAGAAGCGGAATTAAAAATAAATGGTATTTCTGCAGACTTTGTTAACGCAGTACAACAATTAGAAATTAATAAAGAACATATATTAACAATAAATAAATTAGATTATCCGAAGCAAAATAAAATTTTTATTGAAGTTGAATGTAATTCTGTTGCTGCAACATATTTTTCGAACGATCCACCTATGTATGATTCTAAAAAGATTACAATAGTTGTAAACATAGAAAATGATGAATATAGCAAGGTGAAAGTAAAAAATGAAAAAGCGGCGCCAGATATTTATAAAATAGAAGTAAAAAGAGTTACCACGATAAATGGTAAGGAAGGTTTAGTAGATTTGTATTTTTCTAAACGTACAAAAACGAATTTTATCTGTGCTGGACAAGTTATTAAAATAAAAGTGATAACATCGACTGATGCTAGCAATGTATCGTTTGATTTTGATGGATATAAATCTATAAAAACATTAGACGATTTAACTTTGAAATTTGAATGGACAGATCCAAAAGCTCGAGGAGAACGTGCCAGATTTTCTTCTCTTAAGGAACTTCAAAATGCATATAAATTTTCAAAAAGAATGATGCTTGTTAAGAAAACAGAGAGCACAAATGTGTTTGAAGCAACATATGTGATTCCTTACAGCACTAATCAATCTTTGCACTCGTGGAATAGCCTTAGAGAGATTTCTGGAAGTGCCTTTGATATTGATGAAAGTAAACTTTTCACCAGAAAAGATCGCGAATATAAATTGGTTGTGAAAGCATCAAATGCAAGGAAGACTAGTACTGAAAGTTATTTGTTTGATGTGGCTGAAAGATGGGACGAGTTATACAACAGAGATTTAACCAAGTACGTAAAAGTGGGTGAATAAATGAAAAATAATTCGGGAGAGATTCTTACAGCAAGTGTTATAATTTTTGCAATTGTAACTATTATTTTTCTGCTTGTAATTACAATGTTTGTGGCACATATAAATAGCATTTTATATAACTTTAAACTAGAAATGTATTCATTAAATCGTAGTGCAATCATAGCAGTAAATAAGAATAAAGCCAATGTAGATAATTTTGTGTATAATGCACCAACATATGAAAAAGAGTTTGTTAAGTTGTTGAAGAGCAATTACGAACTAGATGATAATTTAGAAAATAATAGTAAGCTAATAAATGGAATAAAAATTATTGAATATAAAATTTATAATGCGCATGCGAAAGATTCTTTTTCAAAGAAAAATTTGCAAGATCGAACGATACATATGGTGCTAGAGGTTAAAATAAAACCAATTATATTAAAGAGTATATTTGAAAAAAATTTTATTTTTACAATACATGAAGATGTTACTTTAAATTCTATGGTTGTTGATGAAAGGTAAAATATGAAAAATAAAAAAGGAAGTGCAATTTTAACTACACCAATAATAATTGCAATAGGAATAATGTTTGTTGCAGGCTTGATTGTATTAGCAGTAGAAATTATAACTCCATATATTTGGTATGAAAAACTTTCTAGTACTTGCATAAAATATGTATTTATAATGGAGGACTACGGATATTTAACCAAACAAGAGGCAAACAAACTTAAGGCAGAACTTATTGGGTATGGTTTTGATAAAAATAAATTTAAAATAAAATATACATCGAGTAGAGTTTCGTATGGTAATCCGATTTTTCTGGCTATATCATATGATTACCTAATTAAAATTCCTTTATTAGAATCAAAAATTATACCGATGGAAATTACTCGTAATTCGGTAAGTAAAAGATAAACTTAAAGTATCACAAGCAGACAATTTGCTTGTGGTACTTTTTTTATTAGGTGCATATATTATAAAGAAAGGAGTGTGCGATATGAATAATGAAATGATGTATCAAATATTTTTAAATAGTATAAAAAATATGAGCGATGAAGAAATGAAGATAGCTTTATTTAAAGTAAAAGGGATGATGAGTGATGCTGATTATAAGAGATTAGTAAGCTTGATAGAATCAGAAAAAAACAAATAGTAAGGAGGTGGACTTATGAATGAAATGCCAGACATTGCATCCATATTAAATATGATAAACGGAATGAGGTCATCTGAAGAAAAACGTGCAGAAGAAAATGTGGAGTCGAATTCTTTTGACACTGCAAAAATCTTTTCGGGAGTAAATTCATCAGATAACTTAAATATACCAGATATGGAGACAATTATGAAAATAATGAAAATTATGAATGCAGTAAAGTCTGGTGAAAATAGTCCGAGTACTAATTTGTTAAATTCATTAAAACCTTTTTTGAGAGAATCTAAAAAAGATAAAGTAGATCAGTATATAAAATTTATAAAAATTTCAAATGTTATTTCGGAAATGAATAATGAAGAAAATAATAGAGGGTGAGAGAATGAATATTTTACAAAAAATAAACATTGCCGAAGAGTTCGACAATGTTTTAATTTTCTCATTAATTATATTTTTAATTAAAGAGGGGGGTGAAGACATGATGACGATTGGGGTGTTGTTGTTATTACTTTTAACCAATTAGTTACCATGTCTTCTATATGGATTTTTAGATATTAGCTATTTAATATTTTTGCGGGTTCTATATAGCCTGGAAAAATGTCTACTTTTTTATTCATACCCGCTGTGTTAAAAACAAAATCATGTTCATCAAGTATGTTGTAAAGCATTGTGTTTGTATCATATACTTCAAAGCAATTTATAATTTTGATTTCTGATAAACTTGATTGTAAGTTTGCAGAAAGATATGTGTTTATTTCTTTTATAAATTCCATAGAACCTTGTACGACAATTGTTATAGGATTTGTTTCTTCGTTTATTTCCATTACAAACTCGTCGGTAAACCAAGTGATTTCATCAATACCTTTTTCATTTTCGAAATGTAAGTTTAAGCGTTTGACTAAACTTTTCATTCCTTTTTCGAGTTTGTCTTGTGAGACTACTACAACCTTATTTGACTGTTTTAATTCTTCGCGAACGTATGGTAAAAGGGCGGCGAATAAGTGCCACTCGCTAACATAAAAATTACATGCTCTTATAATTTTATGCATTCTTTTTCCTCCTTCAACTTTGTCTAAAATGAATTTACCATATATTACCAAATGTGTCAATTAATATTTTCCAAATTATGGTATTAATTTTGTAAAGCTTGGTAATACTTGTTTTGGAGGTAGGTATGAAACAGATTTTTATAATATTTTTATTTGTATGTTTGAGTTTTTTTGATGCGTATGTGTATGCTCAAAATGTTAGTGAAGAGTTATTCAATAATGTTATTCGTTTGCACGTGATTGCAGATGATGATTCGGAAAATTCGCAAAGTGTAAAGTTAAAAGTTAGAGATGCTGTACTTCAAAAAATTAAAGATGAAGAATTATTAACTTATAACGCGACATGTGAATATGTTGAAAAACATATCGGAGAATTAGAAGAATGTGTATACGAAACTTTGAGAGAAGTAGGAGCAGAGTATGATGTTTTAATAAAATTTGAAGAGTGTGAGTTCCCTACAAAAAACTATGATAATTTAAGTTTCCCAAAAGGGAGATATCGTGCTTTAAGAATTTTACTTGGAGATGCAAAAGGAAAAAATTGGTGGTGCGTGATGTATCCGACACTTTGTTTTACAAATGAGGTTTGTGAGGATAGCGAAGCTTGTAAAAAGCTAAGAACTGAAGTGTCTGCGGAAACCTTTGATATAGTTGCGGGAGAAGCAAAATTCAAATTTAAGATTTTAGAGTTTTTTGCTAAGTAGTAGTGCCGTAGACGCTTTACTTGCAAAAGGTTTTTAACTATGATATATTTTTCGTAGAAAACTGATTGCAAAGGAGAGGTTCATATGGGCATAATGGATATGGTTGATTGGGCAACGCTAACAGAGTTTTTGACAAAAATACTTGTAGCTTTTGTGTTGTCAGGTGTTATAGGACTTGAAAGAGAAGTTGTACGTAGACCTGCAGGAATAAAAACTCACACACTTATATGTATTTCTGCAACTTTAGTTATGGCGCTTGGAATATATATGACAGAACTTTTTCCTGGATCAGCAGGAGATCCTACAAGACTTGCGGCGCAAATATTGTCTGGTATAGGTTTCGTAGGTGCAGGTACTATTTTATCTAATGGTATGACTGTTAAAGGAGTTACAACAGCAGCATCTTTACTTGCTACAACATGTATAGGTCTTGCTGTAGGTGCTGGTTTTTATGAAGGAGCAGTTATTTCTACTATATTTGTATTTTTAATTTTGTGCTTTGGTACACCTGCTCAAAAAGCAATTTCTAAAAACTTTAAAAAGACAGTTATTGCTGTTACTTCAAAGAACTTAACTGGTACGTTGAGTAAAGCACAAGAAATATTAGAAGAAAATGATTTAGAAGTTTTTTCTGTTAAACAAATAAGAAATTATGCAGATAGAACTATTACTATAAAGTTCAGAGTTAAATATGAAAATAGCATGAGCAAATCTACATTGTTCAAACAATTAAAAGCAATTGATGGAGTAACTGAAGTAGATTTTGCTAAGAGAGTTTCTGATTAAGAAAAGGGGTTTATAGATGGAAAAATTTATTATTAAAGGGAACACACCATTAAAGGGAGAAGTAAGCGTTAATGGTGCTAAAAACGCGGCTGTAGCAATACTTCCAGCGACTGTACTTATTAATGGAAAATGCAGAATTGAAAATATTCCTGATATCAGTGATATCAAACGTTGTATAGACATATTAGAACTTTTAGGAGCTAAGATCAATATAATTAATTCTCATGAAATTGAGTTTGATTGTACAGAAATTAAAGACATCGAAATCCCTTGGGATTTAACAAAGAAATTTAGAGCATCATATTATTTCATCGGTGCTTTGCTAAGTAGATTTGGTCACGCAAATGTTGGTTTTCCAGGTGGTTGCAACTTTGGTTCAAGACCAATCGACCAACATATAAAAGCTTTTGAAGCATTAGGTTCAAAAGTTGTTTGTGAAGGTGCAATGATTACTGCTAACGCTGATAACGGATTAAAAGGAAATGAAATATACCTTGACGTTGTAAGTGTTGGTGCAACTATAAATGCAATGCTTGCAGCAGTACTTGTTCCAGGAACAACTACTATCGAAAATGCTGCTAAAGAACCACACATAGTTGATTTGGCAAACTTCCTAAATACAATGGGAGCTAATATCAAAGGTGCTGGTACAGATGTTATTAAAATAACAGGTGTAGAAGAACTTAAAGGTGGAGCAACTTATTCAATTGTTCCAGATCAAATAGAAGCAGGAACATTTATGATTGCTGCTGCTGCATCTCGCGGAGATGTATGGATAACAAATTGTATTACAAAGCACTTGGATCCTCTTTCTGCAAAGCTTTTAGAGATGGGTGTTAATGTAGAAGAAGCAGATGATGGTGAAAGAATTCATGTTTGGACAGACAAACGTGCAACAAAAGCAAACATTAAAACTTTACCTTATCCAGGATTCCCAACAGATATGCAACCTCAAGTTGCAGTATTACTTTCTTTGGCTGAAGGAACAAGTTATTTAACAGAGGGAATTTATGATTCTCGTTTCCAATATACAGAAGAGTTAAGAAAAATGGGCGCAAAGATAAGAGTTGAAGGAAAGACTGCTTGTATTGAAGGTGTTGAAGGTCTTAGAGCAAGCCAAGTTACAGCTACAGATTTAAGAGCTGGTGCAGCAATGATTATCGCAGGAATTTGTGCTGAAGGTGAGACAGAAATATACGGAATAGAGCATGTTGAACGTGGATATGAAAAGATTGCCGAAAGATTTAATGCTTTAGGTGCAAACATTACGCGTGCATCAGAAGAATAGAGTAGATTGCGGAACTTAAGTCCGCATCAAAGAGCGGAGAAATACATATGATTAAGTTTTGTAATTTGTTTAGTGGAAGTAGTGGTAATTCAACATATATAGAAAGTGAAAATGCAAAAATACTTGTTGATGCTGGTGTTAGTTGTTTGAAAATAACTAAGGCGCTTGCTTCAATAGGTGTAGAATTAGATGAAATAAATGCTATTATAATTTCTCATGAACATATTGATCATACAAAAGGATTAACAACGATTGCGAAAAAACACAATACTCCAATATATGCTACTCCTAAAACATGGAGCAATATGGAGTCGTTAAAGATAGATGAAAATTGTAGAAGAACATTTGAAGCAGGAGAAACTTTTGAAATTGCAGATATAAAAGTAGAATCTTTTTCAATACCGCATGATGCTGCAGATCCGTGTGGATTCAGTATTTATGCCGGTGGTAAAAAAGTTACTGTAGCAACAGATATTGGCCATGTTGAAGATAGTTTAATTGATCAAATGTCTGGAAGCGATATGGTTTTGGTTGAATCGAATTATGATTGCGATACATTACTTTGTGGGCCATATCCATATTGCTTAAAGAAACGTATTTTAAGTGATGTTGGACATTTGTCAAATGAAGCTACAAGTAAATTAGTTAGAAGACTTTATGAAGCTGGGGTTTCAAATTTTGTATTGGGACATTTAAGTAAAGAAAATAATTTCCCAGAGCTTGCTTATCAAACTGTTTTAAATGAGATAAATAGCTCAAAGCAAAAAACACCATTTAATTTATCTATTGCAAAAAGAGACACAATTGATGATGTAATGGAGATAGTTTAATAAAGATGAATAGAGCTATACGCAAGGCGTGTAGCTCTTTTTTGGAGGTAATGATGAATATTAGAATTATTTGTTTAGGGAAAGTAAAAGAAAAATCTTTGATAGATTTAATCGATGAGTATAAAAAAAGAATATCTAAGTATTCAAATATCGAAATTGTGGAACTTGCGGATGAGCCTATACCAAGCAATCCTTCTGAAAAAGAGGTACTTGAGATTAAAAGAAAAGAAGCTGAAAAAATTCGTTCAAAGATAGGAAGCAGTGATTACGTTATATGTTTAGATCAATATGGCAAACAATTGGATTCAGAAGAATTTGCTGAAAAGATACAAAATATAACGGTAAATGGTTATAGCACAATTGACTTTGTAATAGGTGGCACAGCTGGATTAGACCAAGAATTAGTGGGAAGCGCCAACTTTAAGATGTCTTTTTCTAAACTTACTTTTCCTCATCAATTGATTAGGTTGTTTTTAACAGAACAAATTTTTAGAGCTTTTAAGATTCAAAATAACGAGAAATACCACTGGTAATCAGCTCTCGGACTTGAAAATCTGGCTTAAAAATGCTATAATGTGTACTCGTGTTAGGAGGCGAAGAAAATGGCAGTTTACTGCGGAACAGACATAGTAAGTGTAGAAAGAATTAAAAATTCAATCGAAGAGCTTGGAGATACGTTTATCAAGCGCATTTACACGGATGAAGAAATTGAATATTGTGAGTCAAGACGAATGTGTAAGTACCAAAGTTATGCTGCGCGCTTTGCTGCTAAAGAAGCTGCGTACAAAGCAATTTCGCCAGAAACAATGGACGAAATAACATGGCATGATGCTGAGATTATAAAGAAACCGAACGGAAAACCTGTAATGAAACTTAATGGTAAGCTTGCTAGATTAGCAGATGAAAGAGGCTTAATTACAGAAAATATTGATGTTAGTTTGTCGCATGATGATGTTTATGCCACAGCTACAGTTGTTATAAATAAATAATCAGCAAAGAAAGCTGAACTTGGAGGTATATATAAATGAACAAAAAGATTTTAATTGGAGGCGCTTGGCCTTACGCAAACTATAAATTACACTTGGGTCACGTTGCTGGACTTATTGGTGGAGACTTACTTGCTCGTTATCATAGAGCAAATGGTGATGATGTAATTTACGTTTCAGGATCAGATTGTCACGGAACACCAATTACAGAAAGAGCTAAATTAGAAGGTATTTCACCAAAAGATATTTGTGATAAATACCATGATTTATTTGTTAAATCATTCGATGGATTAAACTTCACTTATGATTTATATACTTTAACTGAAACAGATTATCACAAAGAAAAAGTTAAAGAAATTATTAAGAAAATTTATGATACAGGAGCTATCTATGAAAAAATAGAACCACAAGCTTTCTGTGAAAAATGTAATAAGTTTATGGCAGATAGAGAACTTCAAATCACATGTCCTAAATGCGGAGAAACAACAAAAGGAGATTGCTGTGACTGCGGTTATGCTCCAACAGAAGAAGATTTACTAAATGCTACATGCAGAGAATGTGGAAGTAAAACAGTTCAAAAAGATAACAAGAATTTATACATTGCACTTTCAAAGATGCAAGGTGAAATTGAAGAATATGTTGCTAAAAATAAAAACACATGGAGAGTAAATGCACAAAACGAAACAGAAAAATATCTTCGTGAAGGATTAAAAGATAGAGCTATCACAAGAGATTTAACATGGGGTATTGATGTACCAGTTGAAGGTTTTGATGATAAAAAATTATACGTATGGATAGAAGCTGTTTTAGGATATGTTACAGCTGCAATGCGTATATGTGAAGAAAGAGGATTGAATTGGGAAGATTACTGGAAGACTCCAGATAGAATGTATATGGTTCATGGTAAAGACAACATCGTGTTCCACAGTATCATTTTCCCTGGACTACTTCTTTCATTAAATGATGGAATGCATTTGCCAGATGTTATTGTTTCATCTGAATACTTAAACTTCAATAATGAAAAAGCATCAAAGAGTAAAGGTAATGCGATCAGTGCATTAGACGCTGTTGAAAAATTAAATTCAGACACAATCAGATATCACTTAATTAACAATGGACCGGAAAGAAAGGATACTAACTTTTCACTTTCTGAATATGTTGCAACACACAATAATGAGGTTACTAACAAATTTGGAAACTTTGTTAATAGAACATTAAAATTTAAGGGTATTTCTGAAATACCAGAAGGTAATCTTGATGCTGATATCAAAGCTTTAATTGAAAAAGCTTATGTTGAAGTTGGAGAAGCTATTGAAGCACTTAACTTTAAAGATGCATCAGAAAAAGCAATGAAGTTAGTTGAAGATGCTAATAAATATTATGATGATAGAAAACCATGGATTCAATTTAAAGAAGACATCGCTGCATTTAATGACACAATATTTACTTGTGCAACATTAATTGCAAACATTTCAAATATCATGGAACCATTTATGCCTGCTGCATCTGCAAAAGTTAGAAGCATATTTGGATTTGAAAAAGCTACTTGGAATTTTGTAGAAGCAAAAGCTGGAATCAAATTAGATAATGTAGAAACATTATTTACAAAGTTTGATGAAAAAGTTGTTCTAGCTGAGTTTGAAGAAATCGCTAAAAAAGCTGCTGAAGAAAAGAAAGCTGCACAAGCTAAAATTGAAGCAGCTAATGAAAAAGAAGAATTAATTACAATTGATTACTTAGATAAAATAAAATTGAAAGTTGCTAAAGTGCTTGAAGCAGAAAAAGTTGAAGGTTCAGAAAAATTATTAAAATTAAAAGTATCTTTAGGAACAGAAGAAAGACAAATTGTTGCAGGATTACAAAAATATTATGCACCAGAAGACTTAGTAGGTAAGAATGTTGTAATTGTTGCAAACTTAAAACCTGCTAAATTAAAAGGTATCGAGTCACAAGGAATGGTACTTGCTGCTGGAGACGATATTGTAAAAGTGATTACTACTGACGGAGATATGAAAGCTGGAGCAGAAGTTTGTTAATTGAAAATAGGAGATAAGCAAATGGAGTTTTTTGATTCACATACACATTTGACTGATGAAATTTATGATAAGTCAGTTGAACAAATTGTTAATGATGCAAAATTAAATAATGTGAATTATATAGTCGATATCGGTTACAACGAATCGACTTCTTCTGCTGCCGTAAAAAATGCGGACATGTTTGACGGAGTGTATGCAACTGTTGGTTTGCACCCTGAAAATATTGATGAATATATAGGAAATTTTGATTATATCTATGAACTTGCAAAAAACTCTAAAGTGGTTGCGATTGGTGAGATTGGACTTGACTATCATTATGATAATTCTGATGAGCATAAAGCAAAACAAAAAGAATTGTTTTTAAAACAAATCGAGATAGCTAATGAATTAGATTTGCCAGTAGTAATTCATAGTAGAGATGCAGACATGGATATGTTGAAAATATTAAAGGTAAATAAGATAAAAAATAATTTTGTAATGCATTGTTTTTCATCTAGTGTAGAAGTGTTAAAAGAAGTTTTGAAATTAGGTGCTTATGTTTCAATTGCAGGACCAGTAACTTTTAAAAATGCACGTTCATTAATTGAAGTTGCTAAGCTAGTTCCAGATGATAAATTACTTATTGAAACAGATGCTCCATATTTGGCACCAGAACCTCATAGAGGAAAGAAAAACGAATCTGCATACGTGATTCACACTGCAAACAAAATTGCAGAATTACGCCGGCTGGCGGAGTTGACCAACTAGCAAAAATAACAACAGAGAATGCAAAAAGATTTTATAAAATATAATTAAAGTATGAATAACATACGAAAAGGAGAAAATAAAATGGATAAAAAATTAATGCTAACAGGTCTTCAACCAACTGGTACAATAACACTTGGAAATTATATTGGTGCAATCAAACAAATGGTTGAAAATCAAGAAAAATATAATTCAATAATTTTTATAGCAGATATGCATGCTATAACAGTTCCGATAGATGCGGACACACTTGCAAATAATATTCGTCAATTGATTGCTATTTACATAGCTTGTGGAATAGATCCAGAAAAGAATTTAATATTCTTGCAATCAGACAATGAATATCATGCAAACATTTCATGGATGTTAGAATGCAACACATACCACGGTGAACTTAGCAGAATGACTCAATTTAAAGATAAGAGCGCAAAGAATGCAAACTTTAGTGCAGGACTTTTTACATATCCAGTATTAATGGCTGCAGATATTTTAGCTTATGATGCAGATTTAGTTCCTGTTGGAATTGACCAAAAACAACATGTTGAAATCACAAGAGATATTGCAATTAGATTTAATAAAAAATATGGTGAAACATTTGTTGTTCCAGAACCATTAATAAGAGAAGCGGGAACAAAGATAATGGATTTACAAGATCCAACAAAGAAGATGAGCAAATCTTCTGAGAGTCAAAAAGGTGTAATCAGAATTTTAGATGATATAAATACTATCAGAAAGAAAATAAATTCTGCAGTTACAGATTCAGTTGGAAAAGTAAATTATGATCCAGAAAATCAACCTGGTGTAACAAACCTTATTAATATTTATACAAGTTTAACAGGAATGAGTAAAGAAGAAGTGGTTGCTAAATTTGAAAATGCAAACTATGGTGAATTTAAAAAAGGTGTTGCTGATGTGGTTGTTGCTGAATTTGAAAAAATTCAAGCAAGATACAACGAACTAATAAATAGCGATGAACTAGATAGAATCTTAGATGAAGGGAGAGATAAAGCTAGAGAAATTGCAAAGAAAAAATATGAGGAAATGAAAAACAAAATTGGATTAAGAAGATAAAAAAAGAGAGGAGATTTTTATGAGAGAGATTGTTATTAAAAAATGTATGAGATGTGGAGCAACAGTAGAAATGCTTAAAAATGGTATGGTTGTTTGCTGCGGCGAACCAATGGTTGAAATGAAACCTAATACAGCCGATGCAGCTGCAGAAAAACATTTGCCAGAATATGAAGTTGTAGGAGATGAAGTGATCGTAACAGTAAATCATGTTATGGATCCAGATCATTACATTGAGTGGATTGGAATTGCTTGTGACGAGAAAGTTGGCAAGAAATTTTTAAAACCAGGTGATCCTGCAAAACACAGCTTTACTTATATTCCAGGAAGCAAGTTATATGCTTATTGCAACAAACATGGATTATGGATGACTGAAGTAAAATAACAAATTAAGAGCACCTGCAAGCACTTGAAAAATGAGTGTTTCAAGGTGCTTTTATAGTTGCTGAAAGGAGAATGTGTATGGAAAAGTTGGAGAAAGTAATAGAGGAATTTCTAAAAAGAACGGCTAAAGAATGCATGAAAGTAGTTGTGGTAGAAGGTGAACCAGGTATCTTAGATGATAAATTAGGAGGAAGGCCATATCTACCAGTTGGTGAAGAATATCCATTAGATAAAGATGGGAAGCCAATGTATTTAGTAGCACAATTTAATTTGAAAAATGTAGATTTAGAGGGATGGCCTAAAACTGGAATTATTGAAATTTTTATAGACGCAGATTTAGGCTGGCCTTGCCAATATAAGATTAAGTATTTTGAAGAGGGGTTAGAATATCAAGAAGAACTTCCAAAAGTAGAAATGGAATATCCTATTATTGAGACTCCTGTAAAAATTGTTTTAGAAAAAGCAACTAGTATAATGCCTTTTAGTGAGCATAGATTTATAGATACAGTTGCTGAAATTATAAAAGATTTGTATGGTGAAACAGCTACTAATTATCCTGAAATGGATAGCTTTTTCGGAACAGATGATTGGCCAGAGCCATTCATAGACAAGATAGAAAATCCAAGATGTAATATAGGCGGATATGCAGATTTTACACAGTCTGACCCAAGAGATAGAGAGCATACAGAAAAGAAAGAATGTCTATTTAAACTTGATTCAAACTTGGATTTTAATAATATAAATATTGGTGATGCAGGAATATTATTTACGTTTATTTCTAAAGAAGATATTAAAAATGCTAGATTTGAAAATGCAGTTGTTGATTGGGACTGTTGTTAGAATAAAAAGAACTCTTTGTTTGAGGCTAAATAGCTTCAGATAAAGAGTTTTTTTTATAAATAACCTAAAAAAGCTTTCTAAATTATGTGAACCGTGATATAATTTCGCCGAAACTAAAAACCCTTGCAAAAAACCACCCGATAATTTAGGAGGATGAGAAATGGCTGAAAAAGCAAAGTTGTACCCACCACTGCGGTTATGCGCAGAAAAAGAAACTTTAATTGGGAAGTTCGAAAGTGTTTCCCATGTTATTGAAAATGAATGCTTTGAAGATTTTATCGCATTTGAAATGGACAATGCATTAGGCAAATTTGAAACTGTGTTAGAAATTCAGTATGGAATTCCGGCAGACTCAAGACAGGGGAAATTGCTAACTGCAAGCATGACTTCACAAGTATATGACGATGTATTTGCAACCCTCATTTTGGCAGAATGGAGGAAAAACAAGCAGGTATATTGTATACCCAAGGATCTTTACAATATGCTTGTTGAAATGGATGATTTCGACATTGAGTTATCTATTTTTAAGCATCTGCCTTATGAAGCATTTTACCTGGAACTACAGGATGTTCAACATATTGATGGCATACTAGTAAGATATAATTCCAAAACCTCTGAATTAGCTTTTTGCATCATCTTTAAGTCAAACTGTGAGTTTACCGAGAGCGGCGTAAACGGCGGCTTTTTTACTCCAGAAGATAATGGTTCTTTCAAAAAGTTTATTCAAAGACAAGCTGAACAACTACCCGGTAAGGCGGATGACGAAGGCTTACTTGCAATTCAAGAAACATTAAAACTGGTACTACAGGCATCGATGTATCTTTGTGCAAAGAATGCGGACATTGAGGAAAATCCCGCCCAAAAGGGAATTTACAGACCGTCTGCAGTTATTAAAAATCGTTATGCAGAAATTCGCAAATGGGATGTAGGTTTGCGTGTTGTTAAAGAACACAAGCGCATCACAAAAGAAGCACAAGAACAAACACGAAAGCATGTTGCAGAAGGTCGCAAGAGACCTCGCCAGCACTGGCGGAAAGCACACTGGCACACATATTTGGTTGGCCCAGGCCGAAAAGAGAGGGAGCTTAAATTTATTGCTCCCATGCTTATCAACGATATAGGTGATGAAATGCCTGTTGTAAAGCATGAATAAAAACGAACTCCGGAGACCGCTGAAAAGCACACTCCGGAGTTTTTTCGTCGGTTGGGGGCACTCCTTGTTGTCAAAAATTTTAGCAACAAGGGGTGTTCCTATTTAAATATTATGTAAATTATGGTATAATAGTAGTGTTGGAATTCACATTTCGACAAAGCCCTAGCAATTATTATTGAGAGAAAGGATGTGAAAAAGGTGGGTAAAAAGACTGTTATGTACACCCCACTGAGAGTGGTAAACCAGCATGCCACGGCTATCCAGGAGTTTGAAAAAGCGCGAGCTTTAAGAACAATTGGTGGTGCCGAAGATGAGGTCAGTGCAGCTGTAGATTACGCGGTAACGCGGATTTATGAGCTGAATGGCATTTCGGCTGGACAGAAGCTTACTAAAGCTGAGGAGAATCGGGTTTTGTACCAAAGTTATGATTACGCGATTGCCACGGTGGTTGCGTCGTATTGGCGGAAGTGCAAACAGGTTTTCACTTTTTCTAAAGACTTCTATGAGATGCTCCTGGATATGGACGATTTCGAAATTGGTTGGTCTCTTTTTGATTACCTTCCGTACGAAGCGTTCTATTTGGAACTGCAGGATCATGAGTCTGTAGAAGGTATTCTGGTTAAGTACACGAAGGCGCCTACGCGTTCTATCTTGTACACCATCTGCGGTAAAGCTGGCAAGGCACAGCCTATCAATAGCGGCATCGTAGATCCCCGTGAATCTGCAAGCTACAAGGACTTCTTTGAGACGGAAGTCTACTGCTCCAAGGCAAATATGAATGATCCTCATGTTGTCATGGTAAAGCAGGTGTTGGCCTTTGTGTTGCAAGCATGCATGTATTTGTGTGCAAAGAATGCAGACATAGAGGAAAACGAGGTGCAGAAACGTATCTACAGAAAGCCGACTACCACTATCAAGGACAAGTTTTCTGAAATCCAGAAGTGGGACGTTGGAGTTCGTGTGGTGCGTGAGCACAAAGCGGCTGCAAATGGTTCACAGAAGCATACGGAAACCTCTGGTGACCGCAGAAGACCGCGTCAACATTGGCGCAAAGCGCACTGGCACACCTACTGGGTGGGCAAGGGTCGTACTCGCAAAGAGTTGAAGTTCATTGCACCAGTCCTGGTTAATGATGCTGACGACGATACCCCGGTGGTAGTGCACAAGTAAGCTAAAAACAAACACCCCCATAATACGCTGCAATAGCGATCATTGGGGGTGTTCTGTTTTTTTAAAATAAATTTAAAAAGTACATTTTTTGCATAGTTCTTCACAAGCTTTATTTTCTTTGAAGCCTTCTATTATTTTTATTGCACGTTCCGAAGTTATAATTTCATTAAAATCATTGTTAAATATATTTCCTAAATTTATATCTCCTTCATTATCAAGGCAACACGGGGTTACAGTGCCATCTACTAAAATTGCAATCTGATTTATTAATCCATAGCAGTATTTTTTATCGCACAAAATGGTACTTTCTAGTGTTGGCCAAGCAAATTCTTCTTTTTGCGATAAGAAAATATTTTCAGCAAGAGTAAAATTTTCTTGTAGAGGTATTTGTACATTAAATTCTTTTTCTAATAATTCTTTATTTTTTAAATCCTTATCTATATTCCAAATTCTAAAACAAACTATACAATCTTTTATTTGTTTTGCGACTTGGACAATTTCTAAACTATTTGTTGCATGCAAAGAAATATTTATTTGTCTTAAATACTTGGTTATGTGTAAATGATTTTTTAACAATGTTGCATTTGTTGTTAAATTAATTAAGAAACCTTCGTTATATGCATATTCAATAAATCTGTCCACATCTGGATGTAATAACGGTTCACCTTTTACATGCATATAAATGTAATTAGTATAAGGTTTAATTTTATTAAGTATTAATTTAAATTCTTCAAATGTCATAAATCTATTTTCTCTATGATGTGGTAAGCAAAAGTTACACTTTAAATTACATACATTTGTGATCTCTATATAAACTCGTTTGAAACGCATGTCATACCTCCTCATGGTCAAATAATACCATGAAATGTATTTTTGCTCAATGCTTGAATGATATGTGGTCATCAAAATTACACAATTGTTTTATTGATGAGATATGCAAAGTAAAATATAATGAAAATGAAAATTTTTAGAAAGTGTGGAGATGTGAAATGAACAAGTTGGAAATCTTATCTTTTGTGGATCATACATTATTAAAGCAAGAGGCTACATGGGATGATATAAAAATTATTTGTGATGATGCAATAAAATATAATACAGCGTCAGTTTGTATTCCTGAGTCATTTGTTAAACGTGCTAAAGAATATGTTGGAGACAAAATGAAAATTTGTACAGTAATAGGTTTCCCAAATGGATATAGTACAACAGAAGTGAAGGTTTTTGAAACTGAAAATGCGATTCAAAATGGCGCGGATGAAATTGATATGGTAATCAATATAGGAATGCTAAAAGAACGAAAATTTGATGATGTTTTGTGCGAAATTAATGCTATAAAAAATGCCTGCAAAGGCAAACTTTTAAAAGTAATAATTGAAACATGTCTTTTAACAGATGAAGAAAAGATAAAGATGTGTGAAATTGTTTCTAAATCTAATGCAGATTTTATAAAAACATCAACAGGTTTTTCAAAGTCTGGAGCGACTTTTGAAGATATAGAGTTATTTAGCAAACACATGGTTAAAGAAAAAGGAATAAAAGCTGCTGGAGGAATCTCAAGTTTTGATGATGCAGAAAAGTTTATAAATTTAGGAGCTACTCGTTTAGGTACAAGTAGACTTGTTAAAATTATAAAAGAATTGGGTGAGGATATTGAGTAAGTATTCTAGAAAAAAACTGAAGCTATATATGGAAACTAAAAAAGCGGAATTGTTAGTATACTTAATATTAAGAGCTCTTGTTATTGCATGTATGGTTCTACAGATTGTACGTGGAGATTTAAATAACGCGTTCCTGTGTGGATTTACATTACTTCTATTTACAATTCCTACTTTTATAGAAGATAAATTGAAAATTGAATTCCCGACAGCCTTGGAAAGTACGGTATATGTATTTATATTTGCGGCAGAAATATTAGGTGAAATAAATAATTTTTATGGAATAATTCCATATTGGGATACTATGCTGCATACACTAAATGGATTTTTATGTGCGGGTGTAGGCTTTTCTCTAATTGATTTATTAAATGAAAATAGCGAAAATTTAAATTTATCACCTTTTTTTGTTGCTGTAGTAGCCTTTTGCTTTTCTATGACAGTAGGTGTATTTTGGGAGTTTTTTGAGTTTGGAATGGACCAATTTTTAAATACGGATATGCAAAAAGATACGTTAATTTCATCTGTTCATACAGTATATTTAAATGAGAGCGGAGAAAATAAAACGGTTGCAGTTAAAGACATTAACAAAACATATATAGTTACAAGTGGAGAAGTTTATGATGTAGACAGTGGATATATAGATATCGGTTTGTCAGATACAATGGAAGATCTTTTCGTAAATTTTGAAGGTGCGTTGTGGTTTAGTGTGATTGGATTTTTGCATGTGCAAAATAGAGAAAGACACAAAGCCATAAAAGGTTTTATACCAAAGAAAAAGAAAGATGAGGGCGAATAAAATTTATACATTAGAATAAGGTCTAAGTTAAGTAATATCAATGACAAATAGAGGAATGTGAGTTGACATAAAGATAAAAAGCGAGTAGAATAAAAATAACAAAATAAACCTCGTCAGAAAGGGGGAAAGTCACGTGATAGAAGGATTCTGTCGGTTGATTTCCTGGGTTTGTGGTCTGTTTCCGGATTCGGTATGGATCGCAGTAATTTTGGTGTTCGGCATAGCTTGGTTAGCTTCAGGGCAAACCCTCGGTTCCTTTATTTGGGTCGGAGTATTGGCACTTGTTGCCTACGGTTTGCTTTGGCTTTTTGCTTTGCTAATACCACTGTGGCTTGAAAATCTGATTGTCATCGCGTTGGTGATATTGATTATTTGGGCCAAAGCCTAGGGGCCGATTTCGGCCCCTTTTGCATTTTATATAGAAAAAACATCTTCGGAAGAAGGTGTTTTTTTAGTGTGGAAAATTATGGGTTGATTAATTATGTGAACTGTGATATAATAAGTGCGTGTCAGAATAACTATTCATAAGGGGAGGAAATAAAATCCCCACGAAGAGATTTTCTTGATGCAAGTCCGAAGTCAAAAAATCAAAACAAAATTGGAGGAACGTATCGTGAAAGAGACTAAGTATGATTTTAGCATCGTAACCAGAGAATCCGCAAAAGCGGCTGTTTCCACTGGCATGACCCCCGAGGATTTCCTGCGGGAATCTGGTCTGCCTTCGGTGCAGAAGCTGTATAACGCCATTCGGGGCCTATACCAGCAGAAGGCTCGCGCCGAGAAGCTGATTGAAGGCCTTAAGGCGAACCGCAAGAAGCCAGTCATGGCTGCGCCTGTCGAAGCTGTGGCTGAGGCAGAGAAAACTCCCGTGGAGGGAAAGAAAACGGCTGTGAAGCCTGCGACCGTTCCTGTGGCAGAAGCACCTGCACAGGATATTACAAAGCCCCAGAATGGGGCGCCGGAGAATCCGGCCAGTGATCCCAAATTCGTGTCTAAGTACACGAGAAGGGCTCTCAAGCTGGCTGCGGAAAACGGCTGTGTGGTCGATTCCGACTATGTCGTGAACTTCTTCGAGGAGCTCAAGAAGTTGCCGATGGAGAAAGTGTTCGTACCGCGTATGGTGCTGAACAACGTCAGAAGCCTGATTCAGCATGGTCGCGTGCCTGCTGAAACTCTGGCGGATGTGCAGTGGCTGGAAGCGAATGCCCAGATTACGGAGAAGGCTCCGGCGGATATCGTCATCGTCGACAGTTCCGTCAAGCCCCGTAGCGTACTCTTCGCAAAGCACGTTGTGCACGTGCGCAATAACCTCAAATATCCGAAGGCGATTGCGCTGACTAAGTCTTATGAAGTGCGCAATCTGTTGGCCGATTACGAGGCCGCGCATCAGTAACTGAGTAAAAGGAAGTGGGGGGATTCCCCCCCCACTCTCCTAATCTCTTCAAACACAACCCTGTCAAATTAGTGTTGACAATATTTGGATAGGGTGATAGTATTGGAAATGTAATAGGAGTGTGTCTAGGGTACAAACCTGAGCGGCACAGGGTCAAGTTGGCCTACACTAGAAACGAGTTATACTCGCGGAGGAGTCTTATTTAAAAGATTCTTTCGCGAGTTTTTTTGTTGCTATTACGAATCATAAAATTATTTTTAGGAGGTGTTACCATGAGTAACTATTACAAAAAATTAGTTGGCGAAAACGTTTATTTATCACCCATGAATCCAGATGACGTGGAAAAATTCTTAGTTTGGCTTAACGATATGGATGTAACAGACTATATCGGAAACACTCATCGCGTTCAAAATTATGAAAACGAGAAATCTTGGCTACAAGGAGAACTTGCAAAAGGAGGGTATGTGTTTGAAATTGTTACACTTGCGGATGATACTGCGATTGGTAACATGAGTCTCAAAGACGTAGATTTTGTGAACAGAAGAGCGACTTTAGGAATTATGATTGGCGAAAAAGAATCAAGAAACAAAGGTTATGGTGCAGAAGCTATTAGACTATTATTAGATTTTGCTTTTAATTACCTTAACTTAAACAATGTGGATTTAACATATGTGACATGCAATACGAGAGCGCGCAAATGCTATGAAAAAGTGGGCTTTCGCGAAATTGGACATAGGCGTAATAGCCGTTTTATAAACGGTGCATATTATGACGAAGTTTATATGGACATATTAGCAGAAGAATTTAAGGGAAGTTATATTAAAAACAAAAACGTGAAATAAAGACAAATAGTATAAAGCTAGCTGGACCGTGTTTATGATGCATTTTTCGATTGAGGAAAAGTATTATAAGCAATCTAGCTAGCTTTTTTAATTATTTATGAAAAGGAGTTTGAATAATGAAAAAAGATACAATAATCGAAGTCGAGCATTTGAGCAAGACTTTCCAGAAAAAGATTAAGATGCCTGGTATAAAGGGTTTCTTTAATCCTATCTTAGAAGACTTCACAGCAGTAAACGACATAAGCTTTAGCGTAAACAAAGGAGAAAAAGTTGCATTTGTCGGACCAAATGGTGCAGGAAAATCTACTACTATCAAGATGATGACTGGAATAGTCCATCCTAGTTCTGGAAGCATAAAAGTTGCCGGTTTAGATCCAACTAAACAAAGAAAGCAAATGGCATATAAAATCGGATGTTTGTTTGGACAAAAATCTGGATTGTGGATGCACTTGCCTCCTATCGACACATACAAGTTGTTTGGGGCAATCTATGATTTAGATGAAGATGAAACTTTGAAGAGAATTAATCATCTAGTTGAAACATTCGAGATACAAGATTTGATTTACACCCCAGTTCGAAGATTATCACTTGGACAAAGAATGATTTGCGAAATCGTGGGAATTTTGATCCACGAGCCTGAAATCATTTTCTTAGATGAACCTACAATCGGACTTGATATTGTTGTAAAAGAAAAAGTACGTGCGCTTATCAACAAGATTAATGCTGAAAGCGGTGTAACTGTTTTCTTGACAAGTCACGATGTGGGCGACATTGAGAAGCTTTGTGACCGAGTAATTATTATCGATAAAGGTAGAATCGTAATCGATGAAGGTATAGATGGCCTTAAGGACACATATTTGAAGAAGAAAATCATAACTGTAAAACATGAAGAGACAATACCGCTAGAAGATATCATTTACGATATTTATACGAGAAAGTCTTAGAATGAAGGAAGGGTAAAGTGAGGTGAGCAAGTTGAAAAAATATTTTTCTATTTTCAAATATTCTCTTAAGATGAACACCACGTTCATAGTGAATTACCTTTTCGCCGCTTTCTCATTTACGGTACATATGTTGGTATTCAATTGTTTGTGGGATTACATTCTTAAGGACGGTTCGCTTTTTGGATACACAAAGCCGGAGTTAATTTGGTACATTGTTGTTACGGAATTTTTAACATATAGTATTTCGAGTTTGCACAAAAGAATTTCGAGTATGGTTAAAGATGGAACGATAGCAAACATGCTTATTAAACCAATTAACTGTGTGGGATATTTTTTGTGTGAACAAAGTAGTGACATTATAAGAATTGTAATAAATCTTATTGCGGGAATTATAATTGGGCTTACAATGGCAGGTCCTATAACGGTTACGCCAGCCGCAATTGGAATGTGTGCAATATCGTGTGTGATTTCAATAATAATTGCAAATTTTATTCAGTTGCTGATTGGATTAATTGCATTTTATATTGAGGAAACGCGTTCGATATATTTCATAGTTCAGAAGTTTCAATTGCTATTAGTTTTCGTTCCAATAAATTTCTACAATAAATTTGTACAAGGTTTGTTGTTACTTTCACCAACGACATATATGGTATACGTTCCAGCTAAGATATTTGTTAAATTTGAAGGTGTTGCTGATATTAAATGGTTGGCATTGCAGCTTGGAATGTGCATTATCTTAGGCTTGTGCGTAATGTGCTTATACAGAAAGGGAGTGAAGAAAATAAATGTTAACGGCGGTTAAAAGATATTTCAGATTTTTTAAAGAGAGTATGAAATGTAATTTTAAATCTATTGCTGAATACAAAAGCAGCTTTTTGGTGCAAACCATTTTTATGTTTTTGAATAACGGATTTTTCTTACTATTCTGGTATGTTGTAATCGCAGCCTCTGGCGAAAAAGCGGGAGATATTACATTAAATAAAATTTTATATATCTGGTCGGTACCAGTAATTTCATTTGGTGTTGCATTTTTCTTCTTTGGAGGAGTACGAGAATTGGGACGTCATATTTTAGAAGGAACGTTGGATGTATATCTAACGCAACCTAAAAATGTGATATTAAATGTAATGTGCTCCAGTATGGAATTTGCCGCTGCAGGAGACTTGATATATGGAATTGTTGTAGGATTAATTGCGACAGAGTTTAATTTATTACGCTTTGGATTTTTGGTGATTTTGGGTACTTTAGGAGCAGTGTTTTATATTTGTGTAGAAACAATATTAAGACTTTTGACAATCTTTATCGGAAACACAGACAATATAGAACACACATACATCAACACATTGATGATAAGCTTTGCATCTTACCCAAGTGAAATCTATGGCGGTGGAATTAAGTTCTTACTGTATACAGTTATACCATCTGCATATATTTCATTCGTTCCAATAGACTTTATTACAACATTTGACATCAAATACTTGTTATGGTTCTTTGGCGCAATGCTAGTATTTGTGGCTATCACGGCTGCGCTTACAAAGTTTGCACTAAAGAGGTACGAATCTGGAAATTCAATTGCATTAAGATCGTAGATAAATAAACAAAAAGACACACGTAAGGCTATTTGCCAAGCGTGTGTTTTTTTTATTGTAAGCGAATTCTAAAAGCAAAAAAAGTGTGAGGCTTTCCTAAAAATGGATTTGTGTTGCATATTTGCTAATTTCGTAGTATAATTTCTTAGCGATAAATTTAGAAAAGGTGGATAAACATGTTTGATAAATTAGAGAGTGTAGAAGCTCGTTATGAAGAATTAAATACAAAAATATCTGATCCAGAAGTAATTGCTAATCAAGCAGAATGGCAAAAACTTATGAAAGAACATGCGGATATTCAAGAACTTGTTGAAAAATACAGAGAATACAAAAAGACAACTCAAGCAATTGAAGAATTAAAAGAAATGCTAAACGATAAAGAAATGCATGATCTTGCACAAATGGAGTTAGATGAAAATAAAGAAAAACTTCCAAAGATTGAAGAAGAATTAAAATTCTTACTAGTTCCAAAGGATCCAAATGATGATAAAAACGTTATCGTTGAAATCCGTGGTGGAGCAGGTGGAGAAGAATCTTCATTATTTGCTGGCGACTTATTTAGAATGTATACAATGTACGCAGAAAAGAAACGTTGGAAAACAGAAGTTGTTAATCTTAACGAAACAGAACTTGGTGGAATTAAAGAAGTAACATTTATGATTACTGGTAAAGGTGCATATAGCAGACTTAAATTTGAAAGTGGAGTTCACAGAGTACAAAGAGTTCCAGATACAGAATCAAGCGGAAGAATTCATACATCTACTGCTACAGTTGCTGTATTGCCACAAGTAAGCGATGTAGAAGTTGAAATTAATCCAGCAGATTTAAAAGTAGATACATTTAGAGCAAGTGGTGCTGGTGGACAACACGTAAATAAAACAGAATCTGCTATTAGAATCACACATATCCCTACGGGTGTAATAGTTGAATGTCAAACAGAACGTTCACAAATTCAAAATAGAGAAACAGCTATGTCAATGCTTCGTGCAAAACTTTATGAAGCTGAATTAGAAAAACAAACTAAAGAACAAGCTGATGCAAGAAGAAGCCAAGTAGGTAGTGGAGATAGATCTGAAAAGATTAGAACATACAACTTCCCACAAGGAAGAATTACAGACCATAGAATTGGTTTAAGTATGTATCAAGTTGATTCATTCTTAAATGGAGATATCGACGAAATGATTGATGCATTAAACGCTGCAGATAGAGCTGCAAAATTATCTGAGGAATAAAAAAGAGAGCCGGAAGGCTCTTTTTTAATGAGAAAAGGTCTAAAACGTTTACTTTTTATGTAAATTATGGTAAAATAGATATTGGCAAAATCCCTATTTTACAAAGAAACGAGGTAAAGGACTCAATGGCAACAGTAAGTGCAAACGAACGCATGATGTCTCTTAAGGAAATCGAGGAGCGTATCGGCAATTGGGCAACAGAGGTGTCCGACCTTCAAGCCCGCGTGCGTGGTTTAATATCACAAAACGCGAAATCGAAAAGCCTGGGCTGGATGGCTCAGATTGCAATGGACGAGGAACGTTGTGAGGTGGCAGGTGTGGCCCGTTATTTGCTGGCAGAGATGGAAAAGATGGGAGATATTCTTGAAAGCAAGCAAGGTACAGCTTTCAAAGAATACGAACGGAATGTCATCCTGCGAGAGCAGCTTAGGAAGCGTGTAGATATTGCAGATTGCATTATCGATCAGCTGCAAAGAGGAATGTCGGCCGATGAAATCGAAAACAAGCTGGCACGAACCTTTGGGGGTGAATATAGGTGGAGAGCGATGATGAGCAACTGCCTCCTTACTGATATTCACGCGTTTTTCAGAGCTCCGGGTAGCATAGAAGCGAGAACTCAAATGCTGGAAGCACTGCAGAAAGTGAAAACGGACATTGATCCAGATCCCGTAGAAGGAGAGGAAAAGTCTCGCCGACTGCAGAACCTACAGCAAATGGAAGACAGGATCAAGAAAATTCAAGAGGAATTGACACTGATTCCTGCATATGGTCGCGAAATTTGCTGTATGATGACGTCTATCAAGAAAGCTCAAGCTAAAATTGGGAACATGTTTCCCTAAGGTTTGACCGGGTTTTTCGGCAAAAAGGGCGGTGAATCTCACCGCCCAATTTTTTTGCGCAAAAATACCTAAAAAATACCCCAAAATGTTTGACATTAGTAGATAAAAATGATAAAATGCAAACTGCCATTGTGTGGAAGTCTATCTAAGGCGAAGATACAAGTAGCCGTAAGACTTCCTCGCACAATCGTATATTTGAAAAATAAGGAGAAATGGACAAGTGAAATACGTTGGCGTTAAACAGGTTATAAAAGCTGTTGAAAATGACGAGGTAAGCACTGTTTATGTTGGTGATGATGCAGAACCACATGTTATTGCACCGTTGCTAAAGCTATGTGAAGAAAAAAATATTGAAGTTAAGCACATTGTTACAATGGAAGCTTTAGGAGAGATGGCTAAAGTAGATGTAAAGTCTGCGGCAGCTGCTGAATAAGCTTTCAATCAGATTGATTTCATAGGCACCAAATAATAAGCCTTGAAATATATAAATTTTAAGATAGAAAGGATGGTGAATCAGAAAAATGCCTACAATTAACCAATTAGTTAGAAATGGTAGACAAAGCAAGAAAAGCAAATCAAAGGCTCCAGCTTTGCAAAAAGGTTATAACTCAAAATTAAAGAAAGTTACTAACCAATCAGCTCCTCAAAAAAGAGGTGTTTGTACAGTAGTTAAAACAACTACACCTAAAAAACCAAACTCAGCTTTAAGAAAAGTTGCCAGAGTTAGATTAACAAACACTCAAGAGGTTACAGCTTACATTCCTGGAATTGGACACAACTTACAAGAGCACAGCGTTGTTCTTATAAGAGGCGGTAGAGTAAAAGACCTTCCTGGTGTTAGATATCATATCATCAGAGGTACTTTAGATACTGCAGGTGTTAAAGACAGAAAACAAGCTAGATCTCTATACGGAGCAAAAAAACCTAAGAACTAATCTTAGGAAGTAATGGTGCCTTATTATATAGATAAAATATAGTAATAATGCACTAAACTGGTGGCAGATGCGCACCAGAGTACCTTGGTATACGGTATTAATGTATACTGAAAATTTTAAGGAGGGAAGAATAGTGCCAAGAAAAGGATATATCGCAAAAAGAGAAATTTTACCTGATCCAATTTACAAAAGCTTAGTAATCACAAAGCTTATTAACAACGTTATGTTGGACGGTAAAAAACAACTAGCACAAGGAATTGTTTACGGAGCTCTTGAAATCGTTGCTGAAAAAACTGGTAAAGAACCAATGGCAGCTTTTGAAGAAGCTATGAACAACATTATGCCTGTACTTGAAGTTAAAGCTAGAAGAGTAGGTGGAGCTACATACCAAGTTCCAATGGAAATTAGAGCTGAAAGAAGACAAGCATTAGGATTAAGATGGCTAGTTAAATATTCTAGAGAGCGTAATGAAAAAACAATGCAAGAAAAACTTGCTAACGAAATCATCGATGCTATCAACAGCATGGGTGGAGCTTTCAAGAAGAAAGAAGATACACACAGAATGGCTGAAGCTAACAAAGCTTTCGCACATTACAGATGGTAATCTTAAAAAGAAATTTAACAATCGAAAAATAGATAAGGAGGAAATAGAGTGGCTACTGCAAGAAAAGTTTCATTACAAAAAACAAGAAACATTGGAATCATGGCCCACATTGATGCTGGTAAAACAACTACTACTGAAAGAATTCTATTCTATACAGGTAAAGTTCACAAAATCGGTGAAACACACGAAGGCGCAGCAACAATGGACTGGATGGCTCAAGAGCAAGAAAGAGGTATTACAATTACTTCAGCCGCTACAACTTGTTTCTGGAACGATCATAGAATAAATATTATCGACACACCAGGACACGTTGACTTTACTGTTGAGGTTGAAAGATCTTTAAGAGTACTTGACGGATCTGTTACAGTATTCTGTGCTAAAGGTGGAGTTCAACCACAATCAGAAACAGTTTGGAGACAAGCTGACAAATATAGAGTACCAAGAATGTGTTACGTTAATAAGATGGACACAATCGGTGCTAACTTCTTCAGCTGCGTAGAGCAAATGAAGAATAGATTGCATGCAAATGCAGTTCCAATACAAATTCCTATTGGAGCAGAAGACGAATTCAAAGGTGTTGTTGATCTAATCACAATGAAAGCCTTTATTCATAAAGACGATTTAGGAAAAGAAATCGAAGAGACAGAAGTTCCAGCAGATTTAAAAGAAACAGCTGAAAAATACAGAGCTGAAATGGTTGAAGCTGCTGCTGAACAAGATGAAGAATTAATGATGAAATACTTAGATGGCGGAGAACTTTCTAACGAAGAAATTAGAGAAGGTCTTAGAAAAGGAACTCTAGCTTGTAAAGTAACTCCAGTATGTTGTGGTTCTTCATACAAAAACAAAGGCGTACAAGAATTATTAGACAATATAATTTATTATATGCCTTCACCACTAGATATACCTGCTATTAAGGGTATCAACCCTAAAACAGATGCAGAAGAAGAAAGAAAAGCAAGCGATGATGAACCATTCGCAGCTTTAGCATTCAAAATTGCTACAGACCCATTCGTTGGTAAACTTTGCTTCTTCAGAGTATATTCTGGTACATTAGAAGCTGGATCAACAGTTCTAAATACAAATAAAGATTCTAAAGAAAGAATTGGTAGAATTCTACAAATGCACTCTAACCATAGAGAAGATATCGACAGAGTATACGCTGGAGATATCGCTGCAGCAGTTGGTCTTAAGAATGTTACAACTGGTGAAACATTATGTGATGAAAAATTCCCAGTTATCTTAGAATCAATGGAATTCCCAGAACCAGTTATTTCTATCGCTATTGAGCCAAAAACAAAAGCAGACCAAGAAAAAATGGGTATTGCTCTTGCTAAACTTGCAGAAGAAGATCCAACATTTAAAACATATACAGACCAAGAAACAGGTCAAACAATTATCTCTGGTATGGGTGAATTACACCTTGATATCATCGTTGATAGATTAAAGAGAGAATTTAAAGTTGAAGCTAATGTTGGTGCTCCTCAAGTTGCATACAAAGAAACAATTAGAAACAAAGTTAAAGCTCAAGGTAAATTTATTAGACAATCAGGTGGTAAAGGACAATACGGTGACGTATGGTTCGAACTTGAACCACTTGAACCAGGTACAGGTATTCAATTCGAAAGCAAAATCGTTGGTGGTGCTGTTCCTAAGGAATACATCAAACCAACTGAAGATGGTTTCAGAGAAGCTACAAACACAGGTATCCTTGCTGGTTACCCAGTTGTAGACGTAAAAGCTACATTAGTTGATGGATCATACCACGAAGTTGACTCATCAGAAATGGCGTTCAAGATTGCTGCTTCTATGGCTTTCAAAGAATGCTGCAGATTAGCTAAACCTGTTATCTTAGAACCAATCATGAAAGTAGAAATAGTAGTTCCTGAAGAATACATGGGAGATGTTATCGGTGACGTTAACTCAAGAAGAGGTAGACTTGAAGGAATGGAAGCTAAAAACGGAATGCAAGAAATTAGATGTTTCATTCCACTTTCTGAAATGTTTGGTTATGCTACAGACTTAAGATCAAGAACTCAAGGTAGAGGTACATATTCAATGGAACCTAGCCACAATGAGGAAGTTCCTAAGTCAGTACTTGAAGCTATTACAGCTCAAAAAGCAAAGAAAGACTAATTAAAAATATATATTGCAAATAAATTCAAATTTTTGTAAAATATATTCGTGAAAATTGTATGTGCAAATTAAATTTTGCACATACAGTTAATAAAAAGATTTCAATATTAAAAATAATATAAACATATTAAAGGAGGAATTTTATTATGGCAAAAGAAAAGTTCGAGAGAAGTAAACCACACGTTAACATTGGTACAATCGGACACGTTGACCACGGTAAAACAACAACAACAGCTGCTATTACTAAAGTATTATCTTTAAAAGGAGCTGCTGAATTCAAAGCTTACGATCAAATCGATGGAGCTCCAGAAGAAAAAGCAAGAGGAATCACAATCAATACTGCACACGTTGAGTATCAAACAGATGCTAGACACTATGCACACGTTGACTGCCCAGGACACGCTGACTATGTTAAAAACATGATCACAGGTGCTGCTCAAATGGATGGTGCTATCCTAGTTGTATCTGCAGCTGATGGCCCAATGCCACAAACAAGAGAACACATTCTACTTGCTAGACAAGTTGGTGTTCCTTACATCGTAGTATTCTTAAACAAATGCGATATGGTTGATGACCCAGAATTATTAGAATTAGTAGAAATGGAAGTTAGAGACTTATTATCAAGCTACGACTTCCCAGGAGACACAACTCCAATCGTTAGAGGTTCTGCATTAAAAGTATTAGAATGTACTTCAACAGATCCAAACGCTCCAGAATATGCTTGCATTAAAGAGCTTATGGATACAGTTGATAGCTATATCCCAACTCCAGAAAGACCAATCGATCAAACATTCTTAATGCCTATCGAAGACGTATTCACTATCACAGGTAGAGGAACAGTTGCTACAGGTAGAGTTGAAAGAGGTATCGTTAAATTACAAGACGAAGTTGAAATCGTTGGTATCGCTAAAGAAACAAAGAAAACAGTTGTTACAGGTGTTGAAATGTTCAGAAAACTTCTTGATCAAGCTGAAGCTGGTGACAACATCGGTGTTCTTTTAAGAGGTATTGATAGAAAAGAAATCGAAAGAGGACAAGTTCTTGCTAAACCAGGAACAATCCAACCTCACACATCTTTCAAAGGTCAAGTATACGTATTAACTAAAGAAGAAGGTGGAAGACACAAACCATTCTTCTCTAACTACAGACCTCAATTCTTCTTCAGAACAACAGACGTTACAGGTGTTATAACACTTGAAGCTGGTACAGAAATGGTTATGCCAGGTGATAACGTAACTATGGATATCGAACTTATTACTCCAGTTGCTATCGAAAAAGGATTAAAATTCGCTATTCGTGAAGGTGGAAGAACAGTTGGTGCTGGTATCGTTTCTGATATCAAAGCATAGTTGTAATAAAATAACTAATATAAAAGACTTGCTAAATCTAGCAAGTCTTTTTGTTATTTCGCAACTAGGGGACACTCCTTATTATCAAAAAATTTGAAACGGGGACACTCCTTCTTATCAAAAAATTAATAACAAGGAGCGTCCCTGTTGTAAAAATGGAAAAGAGCACATCAAAACGATGTGCTCTTTTTGTAACAATTTTGTCTCAAATTTGCTTTATACACGCAGTACACTGCGGAAAGGAAGTAATAATTGTGGAAATTTCCACAATGGGCGAATGTTAGACACCTTTACGTTTGACGTATGCAATCCAGCCAGAGTCACGCCGAACGCGCTCGAATTTAGTTGTGAGGTCTTCTTGCGAAAGATGAACTTCCTTAGCGGTTTTCATCAAGAAAGAGAGACCACACGCTGCGCAATAGATTTGCATGTCGTCGTCGTGTCCTTCGAGAGTGTGTGCACCACACCTGGGACAAACGTAAGTGGGAGTCAGAGGATTGTGCTTTTGCTTGGTGATCATAATCGATACCTCCCAATTAGATTAGTTCTTGCGAACGAGTGGAGTATATCATAGAAATGTAGTAGTTGCAAGAAAGATAAGTAGCGAAAAAACGACAAAATTTAAGTAAAAAAGAGTGTGTAAAAAAGAAATAAAAAATATAAATAAATATGAACAAAATAAGTAAAATGCAAAAAAAACAGCGGGGCACGTGGCCCCGCTGCGCGGTCTAGGTTTTCGGCTTAGTCGCCGATGTTCACTTCAAGAGAATAAGCAATATCATTAGGGACGTTGTCCTCCCAAACGTAGCTATTCTTCAAAATGTAATCGTTATAGCTTGTAGCGGTTCTGATGGCTCTCAGTTTAGCCTGTGTAGCATACTCTCTCTCGGATTCGACTTCGCTATCCTTGAAAGCGTTGTATGTAGCCACGTCGGCATTGTAGTTAGCGATCATTGCGCGAGCTGTGTCTTCCACGTGCTTCTTAGTCTCGTAATCGACCTCGTCAGCTTTGTTAAGGCTGTGGGTGTAATTGTTCCACATTTCGCGACCAGCAGGTACGAACGTGAAAAATACGAATGCGAGCACCAAAATGGTGGCAATGACGGAAATAACGATGGTCCAAGTCTTGTTCATTGATGTAATACTCTCCTTTACTGTTACATGATGTGGATTTGTTAGTTTGCGTTGCCCTGTTCAACCACGATGTTGATAATCGGATCGTCAATCGGATAATAGGTTTCCGAATAGTAGTAACGACCGGTCCACTCGTGGTAACCACCCTGGGCGTCGAAGTAAAAGATGCCTTCGCAGTTCTCACCGTAAGTACCGTCTACGTCAGGGAGCCACTTGTTGTAAGCGCTGCCACCGTAATCGTAGTACTCACTATCAGGAGTGAGATAAGACTGCATCGGGCTTACCATACCATCGACGGTGTCACAGAGTACACAACCAACGCCCTCAACGAAGAGGTAGATGTAGCCCAAGGGCTTCTGCACTTCGCAGGGAAGGTTTTTCGCTTTTTCAACCTGGCCGTTTACGTAGTAGAGGCGGCGGATCAGATTGTATCTTGCGAGGCTGTACTCGATGTCGGTCGGGGTAGGCTGGTTCTCAGATAACTTGTTGCCAATTTCGAGAGTCTTCTGGGTGTCTATGCGGCTAGAGCTGGGCTCGCAGCCACAGAACAGAACGGACATAAGAGCGATTGCCATAACAATGGCGAGGATACGGATAACTTTGGTGTTAACTTTCATTTCAATTTCTCCTTGTTGTTTTTTGATTTTTGATTTGAATTGATTGTTGACTTGTTTACCTTTTTACAGAAATGATATTTTCCGTACACGGAATTTTCTGTAGACCAATATGTTCATCTCCTTTACAGCTATTATTATCTCATCTTTATGTAAATTCTACAAAGTCAGCTAAAGAATCCCTAAGTGTGCAGGAAATAAAACGAAATTAAGGGAACACTCTTTTAAAACAAATTATACAAAATCGAGGTTTTTCTTCGATTTTCTCGTGTTTCCGTATAGAGCGAATCTAAAAACAACTTTTTAGAATGAGTGTTCAAATACTTGCAATTAGTAAAATGTTGTAATATAATTTCAAAATGTGACTACATATATTTTAGGGTAGACACTTACGGAAACTCGGTTTTGAAAGGAGTAACAATGAAAATTTTAGTTGACGCAATGGGAGGAGACCATAGTCCGGACGAGATAATCAAAGGATGTGTTGATGCTCTAAGTGTTATTGAATCAGATATTGTTCTAATTGGAAAAGAAGATGTTATAAACGCAAAAGTTAAAGAGTTTTATGGAAAAGAAAATATAAAAGAAGTTTCTGAAAGAATTACAATTAAGAATGCAGATACTGTAATTCAAAATGAAGAATCACCAACATCTGCAATCAAAAATAAAAAAGATTCATCAATGGTTGTTGGTTTTAATATGTTAAAAAGTGATGAAGGAGATGCATTTGTTTCTGCAGGAAGCACAGGAGCTTTCATGGCAGGAGGACTACTTTTAGTTGGTAGAATTAAAGGTATCGACAGACCTGCACTTTGTCCTATTTTGCCTACATATGATGGAAAAGGTTTTATGCTTGTGGATTCTGGAGCAAATACAAATTGTAGATCTTTAAATTTAATTCAATTTGCTCAAATGGGATCAATCTATATGAACAAAGTGATGCATGTAGAGAACCCTAAAGTAGGTCTTCTAAACATAGGGGCAGAAGAAGGTAAAGGAAATGAACTTACTAAAGAAACGTATGTTAAATTTGCTGAAAATAAAGCGGTTAATTTCTATGGAAACATAGAGGGTAGAGATATGTTTACTGGAGACGTTGATGTGGTTGTTTCAGATGGATTTACAGGAAATGTTGCGCTAAAGACAACAGAAGGTGTTGGGGCAATGGTTAATAAAATTCTTAAAGAAGAATTGAAAGCAAATCCGTGGAGAAAATTCTTAGCAATGTTACTTATGCCTGCGCTAAAAACAATCAAAAAGAGAATGGATTATAGTGAATATGGCGGTGCGTTATTGTTAGGTATCAAAAAACCAATGATCAAATGTCACGGCACAGCCAATGCAAAGATTGTTAAATTTACATTAATTCAAGCTGAAAATTTTGCTAAAAATAAAGTTGTGGAAACCATTATTGAAGAAATGGGAAAAGAAAAAGCTAAGGCTTAAAATATTATTGACAATTAAAATAACATATACTATTGTTAATGTATAGATGATTTTAATGAGTGTAAACAAAGTTGAAAGGAGGTCATTTGGATGAATCCAGATGCAATTTTTGAAAAAGTAAAAGAGGTTATAATAGAACAATTAGCTGTAGAAGAGGATTCAGTTAAACTAGATACATCTTTCATTGATGATTTAGGAGCAGATTCTTTAGATATAGTTGAACTTATAATGGCTCTTGAAGAAGAATTTGATTTGCAAATCCCAGACAGTGAAGCTGAAAAAATCGCTTCTGTTGGAGATGTTGTAGAATATATCAAAAACAATAAATAAGATTTTTGAAATGTGCGTATCTTTTTTTAAAAGATACGCATTTTTTATGCAAAAATATTGTAACTTTTGACAGATAATAGGGTATAATATTATTGGAGATTTCTTAAAAGGAGATAAGTATGAATTTCGAAGAAGTAATAGGATATGAATTTAAAAACAAAAAGTTTTTAGAAACAGCATTAACGCATAGTTCTTATGCTCATGAAAATGGACTAAAAGAGTACAATGAGAAAATAGAATTTTTAGGAGATGCGGTTTTAGAATTGATTTCAAGCGAATATATATATTTGCATTATTCAAATTTGTCAGAAGGAGAGATGACTAAAGCTAGAGCTTTTGCTGTGTGTGAGGAAGCACTTGCTGAAGTAGCAAACAGATATGGTTTTAGTGATTTCTTGAAAGTAGGAAGATGCGAAAGTAGAATTAATGGTAAATATAGAAACTCAATACTTGCGGATAGTGTCGAGGCTGTTATCGGCGCTATGTATTTAGATTCAGGCATTGAATGTGCTAGAAAATTTATTACAAAAAGTATTGAACAAAAATTAAAAGAATACGTAGAGGTCGGAAACAAGGATTACAAGACGCAATTGCAAGAACTTTTACAAGTTAATGGAGATGTTTTTATAGAATATAAGATTGTAAAAGAAGAAGGTCCAGAACACGCAAAAAAATTTACTGCTGAAGTTTATTGTGATGATAAGTTATTAGGAACTGGAAATGGTAAAAACAAAAAAGAATCCGAAATGGAAGCTGCAAAAGTCGCTATAAAAAATATAAAATAAATTTAGAAAAAATAACGAAAAAATTTTGCAGTGAGCAAAAGTTAGGAGGTACTAATGAAAAGTATATTAGTGTCAGGTTATTATGGTTTTAATAACACTGGCGACGAAGCAATGATAGAAACTTTTTCAATAGAGCTTGCAAAAAAGAATTATAAATTGATCGTGCTTTCTTCAAATCCAGAGAAGACAAAAGAGTTATACAATGTAGAAGCGTATGATAGATATAATTTAATTGAAGTTATAAAAGCTATTAAAAAATCAGACATTGTTGTTAGCGGTGGCGGTACATTATTTCAAGACATAACAAGTAAGAGAAATATCTGGTACTATCTTGGTATTGTAAAAATTGCGCAACTGTTAGGAAAAAAAGTTTGTGTGGCATATCAAGGAATGGGTCCTTTAAATACACCAATGTATAGAAAAATGACAAAGAAAACTCTTAATAAAAAGAGTGTGAAGTTAATTGCGATGAGAGATAAACATGCTCTAGAGTATGCTAAGGAAATGGGTATTAAAGAAGAAAAACTAATGCTTTCGTCAGATATGATTTTTATGATGAAACCACCGGCACCAGAAAGATGTATGAAAATTATTAAAGATAATGTTCATAACTATCAAGAGGGTGAAAAATTAATTGGTTTTTCAATCAGAGAGTGGAGAGATAAAGATAGAACTGATTTGTTTGCTGAAATTGCAGACAAGCTTGTAGAAAAATATAATGCGAGAATTGTATTCTTTCCATTTCATAAACCTAAGGATGCGGAAATAAGTAAAATTGTAATGCATAAGATGAAACACGAAGACAAGACGGTGTTAATGCCAAATAGATATTTACCATCTGAAATTTTAGGTGCTATGGGATATATGGACGTAAATATAGGAGTAAGATTACATGCATTAATATTTTCTGTACTTAGAAATGTACCTACAATTGGAATTTCGTATGAACCAAAAGTTGATGGATTTTTAGAAATGATGAACATGACTTCTGTATGTACATATGAAAATATATCTGTAGAAAAAGTGCTAGAACAAGTAGATTACTATATGCAAAATAAAGAAGTTAATTATACTGAAAAAACAGATGAGTTTGCAAAAATGGGACAAGCTGCATTAGAAAGAATTATTGAAGAGATGGAGAAATAAAACATTTTTGCAAAGGAGAAAGTATAATGAAAAAAATGATAAAAACACTTTGGGATTATCTTGTGTTAATTGTTGGAGGATTACTTTTTGGTATAGCAGTTGAATATGTGCTATTGCCATTAAAGATTACTACGGGTGGTTTTTCGGGTATTGCAACTTTGGCGCACTATTTATTAGAAATCCCTACAGAAATAACGTTAATTGTATTGAATGTTCCTGCATTCTTAATCACAGCAAAATTTTTAGGAATAAAATTTGGTGTAAGAAGTTTTTTAGGAATGCTTGCAAGTTCTGCTGGTGTTGTTGTTGGTAGAAAATTTGGAGTGCTCACAAGTGATATGATGCTTGCAGCTTTGTTCGGCGGACTTTTATCAGGTTTAGGAATTGCTTTAACATATAAAGCTGGTGGATCTACTGGTGGCTCAGACCTAATTGCTAAACTTATAAATTCGAAAGCCAAACATATTAACGTTGGTGAAGCTTTGATGATAGTTGATGGTTTTATAGTTGCATTTCTTACTGTAGTTTTTAAAGATCTTGAAATTGGACTGTATTCGATAGTTGCAATTTATGCAAGTTCAAAAATAATAGATTTAATTTTACTTGGTGCAGAATATGCAAAAGCGATATTTATAATTACAAACAAGAGTGAAGATATGGTAAAATATATACACACGGAAATTGATCGAACAGCAACTAAGATTGACGTTATAGGAACATACACAAAAGAAGAAAAAGACATGCTGGTTTGTGTAGTTAATAAAAAGGAAATACCAAAATTAAAAGAAGCTATTGAAGAAATAGACGAAGAAGCTTTTGTGATAATAACAAATGTTACAGAAGCGATAGGAGAAGGATTTAAAAATAAATCTATATAAACAAAGGAGGAACACATGAAAAAACAATTTTTCAAAACTTTAGCGGCGCTAACGTTACTTTTTAGTATTGGACTTTCAAGTTCATCTAAAGTGTTGGCGATTTCTTTCCCAGATGTTGCCGCGGATCATTGGGCAAGATACTATATCATTAAGATGGAACAAAAGAAAATAATCAATGGTTATGAAGATGGAACTTTTAAACCAGAAGATTTAGTAACAACAGGAGAGTTTATAAAGATGGTAGCAATGTCATATTATCCAGACTATCAATATGTGGCCCCAAGTCCTGATGAGCCAGATGGTTCACATTGGGCAAAGCCATATGTACTTTTGCTACATAACAAAATGTTAGATGCAAATGACTATGACGATGCAAGAATGGATAGAGTAATAACAAGAGGAGAAACAACAAGTATTCTTTGTTATTTATATTCGTTATCAAATCTTAATGATCCTGAGAAATCAAAATTTGATAGAAGTGAAGAATACATTAAGCAACTTACAGATGAAGCTGAGATCACAGATCCAGATATGAGAGTACATATAAACACATGTATTAAGAATGGAATTATTAATGGATTCTTAGATGGTACTTTTAGAAAAGATGAAGGATTAACAAGAGCGCAAGCGGCAAAAATAATTTATTATTCGAGATATAGCTTGTAGGATGTGAGGTGTAAAGATGAAGAGTAGAAAAATAAAAATATTTTCTTTAATATTAATATTGATAATATTAGCAATGTCACTTACAGCTATCGTTTTTGCATACAATACGGATGATGACACTGGAGGTACGGGTGGTACAAGCTCTGGTAAGGCTCAATCAGTAGACGGTGCGTGTTTAAATTGGCCGAGTTCGGGTATTGTGTATGAAATAACGGTAGAGAATCCAGACGGCACAAAAAAATCGTTTACCAAAAAGTTATATTGCGATTATAATGATGATGATAATAAACAAAAATGGTATGGTGCTATAAAGGGATACGGAGTAACTGGTAAAACTAATTTGGATGAGCCTTGTCCTTTGCCAAAAAATCAAATTGAAATTCCTATTGAAGATGTAATTGGCTTTTTGGAACTACATGGACAAACAGAAATGGTTCAATATATAAACAATGCTAAAGCAGATACTACAGTTACTTTGGTGGCAAGAAGCTTTTTGAAAATTGGTAATACAATAGTTGGCGGAGAATCTGACGTATTTTGGACAGATGCCATTAAAAGCTTTAAATATGCTGATGCAAGTAGAGAAGGTTCATATTCTTGGAACTTATACAATCCGTTGATAAGAATGAAAGATGCCATCTACGAAGAAAATGAAGATATGTGGGCGTTTTTAGCTAAAAAAATAGGTTGTGGTGTTTATGGATTTAGCAATTATTATGGTTGGTTTGCAACAAAATATACAGAGCTAGGTCCACCAGCAGAGCCTATGGATATGAGACTAAATGTTGAACCTGTTGTTTATGCTAATATTGATAACACACAATTTAGTGTATATAGCGCATCAGACGTAAATGGTAATCCAATACCGACTTCTGAAAAAGTAAATATTGCAGGAAAATCAAATATGTATGGTTCGGTTGAGGGATTAAAAAAATACGGAGTGCAAGAAACGGTATCTGTTTCTGGAACTATCAAAGCAGACTATTATACATATGATTCTATAAATAAAATGTTAATTCCCGCTCAAGCTTCCAAAACATATAGTGGTTCAACAACAGGCTGGGTAACATGGCTTGATGCTTCAGAGGCCACATTAAATAAAAAAGCTGAGTTAGAATTTGGAAATCTTGCTTTAAAAGATGGAAAAGTAACAGATTCAAAGAGTGCGACGAATGCTAAAATTAACCCGAACTCTAAAAAGGGTTCTTATACGTTAAAAGCAGAACCAGTAGATTATACGTATACAGTTCCTGCTTCTGAAGTTACCGCACTTACAGAATTGTTGGAACTTGCTAATGCTGGTTCTTCGTGGGCAAATGCAGAACTTATTAATAGAACAAATACTATGAAAATAGAAGCAGAAGAAAGAGTTAAAGAATTAACACCATTCTATGATGTTGAAACAGATACAGTTACTTTTAATGGTGAAAATGTAGAAAGAAATGGTGCGTTAATAGGAAACTTCTATGCAATAGATAAAAAAGATAATGTAATTCAAAATGTTGCTAACTTATCTGCTGCTGGTAATTCATATATTACAACAGGTACTGCAAAAGGTGGAGATTTAGCTTATACAATAAAGTCTACACATCATAATAAAGTAAACAATATTAGAGTACATACTCCAATTAACTGTGATATTTTAATTAATGGTATTAGAGCATCTGAATATACAATTTTACCAAAAACAAAAATTGAATTTAGTATGCCATTAGATGCAACTAGCGTTTATTATAGCGCATTAGAAAACTTCGGTGTTGCTAAATATGTAGATTCAATAAAAATTGTTTTGATTGCTATTGATGAAAACGGAAATGAAATAATTAAAAAAGATTTTAATGTTACTAGCAAATCAAAAATAAAACCATATACACAAATGGCGAAGTATACTGTTCCAGATATTCCAGAAAACACATCATTTAAAGTTGATGTAGAAGTATATGCAATAAATTCTAAAGCTACAGGAGCAAACACAAATGCAGAAGCAGCAAGCTTTAATACACCAGATAATGTATATGTTTTAAAAACTAGTGGAAAGGGTGCACCTATAGCAAAACCAGAAGGTGGATATACACTTGAATTCCAAAAAGATAAAGAATGTAATAAAACAGTTGATGCTAATGCAAAAATTAAAAATGACAGATTTAAACCAGAAAGTGGATACTTGATTCCTACAAGTGAAAGTTTGTATGTAGATGGTTCTACAAATCTTGCTGGACAATTGACTGGAGTAAAAGTTTATGAAATGAGATTTACTAGTGACTATAAAGAATATGTATATATTAAAGGTAGTTACATAGATTATTATCAAGTGTCAGAACAAAAAGAAAAATTAGTTAATGGTGTTTGGACACTAGATGGTTCACCGGTTACTAAAACATATTTCTCAAGAAGTGAGCTAGATGCAAATTTACATTCAACTACAGTAACGGCTACAGATGGTTTGACAAGAACAACATATGGTTATCCATTACCACATTATTCAGAAAATGGTACATGGGTTGAATTAAATCAAGCAAATTGTCCTGGATTTGATTATACAGTTACAACAGAAGCCCAAGTTAGTAATGTAGTAAACGCATACATAACAAATACACCTTTAGGCGGAACAAGATCGAAAGTGCTTGCTACACCAGAATTAACAATTACTACTAAAGGAACTTTAGATGGTAAAGATGCCGCAAGAGTAACTCATAATTCAGAACATTACATTGGTTCTTATGACACTGAAGAAGCTCTTGATTATGCTTTAAGTACATATACTATAAATCAATCACACTTCTGGAGTATAGCAAGTGACACATTAACAGTAGAAGCGAAAAAAGGTGGAGTTACATCAACTGCTGAATATAGCAATAACTGTCCAGTTTTAACAACAGACTTTAGTGGAATAGAACGTACACCAATTAGTGGTATTGATAAACCAGCAATTGATTTAATTGCAAATGGAAATTATATTAGTAGTGGTAAATTAGAATCTGCTGGTGCTGAATATCCAATTCCAAACATCAATCCAGTATACGTATACACACCGGTTTCTAACCAAATAACAGTAACAGTAAGTGGTGATCATTCTGACGAATATGCAGGAAGAGTAGAGGCAGAACCTGGAGAAGTTCTTGCACAATTAGGCGATACACTTACAGTTACGCTTAACTTGGGAGGAACAATAAGAAGCGGATATGCTCCTGGAGCAAATCCAAATCCGGTTAAATATACGACAAAATTAGAGTTCGTATGTGAAGTCTGCGGACATACAGAAGTAGTAAACAACCCTGGTTCTACAGCATCACATACATGTACAGTATTGGTTAATTTGGAAGAAAAAGATTATGTGATTGCATCAATTGTAACGGCGGAAAATGTACAATCATCTCCAGATACAGCAAACGGAACATATAACTATCACGATAACGAATATTTAGTTAGAAATAGCACAAATCTTTCAGTTATTGGTGATATTTATGATTTCAATGTAAGAACAACAAATGATACTGGCTGGAAGATGAAAGCGGCAGAATTTTTAAGCAAATTACCTGCTGGTGAAAAAGGAGATAACGCAAACTCAATTTATAGATATGGTATTAAATTAGGATATAGAGCATATTTTGATTTAAAAACTTTAGGATCAAAGAGTAATAAAATTAAACTTACTCCGAAATTCTATTATGTATCAAAGGATGGTTCTACAATAATTGAAGATCCTAACTTGTATTATAGAACAGCAAAAGGATATAAAAAGTTAGCTGATTCAGACATTGCAATTAATATGACAATGGCATTAACAAATGGTGATGTAAATAATCCTTCGTTCAAGAGGGAACAAGCTTTATCATTACAATCTCCTTGTTTTAAAGGAATTGATTATGATATGAGAACTGGTATTGGTGGTTTGAATGAAGTAACGTTAACACAAAATAATGCTGTTACTACTAAATACAAATCACAAGAATTCCAAGGTGCTGATGCTAACGTTTCAAGAAGATGGCTTGGAGAAATTTATTTGCCAGCAAGTACAGTTGTAGCACAAGACGGTGCAACACTTACTCAAATAGCAAATAAACAAAAGGTATATCTAGATGGATATTTACTAGTAACATTTGAAGATGTTTACTCTGTAGAATCTGATGGAACAAGATACTTAAACTACGATTCAATGAAAATTGATAGAGAACAAAGTGGAAAATCTTCTTTAACATTACCAGATGCTTTAGGAGCAACAAAAACAATGACAATTCCAGATGATGAATTACCAGTAGTAATTTATGATATATCATTAAGAGCAAATAATGATTATGAATCAGAAGGAACACACTAAAATAAAATTAAAGACACTTCGTATGAAGTGTCTTTTTTATTCTTAAAATTTCGTAAATCTTCGTCCAAAAGGGACAACCATCTTTGGACATGTTTAGTACTTAAAATTTGGTTAACCATATTTAAGATGTCCAAAGATGGTTGTCCCTTTTGGACGAAAAAACCTTACGGATTCAACAAAAATTCACATTTATTTTGTTGACCTTGCTTTTTAATATTGATATAATTTTTGTGAATAAGACTAAATTTGACGTTTTTGTGTGGAGGAGAACGATGATATATTTTGAAGATGTATGCAAAACGTATTCTACAGGTACAGAAGCAGTTAAGCATACAACATTACATATAGAAAAAGGAGATTTTGCTTTTATCGTTGGCCCTAGTGGTTGCGGCAAATCTACTTTAATGAAAATGATTTTGAAAGAAGAGGAACCAACTTCTGGGGAAATTTATATTAACGGAAAACCTATTTCAAAACTTCCAAACAAGAAAGTTCCTTACTTGCGTAGAAAGATGGGAATTGTTTTCCAAGATTTCAGATTGTTACCAGATAAAAATGTTTATGAAAATGTTGCTTTTGCAATGAGAGTTATCGGAGCAAATCCAAATGTTATAAAAAAGCAAGTGCCAAATGTTTTGTCGCTTGTAGGATTACTTCACAAAGCAAAAGTGTATCCTGATCAACTTTCTGGTGGGGAACAACAAAGAGTTGCTGTAGCGCGTGCGATAGTAAACAATCCTATGATGCTTATAGCCGATGAACCAACAGGAAATCTTGATCCAGAAACAGCATGGGAAATAATGTCGCTATTAAATGATATAAATAGAAGAGGAACTACAGTAGTAGTAGCTACACACGCACAAGAAATAGTTAATAAGATGCAAAAAAGAGTTATAGCAATTAAAGATGGAACTGTTTGTAGCGATATCAAGAGAGGTGTGTACATAGAATGAATATAAATACAATTAGTTATTGGATTTCAGAAGCTGCTGTAAGTATAGTGAAAAACCAAAAGATATTTTGGTCAGGCGTAGCAATTATGACTGTTGCACTGTTTTTAATTTCATTTTTCTTTTTAGCTTTTGATATGGGAAATTCTCTTATCGGAGTTGTAGAAGAATCACAAGGAAAAATAGAAGTATTCCTTAAAGATATTGACGAGACACAAACAGCTGCAGTTAGGACAAAAATAGAAAACATTGCTGGAGTTAATAAAGAAGAAATGGAATACATTTCGAAAGAGGAAGCGGTAATAAGAGCAAAAGAAAAATTACCTGCAGGAATCACGGAAGGTGTGCCAGCAAGTATTTATCCGGCATCATTCATTGTTCCGATATTTGATTTAGAAGCTGCTAAAAGTATTGCAAATCAAATAAGGGAAATTGAAGGTGTTGGTGATAAAGAAGAAGATGTTCAAGTAAATGAGAACAGCGAATTTATTGCAAAAGTTGCTATGACAATTCAAGTTTTAGCAATAACAATCTTAATTTTAACAACAGTTGCAGGATGTTTCATAATGACCAATTCAATTAAACTTATGATTCATTCTAGAAGAAAAGAAATTTTCATTATGAAATATGTTGGTGCAACAGACACATTCACAAAAGCACCATTCGTAATTGAGGGATTAGTAATTGCGGTTATTAGTGCGGCAATAGTAATTTTATTTACAAGTTTCATTTGTAATGGACTTGCAAATATTGCAGAATCAAAAGCGATGTTTAGTTTCTTGTCATCAACAGGAAACATTATGCCACAATTATCAGCAACATTATTAATTATAGCAGCGGGAATAGGAACTATAGGAAGTTCGATGTCAATTAATAAATATTTGGATGTATAGGTTAAGTAAAACTTAACAATAGGAGGAAACCAATGAAAAAAATAGTATCCTTAATTTTAGCTTTATCAATTTTATCATCCACAGTACTAGCAACAAGCGAAAGCGCTTTGAAAAATAATTTGTCGAATACAAATCAAGAAATTTCAGAAACAAAGAAAGAACTTACAAGCGTACAAAATGATAAAAAATTAACGTTAAAAGATATTGATAATTTAGATAAGCAAATCGAAACTAAAGAAAGTGAAATAGCGTATCTTGAAAACGATATTGCAACTTTAGAAAAAAATATAGTTGTTGCAGAAGAAAATATTCAATATTCTGTAGAACAATATGAGAAAAAAGATTTGTTGAGACAAGAAAGATTAGTTGCATATTATAAATGCGGAGACCTTTCTTTCTGGGATACACTTCTTGCTTCAGAAAGTATCACAGATTTCTTTTATAGATACAGATTATTAAACTCAATAATTGATTATGATAATCAATTACTTACAGAACTAGAAGAACAAAGAATTGAAATTGAAAATCAAAAAGTAGAATTAGAAAATAATAAAGTTCTATGCGAAGAAAAAAAGGCGACTGCAGAAGAACAAAAATTAGCATTAGGTGATGTAAAAGAAGTTAGAGTTACATACCTTGCTAAACTTGAAAAAACGGAAGACTTGCTAGAAGAATCAATTGATGAATTGCAAAAGAAAGCAGATGAACTAACAAAAGAATTACAAAAACTTGCAAGCTCATCAACAACTAGTAAATATACAGGTGGTACAATGACTTGGCCACTACCAGGATTTTATTCTATAACTTCACCATATGGCAACAGATTACATCCTGTTTTAAAAGTGTATAAAATGCACACAGGTGTAGATATTGCTGGTGGAGGATGTAACGGAAAGAATGTAGTTGCTGCTGCAGATGGTACAGTAATAACAGCAGGATGGATTTCTGGATATGGATATACAGTTGTTATTGACCATGGTGGTGGAATAGTTACATTATATGCTCACTCTCAAAAACTTTTAGTTAAGAAGGGTGATAAAGTAAAAAGAGGACAAGCGATTATGCTTGTTGGATCAACTGGATATGCAACAGGACCACACTTACACTTTGAAGTAAGAGTAAACGGTAAGTATGTAAATCCAACTGCTGGATACATTTCAGCTAAATAAAAAAGAGGCGGAGAGCTAAGTTTGAATTAAATTCGATTCGACGCACTCCGCTATTTTTAATGTAAGAGGTGTTTTATGGAACATTATTATAGTACAGATCCTTCTGTAAAATCAGAAGAGAGAATGATAACATACGAGCTTGGAGAAAACAAATTTTTGTTTATAAGCGATAACGGTGTGTTTTCAAAAAATCATGTAGACTTTGCAACAGATTTTATGATTAGAACAATTTATGAAGAGGTCAATGGTAGCGTTTTAGACGTAGGATGTGGTTATGGCCCTATTGGCATATGCATGGCCAAGAAAAATGACGTAACTAAAGTTACAATGCTTGATGTAAATCATAGAGCTTTAGATCTAACTAAAAGAAATGCTGAAAAAAATAAAGTGGTAGACAAAGTGAATATTCTTGAGTCAAATGGCTTTGAAAATATTAATGAAAAATTTAATGTCATAATAACAAATCCGCCTATTCGCGCAGGTAAAGAGGTTATTTATAAGATGTATAGTGATGCGAAAGACTCTTTGGTAGATGGCGGAATATTATATCTTGTTATAAATAAAAAACATGGAGCGCCGAGTACAATTAAATTTTTAGAAAGTTTATATGGTAATTGCGAAGTGCTTGATAAAAAATCGGGATTTAATGTTTTAAAATGTGTTAAATAAAGGGGAACAAAATGATTAATAAAAAAAGAATTTGGCAAAGCTTGTTAGTGTTCTTTGGGTTTGCATTTTTTGTATTTATGCTAAATATTACATCACAATCTTTGCATTATGATATTATATGGTGTTTTCATATTTCTCAAAAAGTAGCAAATGGTTTTGAATTGTATTCTGAGATTGGTACAGTTGTTACGCCGATATATTTTTGGCTAGGTTCATTGTTTATAAAAATATTTGGAAATAGTTTAATAAGTATGGATATTTATTCTGGCTTTGTAAGTGGAATGATTGCAATGCTTGTATTTAATATAATTCAAGAAACAAAGCATAAAGAAAATGTATATGCAAATTTGCTTTTTACATTTTATATGATAATTGCTTTGTCGCTATTGTGCCTTACAAATTACAATACATGCGCAATTATGTGGGTGTTGTTTGCTGCATTTTTAGAAGTTCGAAAAGAAAGAAAAATAGCATTGGAAGTTCCGACTTTTACAAAGAAAAAAGAAAATTTATATAATCTATTAATTGGTTTAGTACTAGGTTTGGCCTTTTTTACAAAACAAAACATAGGTACATATGGAGTTTTAGCGACAGGTATTTTTTCACTAGTTTATAAATGCTTTATAAAGAAAGAAAATACAATAAAAGAAATTTTGCTGAAAGCAAGTGGCTTTTTAATAATACTAACATCATTTGTTTTATATTTTGTTTTAAATGGTACGTTTGCTGATTTTATAAATTTCTGTATTGGTGGTCTTCTTGAATTTGGAGACAAAAATTTAATGGTTGGAATGCCGTATGCATATTTTGGAGTAATCACAATTATTACAATTTGTTTTGCGTTAATTGGTAGTAAAAAAGAAAATAATATTGTTTGGATAGCAGAAATAATTTATCTAATGTGTATGATGCTATTGATATATCCACTTACAAATCAATATCATATTCAATGTGCAATGCTTATGATTGTTCCGATATATATGATATTACTTGATAAAGTGATAGAACATAAAAATATGTATAATATATGCGCTGCGTTGTTTGCAATGTTTGCGTTATTAGCTTCAATAACAACAGGAGGAGAGTTTACTGAAACAGAATTAATATACGGCTTTGTGCCAAGTGTAATGGATACAGTTTTAAAAATATTCTGTGTTACTTTTATAATGGTATTGTCGTTAAGCTTTGTTGTAAATGAAAAGGCGTTGCCATGGAGCGTGATATTAGTAGGGGCAATATGTTTTACATGCGTGGGAATAAGAGAAGTAAAAAATCATGTAGCTCAAGAAAATGTTCCTGAAGTTTTATCAATATATAAATATCATGGTTACAGACAAGAAGCTATAGATTATATGGAAGATATTATCGAGTATATTTTGATGCTTGAAGCGTCAGGTGAAAAAGTGTACGTGGTATCCGCTGATGCCTCGTATTACATGGCTGCTTTAGGAAGAAATCAATACAAATATGATTTGAATTTATATGGAAGTTTAGGCTATAAAGGTGAAGATGTTTTGATTGAAGAGACTGGAGCTTTAGGCGACGTTATAATTATGAAAGATAAAACAGTAACAATTCAAGAACCTAAAAAATTTGATGAATTTATAAAAGAAAATTACGAAGCTTTTGATGAAGTTGGTAATTTGATTGTTTATAGAACGAGGGATTAGAATGGAAAACAAATCAAAAACAATTAAGCAAAAAATTAGAGAAATATCGGAATGCATTTTTTTATTATTTATGGGAACGATAGTTGTAACATATGTTATGTCCTATTTCTTGGAAGGTAATTTGCTTGGAACTATAGTGCATCTATTCTTTAAAATTGCTGTCATCTCGATTTTTGCTTGTATTACTAATACTTTAAAAAAACCAATTATTTTTTATAATGTTATAGAATTTATATTTGGATCATTAAATTTATTAAAGATAGTGGCTAGATGCCAACCAATTGAACCTTGGGATTTGAGCTTGTTAGGTGAGTTGGGAGAAATATCATCTTTCTTAGAAATAGATCTTCTGACTTTAGGTATTATATTGATTGCAGCTATATTTTATATAGCAGTTACTATACTAGATGTGTATATTATTTCTCAATATTGTGAAGTGCCATCAAAAAAAGGTAAAGTTTTAATCTTTTTGATAACTATTCCAATATTAATATTTCTTTGCACAAGCTATATGGAAATTAATATGGAATATATTGAAAGTGGTTCGAAAGGATATGCGAATTTTACTAGATTTAGGAGAACTTCTGAGTATGGAGGACTAGTAAATTTCTTCTTAGATTTAGGAATAATGAATTTAGAAAACGATGATATAAATTATTCTGAAGAAACGATGAAAGATATATATGAAAAATATGAAGAAGATATTGTAGGAAAGTGTGAATATGATAATGTTATTGTAGTTTTGTTAGAATCATATTATGACATGAATGATTTTGCTAATTTAAAATTTGAAAAAGACCCTCTTGCAACGTACAGAGAGTATGCAAAAGAAAATGGAGAAACGAAGTTGCTTGTAAATGGTATCGGTGGTGGAACTTCAAATGTAGAATATCAGGTTTTAACAATGCATAGTGTTGATCAATATTATGAAGGAATTTACCCGTATATGCATTTAATAAAAGATGATGTATATACATTACCACAATTATTTAAAGATAACGGATATGAAACGACCGCGATACATACATATAAAAAGACTTTCTATAATAGAGATTCAGCATATGAAAAAATGGGAATAGATAGATTCATAGGCGATGTAGATATCGAAAATCCTGAAGTTTCTGGGGCGCAAATTTCTGATAATGAAATTTACGAAGCAATCGTAGAAACTTTAGAGACACAAGAAAAAAGCTTCATAACAGCTACAACAATGGGAACGCATGCACCGTATACAGGTTTTGAATATGATGAATATGATGAATGGGTTGTTTTAGAAAAAGCACTTGATGAAGTAGAAGTGGGAACAAACAATTATTTTCAAAGTTTAAGAAACTTAGATAAAATGTTAGGAAAACTAGTGGAATATATAAATAATTCTGAAGAAAGAACATTACTTATCGCGTATGGGGATCACTATCCATTAGTTTATTGGATTTTGGAAGAAGAGGGAATTGTTGAAAAAAACGATCAAAATTTATCTCCGGAAAAATACCCAGAATTATTTGAAACACCATATTTAGTGTATTCGAATGTACAAAACGATATTAAAACGAAGGAAAAAATAGAACCTTCAGAAATGGGTATGTATATATTGGAAAATGTAAAACTAGAAAAAGTTGGCCCTTTATATAATGGTATTTATAATTATTTTAAAGGTAATGAGTCTTTAGAAAATTATCAATTGATGCAATATGACAATATCCAAGGAGAGCAGTTTTGGAAAAAACAGAATAATAAATAAAAAATAAAAATATTTCTTGACAACTATAACCCGCATTGCTATAATGAAAAAGCAGTTGGAAATGCGGGTGTAGTTCAATGGTAGAATCTCAGCCTTCCAAGCTGATTGTGTGGGTTCGATTCCCATCACCCGCTCCAAATAAACACCGAATTTCCTTCGGTGTTTAAATTTATTATTCGCCGATGGCGGGTTAGCTCAGTTGGCTAGAGCGACCGGTTCATACCCGGTAGATCGTTGGTTCGATTCCGACACCCGCTACCAAAAAGGTCAAGTGAAAACTTGGCCTTTATTTTTTTATAAAAAAGCTGTATAGTATAGTTAGTGATGCGGGTATAGTTCAATGGTAGAATGCGGTGCTTCCGACCCCGAGATGTGGGTTCGATTCCCATTACCCGCTCCAAGACAGAAGTATGTGGAAGACATCCACATACTTCATCTGTAGTTCGCGGTGCTTCACACAGCTGAAGCAATTACCCGCTCCAAACCTATTTCAAAGGATGAATGCTATGAAAAATAATAAGGGGATTGTGTTTATTGTACTACCAATCGTTATAATAATATTGGTTTTGATTTTTGTGAACCGAGATCATGCTTATGTTGAAAAAAATCAAGAAGTCGGTGGTAAAGCTGCGGCAGATGCGGTTAAACTTTATATGAAAGAAAAATATAATATTGATTTTTCGGTTAGCCTTGAAAAAAGAGAGCAATTAATACATACAGATGGCTTTAGTTTTATGGGAATTCCTACTGGTAGAACACCATATCCTGTTAAAGATGGATGGATATATACATTTTTGGCAACTGCACCAGATGGCAGCTTTGAAATAGTTAAGTACGAAGATGCATATATTTTCCAAAAAGATGGTGAAAAGCGTTCTATTGAGTCGGAAATTGATGAAAATTATGAATGGACTCTGAAACAAAAAGAAAGAGATGAAGAGACTGAAATAATAATTAAACAATATCTTGGAGGAAATTCACTGGTAGATTATGAATATATAGCTAAAGAATATATTCCAGAAGAAATTTCTTGGAGAATGGGATATTTTTTGTTGCAATTTAAATGTGATGTAGCGGATGTTCCGTGGGAGCTACTGGGTAAGTTAGTTGCTTTGGAGTATGATGCACCAAGTGTTATAAAAATGAAATTTGAAGACACAAAAGATGATGACTATTATCTTCTTGCTGATCATGCGGGAGACACGGAAACAAAAGACTTGTGCGATATTGCGGAGAAAATGCGTCTAAAAAATACTTTTTCTGATATTATTGAACAAGAAAAAATGTATCTATATGAGGAAGTTCTTGCTGAAATGAATTCTAAGATTGTTCTAGAGGAAAATGTGAATATGCAGCAGATAGAAGGGTTTGCAAAAGAATTCTTTAAATATGCGCAATACTTTATGTATGGCGAAGTAACTGATTTGAGTGTGAAGTGCGATTATGATGAAAATACAAAAAAAGATTATTGCTCTATAAGAATGAAAACTAAAACTTTAAGTGGCAAAGAGGTAGGTATATGTGCTGGTATAACTTATAATATTGAGATTGGAAAATATGAATTAAAGAGAGTATATCTTTACGATTATGGAGTGCCGGTATCTCGTTTTGATTTGACAATAATTGAAAAATCAAGAAAAAGCTAACCAATTTATTGGTTAGCTTTTTCTTGATTTTTTCATAAATGATGATATACTTATGCCACGCAAAAACTAACATATTTTGGGCCTTTTAAATACAATTTTGGAGGCTCGTCCTCTGAAATTAGGAAGGAGGAGTAAAGATGGCTGAAAAGTTCAACGCAATAACAGATGAAACATATGTGTTTATTGAAGGTGATAAGCCAAACCAATTCTTTTTTTATCGGAAAGATGGTGAAGTTTTAGGTGATATTGAACATGAACCGATTGACTTCTATCATGCATGGGTCATGGAAAAGATGATGTCTGGTGAGATTGAAGGCATGGTTGCCAACAATATCTTGTCTGAACTTTCTGATGATGGAAAATGTATGAGAATTACGGTAAAAGAAATTGCTAAAGGACCTATAATTCAAATAGATTTGGATGAAGGGCAACCATCTCAAAAACCGGTAGCAAAAGAAACTTGGTTCCAAAAACTGAAAAGAAAACTGCTTGGAAACTAGCAACATATTAGGCAAAATGACAAATGTGGACCGAAAGGAGAAAGCATGTTTACTGCGAGAGATTTTCATCTGAATGAAGATGAATATGAAGCCATTCAAAAGTGGGCTGGAAATCACAATTGCAAATGCAGGGTAGGTGATAGGCCTAGTCGTTCTTGCTGTGGTGGCGAGATTTCGGTTGTTTTTACACCGACATCTATTGGTACGGCTATTTCTGCTGTGTGCGTTTGTGGCGAAAAGCTTGAACTTGACAATCTTTGATATGAAAAGCCTGGTGGTCTAAAACTACCAGGCTTTTTGCATCCGTAAAATATTAGAAAAATGGTTGTAAATTTTAAAAATAAAGAATAAACTAATCTGGTGAAGTGGAATTTGCAACAAGTATCATGGAGATGTACCCAAGTGGTTGAAGGGTCCGGATTCGAAATCCGGTAGGCGTCCTCGTGGCGTGCCGGGGTTCGAATCCCCGCATCTCCGCCATTTATAAGGTTGCAAGAGCCACTTTTTTGTTGTCAAATATTGACTTTTTGTGACTGGTAGCTTATCATTAATAATAAGAATGTTATGTTTACAAGGAGGGATGGTGTTATGAAAAAAAGTACAAAAAAATTCATATCAATGTTAATTACAACAAGTTTATTAATGGGAATGTCGGCAACGGTATTCGCAGGAGGCTTGATGGGTTCTTTCTTTGGAACAGACGTGGTTGTAACCATTGGTACTACTAATGGTTCAATGGTTTCAATGGTTTCGGACGTACTTGGATTTTTACAATTTGTAGGTTTCGCGATAGCCGTTGGAATGACTATTTATGCTGGTATGAAGTACATGATGTCAGCTGCTAATGAAAAAGCTGAATTAAAGGAATCATCAATAAGATTAGTAACAGGAGCAATTATTGTTGCTGGTGTTTCTGGATTATTCCCACTAATTTGGAAAGCTTTAGAAACTCTTCCAGAGTAATTTGCAAATATTATTAATATGATATTGGGGGTGTATAGAGGTGAAATTTAAGAAATTTTTAGTTAATACTTTTACATATGCTTTGCTTTTATGTTCTGTTATGACAAATGTTTTTGCTACACCAACACTTAGTTCGGCTGTAACTGACAGTTTAACAGAAATTGCAGAGATTCTATTCCTTGTTGGAGCTGCTGTTTGCGTTGGCAAATGTATTCATATAGGTATTTTATATGTTACTTCTTCCGCTGTTGAAAAGAGTAACGCGAAGATGGCCGTATTGCCATGGCTTGTTGGTACATTTGTGTGCTTCGGCGGTGCTACAATAGGAAAATTTATAATCAATCTACTTTCGATAAATCAAGGCGTTCTTGATTATTAATATTGACAAATTTTGTAGACAAGATTAAAATGATTTTATACAGGGGGTGAAATGTTATGAAAAAAGTAATGAGTTTAGTGTTAACATTTGCTTTGTTAATGTCAATGACAGCTACAGTATTTGCTATCCCAACTCCAAATACAGGAAAAGTATCTACTAGTGGAATGGGTAACGTTGCAAGTAATGCTCTAGGTTTTGTACAATGGTTTGGATATGCGCTTGCTGTTGGTATGCTATTATACATTGGTATCAAATATATGATGGCATCTGCTAATGAAAAAGCTGATCTTAAGAAAGGATCAATTAACTATGTAATCGGTGCTATTCTTGTAGCAGCTGCTTCAGCTATCGTAGGTATCATCACAGATATCGGTTCAAAAATCACAGAAGCTTAGATTAAATAAAAGCAAAGGAAGTGCCTGCAAGGGCACTTTTCTTGTATATGTAGGAGGTGACGTGTGTGAAAAAATTTATGAGAGTATATTTAACTTTGGTAAGTATGTTGCCAATGATTAGTTCTTGTGCTTATGCTGCAAGTAGTGTAGACCAATTAAAAGGCAAATTGCCAGTTATTATTAATGGTATTGCTTGGATTGGGTATGGTGTATCTTTTGGTATGCTTATCTTTATTGGTATTAAATACATGTTATCTGCTGCAAATGAAAAAGCTACTCTTAAACAAGGCGCTATAAACTATGTAATAGGTGGTGTGCTAATTGCTTGTGCATCGTTTGTTGCCGATATAGTTGCTTCAGTAGCTAGCCAAGGATCAGCTAGTAATGCTAGCGGATTTGCGTCACAATTAATTTCTACAGCAAAAGATGCTGCAGGATTCTAATTGGGTAAATAAAAGTGTAAAAAAGACGTTCAATTATAAAAATTGAACGTCTTTTTTTTATATGTTCACGTGTCAAAAGAATCTTTCTTGAAAAATCGTTATAAAGAGTGGTTAATAGTGACGGAAAGCGGTTTAAAAATAAGGCTTTTGCGAGAAATTTTGCAAAGATATTTCAGTTTGATTAAATTTGTGTAAAAAAGCGAAAAAAGTGACAAAAATCTACTATTTTAGCCTGGTATATGGTATAATGTTATAAATAGGTGTATTCCGTGATAGAGTAGGAGGTGCATAGGATGGGAACACATTTAATACCAAGGGAAATTGATGGTGATGCTCGTATTTTGTTAATCTTCACTCCAAAGGGGTTTGTATGGACTTTGGTAGGCGTTGGAATAGGTGCATTTTTCTATACCATGTGTAATAGCTTAGGAGCAGGTGTTGTTGGATGGGTATTACTTGGACTTTGTGCTGCAGCAGGTTTTGTAATAGGACAAGTTAAGATACCAGATTCAGCAGCTTTTTCGTTGTTTAAGAAAGTTGGTGGTGAATACGTACAAACTGTTATCACCAAATACTTAGCATTTAAGAGAAATAGAAAATTGTATATTTATGATCCTGGTGAAAAAGGATATGTGCAATCTACTACAACGCAACAAAAGAAATAGAAATAAAAAAACAAAAGAAAATAGGAGGGAGTTAATACATGTCAATACTAGGAAGTCAAGCGGATATGCTCATTGAAGTTATAATTATGCTTTTAGCGTTTGCTCTTGGTGGAATTATAGTTTTGTTATTACTTAGTGGTCGTGGTAATGCAAGTCGATTAGAAAGTAATAGTGAAAAAGAGCAAGGTAGTAAATCAAATCCAAAAGCTAACTTCAATAAAGCAGATGTGTTAAAATTCATGGAGTTCGATAAAATCGAAGATGACATGATTATTCAAGACAATGGAAACAAATTTGTCATGGTACTAAAATGTCAAGGTGTAAATTATGACCTTATGTCTGAAACAGAAATGTTAGCTGTTGAAGAAGGATTTGGAAATTTCTTAAATACATTAAAATATCCAATCCAATTATATGTTCAAGCAAGATCGTTAAACCTTGAAGAAGGAATCAATGTTTATAGAGATAGACTTGAAGGTTTAACAGAAGAATATAGAAAAGCTGAAACAGCTGCTTACAACATGAAGAAGGCTAATAAGTTAACTGTTAAAGAAAAGGATGCAATAGATTTTGAAGTTAAAAAGAAAAGAATCCTAATCGAGTATGGAGCAGATATTATTAACTACGTAGAAAAAATGAGTATGAACAAAAACATACTTCAAAGAAAATACTACGTTGTAGTTTCATACTACGCTGCGGAACTTGGACTTGCAACTAACTTTACAAAAGAAGAAGCTCACAACTTAGCTTATTCTGAATTGTATACAAGATGTAGAAGTATTGCTGGTGCTTTATCATCATGTGGTGTTGAAGGACAAATTATGAAATCAAATGAATTAGCCGAAATGTTATACATTGCATATAACAAAGATGATGCAGACGTATACAACATTCACAAAGCTATTGAAAATGGTTTCTACAGACTTTACTCTACAGCTCAAGATGTTCTTGAGAAAAAACAAATCGCTATTGATAATGCTGTAAGAGAACAAGCTGTTGTTGAAGCAGAAATTGCTCTTAAGAAAGCTGTTGATAGATTAAGAAGCAACAATAACTTAACTTATGAAGAAGAGTTAAATGACTCTGCAAAAGCTCAAGCAATGCAATTGATACTTGATAACGCAGATCAATTTGATCCAGCCGTTGTAGATATTGCACTTACAGATTTGAACTCACAAATGAAAGAGCCTATCATAGACGTTGATCAAGCTGAAGAAATGATGAAAGCATCAACAAAGATAGAGCTTGCTGGAGAAACTGATGATGAATTAAAGGGAGGCGAGTAAAATATGTTTGGCAAAAAAGAAACTAAACCAGAACAAAATGCTGCGGTTCCTGCTAATATGGAAACACCAGATAATAGCTTAGAAATGCAAAAGCAAGAAGAAGAGTACAATAATCTTATACGAAATAAAAAGACAATTAAAGATTTGATTGCACCATCTGGAATTGATGCTTCTGAATTGAATCACTTGGCAATCATGTCTGGTGGTGGTGCGAGATATGCGAGAAGCCATTACGTATCAGGGCTTCCTAGAATGGCAACATTCCCATATTTCTTAAGATCAATGTATAACTTCGGAGATGTAAATACATCGGTATTTATAAATCCAATAAGTGAAGCTACTTCACAAAACAGTTTAAATAAGATTATCGTATCATTGGAATCTGAAAGAATTGTTGCTGCAAAACGTGGTGACATCAACAGAGAAAGACTTATCGAAGATAAACGTCTTGAAGCTGAACGTGTAAGAGACGAAATCGCTGCTGGTTTCAATAAATTATTCGAAGCATCTGTAGTTTGTACGATCTTCTCTTATGATCTTACGGAGCTAGATAAGATGTCTGAATTATTGACAATGGAAATGTCAAAGAATTTGATTAATATAAAAACAGCATGGGCTACACAAGAGGATGCGTTCAAAGCAAACTTACCATTTAACAAAAACACTTTAACAAAAAGACATACATTCGATAGAAATTCAATGGGTACTGTATTCCCATTCATTTCATCAGAAATTGGACATTCAACAGGTATTCCTCTAGGATTCGATAAACAAACAGGACTTCCAATTTTGTATGACAACTTCCACCAATCACTTACAAACTATAACATGGTTATTTTCGGTAAGTCTGGTGCAGGTAAAGGTGTTACAATCAAAACAATTACAGCTCGTTCTTCAGTTCTTATGGGAATTGAAAGTATGGCGCTAGATGCCGAAGGCGAGTACGGTGTAGTTGCTGAATCACTAGGTGGAATAAACGTAGTAATAAGCCCTACATCACAAACAATCATTAATATCTTTGATGTAGAACCTGAGATAACAAAAGACGAAATCACAGGTAAAGAAAGAACAGTACTAAATATTGAAAACAAAGTTGAAGACGTAACAAACGTACTTGTAACTATGGCTAGAGGTAGTACAAGATCAGAAGAAGTTAATGAAATTACAAAGCAAATTATCGCCGAGACAGTTGGTGAAGAATATCAAGCATTTGGTATTACAAATAATCCAAATAGTATCTACGCAGACAACAATGTTGAGTTGGGTGCAAGATTAACTAGAAAGAAGAAAGACTTACCAACAATCGGTTCTTGGTATAGAAGACTAATAAGAAAGGCAGAAGAAAACGATAACATCGACTATCAATTCCACTTCAGTTATTTGATCAAAGTTATGAGACAATACGTAAGAGAATTTGATGGACAGATGGGTTACTTCGATGGACAATCAACATTCGAACTATTAGAAGGTTCACCATTCATCAATCTAGATATTTCACAATTAGAGGAAAGATTCGCTAGACCTCTTGCACAACAAATTCTATTGTCATGGATTTGGGAAAAATACGTTAAGAAAAACAGTGAGGATAAAACAAAAGCTAGAAGAAAGAGAGTACTTGTCGACGAGGCATGGATGCTTCTTCCTTACCCAGAAGCTGTTGACTTCCTAAATACAATGGCACGTCGTGCGAGAAAAAGAAACGTTTCTCTAGCGGTTATTTCGCAAAAGTTCCAAGACTTCTATGAAAGTAAAGAAGCACAATCAGTTTTAACATCATCTGATACTAAATTATTCTTGGCACAGGATAAATCAGAAATCCAATATATCCAAGAAGTATTTAAACTATCTGATGGTGAAGCAAACTATCTTCTTACGGCTGGTAGAGGTGAAGGTCTTTTGAAGGTTGGTAACGAAACAGCTATTTTGGAAATTCGTCCAACACAACGTGAGTTCCAATTCATTGAAACAAACGTTAATAAAATTGTTCAACAAACTAGAGATGATTAAAAGTAAATAATAGAATTTAGGACGGCCAATTTAATTTGGCCGTCCTGGAATAAACTTCGTAGGAGAAAGGAGTGTAGTGAGATGAAAAAGAAATTTATGTCTAAGTTAATAGTGCTGATAATGATTGTTACTACAGTCCTTTCTTTTGCGTCCGTAACGTTTGCAGACAGTTTGACCCCTGAGCAACGTGCGATGAGAGATAAGTTTGGAAAAGCAAATGCATTTGAAATGACAATCAGTGAAATGTGTTTAGCCGTAGGAGATTACCTAATGGAATATATGACATTCTTGTTAGGTGAGGAAGTAACTGTTGAAAGAATTATTTTTAATAAAGTTGATGCGTTGAATGCCAACTTCTTTAATAATTCGATAAATCCAAGTGGTGCTCCGGCATCAAAGTTTGTAAGAGTAGCAATTAATGAATGGTACAGTTTACTTGGCCAAATAGTAATAATAGTATTTTTGATGGCGCTTGCGGCCGTTGGTATTATGACGATGCTTGGAGGCCCTGGTAAGAAAGCAAAAGCACAAGAATTATTTGTTAAATGGGTGATAGGAATTGCAATATATTATTTCTTCCCATATGTAATGAAATATGCTTTCAATTTAAATGAAGCAATTATTCAAATGATACAAAGTACATTTAATGGTGGTAATGAATTAGTAAATTCATACATTGGTGAATTATCTGATTTAAAACATGCAGACTTAGAGTTTAGAAGTCCTCAGTATGTAACACAAAGTACATACATATTAATGCTTGGTAGTGAAGACGCAACAAATGCTTATATTAATAGATTAGAAACATATGAATCAAAAGGTGACATCATGAGAATGATGCGTGCTATGGCTGGTATCACAGCAAGATTATTGTATGTAATCTTGTGGTTCATAATGTTAGGCCAATTAATAATATTTGTATTCATATATTACAAACGTTATTTAATGATTGCATTTTTAATTGCGATTTTCCCAATAACATTGTTTGAATATATTATCGGTTCTATAGTAACAGGAAGACAATCTGCGATAAGTGGTTGGTCAAAAGAATTCTTTGTAAACGTATTTTTACAATCAATTCACGCAGTTATCTATGGAATTATAACAGGTATAATAATGAATCAATTGTTAAATGTAATGCAAACAGGAAACTCGGCAGATATTAACTGGTTCTTGATGATTGTTGGTGTTAACTTCGTGTTTACAGGAGAGAAAACATTAAGAGAAATCATCAACGCAATGGCTACAGAGTCTGTAAAGACCGGTGATGATGTAATGAAGAGCGCAAAAGGCGGTATGAATAAAGTTAAAGGTGCTGTTGGTGGCGTAGCTGGCAAAATGATGAAAAAATAATAATTAGATTGGATTTTAGAAAGAAAGGGGGAACAGCCATGAAGAAAACTTTAAGGTTAATAATGATATATATGCTTATAGTGAGTTTTTGTCTTCCTACACTTGTGTATGCGGCTGATCCTCCTAGTGATATAACTTTATTGAGAGAAGTTACAGAAACAGAACAAGATGATGACAAAACTTTAATAGAGAAATCCACAGCAGTAATTATTCCATCTGGCAAAAGTTTTGGTGGCTGGTCTTTTTCTGGTTCGGGAGATGCAGATCACCCAATAACACTTACCAAAGATGGAACTTCAATGACAGATGGTAAGATTCAAGTTGAAGCTCCAGATGGAAAAGTATACGAGCTTCCGTTATATGGAAATCTGTTGTATTCTGCAGACGGTGGATACGCGATAAATTTATATTCAGTTTTGGATGGATATGATGATAGTGATGGCGATTTTAAAATTACGATTGTAGATAATGCAGGTAATGTTTCGGGCTCAAAGACTTTAAGCATAACAGAGTCTACTACAACAGAAGAAGAGCCGGGACTTCTAGCGACATTGTGGAAGTTGCTTACAGATCCGGTTCAAACAGTTGCAACAATGGTTGAAGAAATCATGGTTGAATTATTACTACCTCTTGGTGATGGTCTTGTATATTTAATTTCTAAGAGTGTTGGAGAAGTTGTTACAACTGGTAGACTTGTTTATAACAAAGTAGACAGAGTAAGTGTTGACTATTGGAATATAACACCGGGAACAACAACCGTACGTGGAATGATGGCTAAAGTTGTTACGCCGTGGTATAACTTCTTTAGACAAATTGCAACAATTGTTTATATGATGACATTACTTGTTATTGGTATAAAAATAATGTTTAGCAGTACTGCAGATCAAAAAGCTAAGTTTAAAGATACCTTAACCTCTTGGGTTGTGGGTGTTGCAATATTAACAATGTTCCCTTATGTAATGAAATATGTAGTTACAATTAACAATACAATGGTACAAAGTATTCACGATTATGCAAATAGTACTGATGCAACATGTGCTAACCCAAAAATTCTTAATGTAACCACAAAAGAAGCCTTTAAAATGTTTGGTAAATCATCGTTCGTAGAAAACATGCTTTCTGAAAATCCTGCAGGAGGTTCTACAATCGATGCAGCAACAATTAGGGACTCGATGATGAGGGTTAGACTTTATGCACAATATAAAAAGAAAGTAATTCTTACAGCAGTATATTTTATTATGATTGGCCAAATGATTGTTATCTTATTCATGTACTATAAACGTGCATTTATGATAGCGTTCTTAATTACATTATTCCCATTAGTTGCAATGACATATGTGCTTGATAAAATGGGAGATAAAAAGGCACAATCATTTGAAATATGGTTTAAAGAATTTGTAGTAAACGTTATAGTCCAATTGTTCCACGCTGTAGTATATGCGGTAGTTGTTGGTCTAGGTGTTGAAAAATACATGACTGATGATGGATCTTGGCTATTTATGATAATTTCAATTCTATTCTTATTTGAAGGTGAAAAAATCCTTAGAGGAATCTTCAATGTTAAGAGTGCAGCAAATTCTGTTGGCGACTTAGCAGCTACAGGTCTTGCGGTATATGGTGTAGCCAAAGGTGCAAAAGGCTTGTTCAAAGGTGAAAAAGATTCTGGAGGAAGTGCACAAGATAAGAAAGATATGAAAGGTATTGAGCAAAGACAAGCACAAAGGTTGGATATGAATCAAGGCGGCGGCGCAAATGCTGCAAAAACACCTCCAGGAGGCGGCGGAAGTGGTGGCTCAGGCGGATCTGGCGGTGGTTCAGACGGTTCATATGATAAAGATAACGAACCAGCAGGTGTTGGAACTCCAGGCGGTAGCGATCCATCGGCTGCTAAAGATCAAATTCTAAAAACAGCAATGCAAAGAAGAACTAAGAGAGGCCTTGCTTCTAGAATGATTAAGTCAGGAAGTAAAATTGCTGGTGCTGGTATAGCTGCTACTTATGGTTTATCTAAAGGTGATACTGCAGGTGGTAGTGCAATAGGAAATGCATTAACTTCAGCAGCTGTAGGAAGTTCTATTGCTGGAACATTAACTGCTCCGGTTTCGGCCGTTGCTAATAAGATAGAGCAAAGAGCCCAAGGTAATAAAACTGCTAAGAAGATTGAACAAGGTCAAATGGACGATATTATTGCACAAAGCATACCTGCAGATGTTGATCCAAAAGCAGTTATCGGTAAACATGGTGAAACTGTTCAAGAAATATATAAGCAAGCACTTGCAGAAATGGCAAGAGTTTCAGCTACAAAAGGAAAAGCAAAAGCCGAGAAAGCATACTGGAGTTATATTGATGAACATACAAAAAGTAAGTCATAAAAACTTAATGGAGGCAATGTAAATGCCAAAAGAAAGAAGTGGTAATATGAAAAACAGATGTAAATTTATTTCTAAGTTAATATTTGCAACAATAGTACTACTTGCTGGTGGTTTGTTTGTGTTGCCTGCAGATGAATCTTTTGCTTTAACTCAAACAATTACATACAATGCAAAAGACAAGAAATATTATTATGATGATGGTGTACATAGAAAAGGTACAGAAGATCAGCCTTTACTTATAGATGTCAGAGTAGATAAGGTTATAATTGATTATACTGCGGCTGACTCTTTTGCGTATCCTTTCCATTTTAGAATAGTAAATTTTAAAAAGGATGGAAAGTATTACACAATTAAAGATGATAGTGGTACTGAGAGAAATGTATATTATGCAATGTACATGGTTGATGAAAAGACACAAGACAAAAAGTTTATCATGGAGAGAATTGGTGCCAAGGGAATAAGCTCTGGTTGGTATCAAGCTACACCAGATAGCCAAACAACAGGTGAGACATATTTACAACCGGGTGCTACTTATCATGATAAGTCAGATACAATGGGTTATACGGCACCGTTATTTAGTTTTACATCATCAATAGTTTTCTTCCAAGAAAAAGATAGCCTTTTAACAGATGGTTTATTAGCTATTTTTGATTCGGATAAATATTGGTTATTTGAACAACGACTAGGTAATACTTTCTTGCCAACTAACACAATGGCGGCAAATGCTGCATCTTATCCTGCTGCATATGCGTTTTCAGTAACGGGCGTTAAGGAAGATGATGGTACGCCACCGGCGTTGATAGATTTTACTGGTATGCCGGAAAATCAAGAAGATGATGGATTAGATATTGCTCCGGATAAGGTGTTCAAATTCTCAAACAAACAAGTTAGTGAAGGTTCGCCAATAACAATCAAAGAAAAGAAAGGTGCGAATTTCTGGGATTGGACAAACCCTATTGTAGGTATTGTTAACTTGTGTATGGGTAAATTTAGATTTACTCCTGCGGTATATAATGTAAAAAATGAACACAAAATGTCTAACTCAAGATTAGCAATTGATTTTGAAAGTGACAAATTAATCGTAATGTCATTTAACTACGTTTGTAACGGGCCTTCTTCAGATGGTCTAGATGGTAGCGATGCAAACGCAGTAGAAAAAGTTGTATCAAAACTATTAATATCACTTGGCTCTGTATTTAGAGGAGCTATTAGTGCAATGGATGGTGGTAAGGATTTAAGCTTGGATGCTTTAATCTTTAATGAATATAAACCAACAAGAATAGATTTCTTTGAATCTGAAACTGATGTAGATGGTAATGAAATTTTAGCTCCATATACTACTATGTTTAGAAAAGTAATTGAAAGTTGGTTTGAAGCATTCAAATATTTGGCAATTTTGGTATTAATTATATTAGTTCCGGCGATTGCTATAAAAGTGATGTTATATAGCGGAACACCAAATCAAAGAAAAGTTCCTGGCATGATTTCTGGATGGGTTATTGCAGTAATACTTATGATGTTTGGCCCATACTTAATGAAATACATGATTAAGATAAATAATGTAATAGTAAAAATCTTTAGAGATAATAGTGATTATTCAATTTATTCAGTATATAATGCGGACTACATTGCAAATCATCAATGGGCTCAAGACTTCCAAGTAGGTGAAGATTCAGAAACATCTTTCGCCGATTGGTTACAACAAAATATTCAAAAGAAACAAGAAGAATGGCATGATATTGCAAAAGATTTAGGTATGGTTAGTGGTGAATGGGAAGCTATTGCAGCTAATCTTGATGGTATTATTGGCGATATAATGAGAACTTTGCAGGACTTTATAAGTTGGGTTAAGAGAGGAATAGATGCTTTGCTCGACATATTCAAATTTGACTATCAACTTACACTTACTTTAAATCCACTTGATAGGAAAAATGACAGGGCTTCAACCAGTTCGATATCGGATGTAATAGATGAATTAGGTAGAAATAAGAAGTTTGTTAGCCGGAGAAAGTACGATTGGGGTTAGTAATTTAATCGTATCTATTGGAAATACTAGTTTTGATACAAACGGACTTAAAGGTTGGTTTGAGGAAGCCGTAGGAGATATCATAGATGCTATTATAGAGACATATTTAGCAATATATGGTGCAATTCAAGATACAATTCAAGCTCTTAGAAATGAGATTATTAAATTAACCGAGTCGTTAAATAGTTTACTAGCAGATGCTGCTGGTTGGGTAAATGATGTTGCTAATTTCTTTGGCGCAGATGATGTAATTGATGAACAGGCATTAAGAAATAAAATAGCTGAAAAAGAAGCTGAGGTAAGAAGACAAGAAGAAGAAAGAATTGCAGAAGAACAGGCAAAAGAACAAGCTGAAAAAGAAGCTGCATACGCACTTAAAGATTCGATTCTTGAGGGCATTGACACCTTGTTCACTGACGCTTACGGTTGGCTTGCATCAAACTTCCAAAGACGTATAGATAACTGGATAAAATATTATCAATATATGGAAGAATTAGCAGAAATGGAAGATGCGTTAGCTCTGTTCACAAAGAACATTGACTTGGAAAATGCAATGAAGACGAGAGCGGCTAAGACATATAGATTAGTAATTGTTGCATTATGGTATATCTTAATGTATCAATTAGTACTATTGATGTTCTTATACTATAAGAGAATGATTATGACAGCAGTCTTAATTATCTTATTCCCACTTGTAGTTATGTTCTATGCATTTGAACGATTTATGGGAATAGATAAGCCGGCATCGTTTAAGACTTGGATACAAGAATTCTTAATAAATGTATTTATTCAATCAGTACATGCTTTGTTATATGTATCTTTGGTTGAAACTGGACTTAGAATATATGAAGCAGATGCAGATAACTGGTTATTCCTATTATTTGCTATAACTGCAATCTTCCCAATGGAAGGTATCATTAAATCAATGCTTGGACTTAAAGGTAATACAGTTGGAAGTTTGGCAAGTTCTGCTGCTAAAGGTGCTGCTGCTGTGGCTGCCGCTGGTGCTATTGCCAAAACTGCAACACGAGGAGCTAAGGGTGTTGATGCAAAATATGATGAAAAGAATAAGAGAAATCAAGAAAAAGCAGAAAAGCAAGATAAGAAAACTGAAGCTAAGAGAGCTAAGAGAGATAATAAGATCAAGAGAGATGAACTTCGCGGTGGTAACACAGAAGATTCTAAGAAACGTTTAGAAGAACTTCATGAAAAAGATGCTAAGAAAGATGATGCAAAGAAGAAGAAGAGAGAGAAGATTCAAAAACGTAATGAAAGAATGAAGAAGTATGCAAGACGTGGACAAATTGCTAAGAACTTAGTTGGTGCGGCCACTGCAGTGAGCGTTGGTTTAGCTGCTGGCGGAGATCCACAAGACTTTATGGTTGGTTCTGCTATTGGTAATGTTGTTGCTGGTAAACCTAAGAAGAGTGCTAAAAAGGCAGATAATAAATCTTCTGGTGATACAAAGAAAGCTCCAACAACACAAAACAATCAAAGTCAACAACAAGGAAATCAAAATGCTCAAAAACCAACAGGAGCTCCTCAAGGGCCTACTCAAGCTGCGGCAAATGCAAATGCTGCCACACAAGCTGCTGATCAACCAAGACCAAAGACTGCTGCTGAAGCTGCAAAGGATCAAGAAAAATCAGCACTACAACAATCATTTAGAGAACAAATTGCCTCAAGACAAGCAAGTGTGAAAGGAACTATTGGAAGTACTGGAGTAAGTTCAAGTACGTCAGTAAGTCATACTGAAGAATAAAAAGGAAAGGAGATGGGTGATATGAAGAAGAGTCTTTGGACAAAGTTAATAGTATTTGGATTAGCGCTAGTAATAGGCTTCTTTGGCATATTACCTACTCCAAGTACAGATATGGTAGTATATGCCGCTGAAGAAGAGGAAATAACTCCAGAACCAGCGAACCTTATTGAACGTGCGATTTCGTATGTATTCTTATTGGCTGCGACTGGACTATTCTTCTTGATAAGTTTGGCGGCGGGTATGCCACTAACGGTAGAGACTTTGATATTTAATAAATATCCAAATACATCACTAAACCTATTCCAAGGAATGGGACAATTTAATACATATATAGGAAACCCTGGTGTTTCTGGTACTATTGCAAAATCAGTAAATGATTTCTATTCATTCTTTGTAAAAATTGCAGTAGTTGCTTACATGGTAATTTTGTTGTATGTAGGTGTAAGAATTTTATTAAATGCAGGAACAGATAAACAAGCAAAATACAAAGAGTATTTGTGGTATTGGATTGAAGGTATACTAATATTATTCTTCTTCCCATACATAATGAAATACACAATCATTATTAACAATGCTTTTGTAGAATATATATATAATAACAAAGCCATTGCTGGCGGTTTGATGCAACAGCCATCTACACAAACTGCTGCAGGTGGTATGTCTGGTATGGAATCAGGTGTACAAGGTATTATAAACACCTTAAAAGGTGGTACAGACTATATGTCTGTTATGTTTAAAGATGGCTGGGAGAAAGGTTGGCTAGTGTATGCCATCTGTTTCTCGGTAATGGTAATGCAAGTATTAATGCTATTAATTATTTACTTTAAGCGTTTATTAATTATAGTATTCTTAATTGTATGTTTCCCATTTGTTACAATCTCGTATGCGATTGATAAATTGGGTGATGGAAAATCTCAGGCGTTTGGTAACTGGTATAAAGAGTTTGCTTTAAACGTATTTACTAACTCGTTCCATGCGATTGTTTATGTAATTGGTATGGCATTTATCACTGAGTTAGGAAAATCTGCGGGCAGAAACTGGCTATTAATGATTATCTTACTTTCATTCGTATCTAAAGGCGATGAAATGCTTAGAGGATTATTTAACCTTGGAAAAGGTGGCGGCGGTAATACTGTAAAAAGTATTGGTGCTACAATGGCGAAAGCCAAAGGTACTGCTACCGCAATTGAAAGCGCTGCTGGCGTTGCAAATTCGATGTTTGGTAAGGATAGTAAACTTGCACATGCTAAGAATGCTTTAGGTGCTGTGAATAGTGCAAGATTAGATCAAAAGATTGCACATGAGAAAGAAGCCGGCGCTGAAATGGACGCTGCATTAGAAGCTCAAAGAGCAGCTCAAACAGCTCCAGAATCAGCTGATATGAATGCACCACAATCACTTTCAGATGCTGCTCAAACAGCATTATCTAAGGATGCAACAGATGCAGAGAAAGATGCTGCGCTTGATCAAATCTTAGATGTAATGAATATGCAAGAAGGTGCAGAAAAAGATGCTGCCCTTGCACAAGTATTTGAGAATCTTTCAGAGGATCAAGTTACAGAATTACAATCTATGCTTGAAGCTAGAGCTGCTGCAAACGCTATTATGGCTGGTGGCTTAACAGACGTACAATTAAATGAAAATATTGAAATATTATTAGAACAAATGAAAGGTAATAACAGTTCAGAAGCTGCTAGAATTGCTAGAAGCGTTTTAGGTGACGCTAAGAACTTAGAAAGATTACGTTTAGCTTCTCAAATGAAATTTAAGAAGCCAGCTGCTGGTGCTGCTAACATTAGAAATACTGGCACAAAACGTGATAGAACTAAAAAAGGTGGTAGATATAGCGGAACATTTAGACAAAATGCTTCTGTTGAAAGAATGGCGCTTGCTAGAGCTGCTTTACAACCTAAAGATACAAGCCTAAGAGGCAAGATTGTTAATAAAGGTGCTAACATGGTTGGCAGATTCACTAGAGCTAAACAACAAGCTGCTGCTAACTGGAAGATGGGATGGACAGAAGCGATGGCATTTGTACCATTCAAAGGTAGAGCTAGAAGAGTAGAAGAAGCAAAAAGATTAAGACAATCATATGCGGATAGAGGTATTTATTTTAATGGTGTTGGTGCACTAGAAAGAGTAAATCAAGGTAAAAAATATTTCGCTAGAAAGGCAACTAATATAGGAAATGGAATTAAAAATGCAGGAAAAATTCCGGGTCAACTAAAAAAGAATATTGGTGCTAATTTCCGCGAATTTAGAGAACAAGGTAGAGAAGTTTCTAAAATAAGGCAATTAAGAAAACAAGCTCGTGGTGCGAATGCTGCAGAGCAAGCTAGATTAAATAATAAGGCTGAAGAGATTTTAAGACAAAGCAATGCTAGAAGAAATCAATTAAGAGCGGATGGCATTAAACTTTCTAGAAGTCGTACCGAATCAGCTTACAACTTCCAAATTGTAAATCGTGCTCGTGGACAAGAATTAAGAGCTTTAACTAAAATGGTAAGAAATGATTTGTCTACAGCTCGTACAATTATGAAAGAAGGCAAGACTGGAACAACAAGAGCTTATGACCAAATGAAATCAGAGGAAGGTGCATTATTAAGAAGTAGAGGTATTTTGATTCGTCCTCCAAACTTTAGTGCATCCGCTGAAGCACATAGAACTTCACAAAGAGCGAAAGATGCAATTAAAAAGACAAGAAAAGACGCAAGAGCTGATTGGAATGAAACAAGAAAAACATTTACATACGATTCTGCGAGATCTGCTCGTAGAGATGCTAAAAAAGCGCAAGCTGATTTAGAAGCAGCTAGAAAAGATATAAAAAATGCAGATGGCGATCCAGCAAAATTGGAAGCTGCTAGAGCTAAAGAACGTGCTGCACTTGCAGCGCTTAAAGATGCAAATGATACACAAGTATTAATTGCAAATGCAGTAAGAGAGAGCAGAGAAAGATTGAAGAAAGCAGGAGTAAAACTTGTTTTACCATCTAATGCAGACAAGAAGATTGCAAAAGATCTTGACGCGGCATATCAAGGTGCTATGAGATCAGAAAGAATTGTAGAATCTGATGCTGCAAGACAAAGAAGACATAGAGAAGAGCAAGAAGCTCTTGCAAATACAATTGAGTTAGTAGACTTAAGAGAATTAGCAAGACAAAAAGATGCTGCAAGACAAAGAAAAGCTGCTGAGACCGCTGCAGTAATTGAAAATTCAATGGCAGAACAAATAAGAAAGAAGAAGGAAGAAGAAGCTTTGACAGAAGGAATCCTTGCTTCATTACAAGGGGAAAGAGCTGTACTGCAAGATTCTATTAGAGCTATCGGAGGTTCAGTTGCTTCATCACCTAAAGTTACAGAAAGATTGGTAAATGCAGCACATGGAATTAAAGATATACCAGCTAAAATAGATGATGCAGATAGTTTCTTTACAAGAAAAGGTTTGGAAATTGGTATGGATATACATGATGCAGCTGCACAAGTTCCTGGAGCGGTAGCTTCTGCACCAGGTGCAGTATTGGCTGCATTTAAGGAGATGAAAGATTTGGCAGGAGCTGCTATTTCTGGTACATTTGGCAAAAATGCAGATGGACTTTCTTTAGGTGCTGAGATAATGGCTACAGCGGGCAGACATCAAGAAGAAAGGGCAGTAATTAATGGATTTGTAAGAGATACTTCAGCACCAGAAGTTGTAATGGGAACGGAACCAACATCTTCTTCACCAACCGTTGTTGTTGTAGGAAATACTCCAACAGCTTCTACAGAAGGTAAATGGGTTGTTCCAGTAAATACACCAGCAGAAGTTGATTTGGCTAGAAGAAATGTTGAAAAAGCAAAACAAGAAGCAGCAGAAAAAGCTAAGGCCGAAAATCCAAATGCAGATCCAGACACATCAACAAAATTAAGTGCTTTTGAAGAAAATTCGTTATTCCAAATTTCATGTTCGGTTGTTGCACTAAATCAAATTGATTTGGGTCAATATACTGCATCTGAAATTGTAGATCATATCGATAACATTAAGAGATTACAATCTGCATTCCCACCGGGATCAGAAGGTTATGATCAATTAACTTCAATTCTTGCAGGATTAAAATATCCATTAGATGATATGGAGTCTAATGTAAGAATTCAAGTTTTAAATGATCCTTCGCTTATTGCTGGTAACGATCCTCATAGAGGAGCGATTTTAGATAGTTCAATAGACTATGTTCAAGGTTTATCAGCGGATGATGTAATGTTAGGTATGTTACATTATGATCCGTCAGATTTACAATCTGGATTTACACCGGTTACAAGATCTAGAGAAGTTGTACAAGGAATTGCTTCTAAAGGATTAATTTCATTAAGTGATTCTGAAGAGGCTTCAGTAAGAAGTGCAGTTGCTTCTTCAATTGCCGCACATGCACATCAAGATAGAGAAGAAGCAAGTAGCAAATTACTAGCTAGTATGGGTGAGTTTGTAAAAGCCGGAGCAGAAGCTGCAGTGGATATTGCAGTAGGAATGCCAATGGCAGTTGGCTCAGGACTTATAACAACAGGTATGACAGGTTCAGGTATCACTGGACTAGCAGGATATTCTATTGGTGATGGTGTATATCAAGGTGCAAAAGGTGTGGTAACAGATATAGGAGGAGATGTTGCATCTGCTATAGGTGGAGCATTTAAATCAAAAGGTAAATCATCAGGAAGTAAATCATCAGGAGAAGTACTTACATATGAAGTTGCACGTGAACAAGCTATAGCAGCTAAACGTGCAAAATATGAAGGTAGAACTTCAGTTGCAAAAGCTGGAGAAGAAGGATCTTTAACAGATCGTTTCAAAAAGTTTAAAGCAGAAAATGCATAGCATTTAAATTTATAGGAGGAAACGCGATATGAAGGTGTTAAAAATGTTTAAGTCCATAAGTATTATACTAGTCATAGCGATGCTATTCACATCGCTTTCTCCTGTTGCGGTTTATGCAGGTGATGGAGAGGTAAGCTCATTAGAAGGTATGATAGGAAAAATGTTTACAGGCCTTGCTAATGGTATTAACTGGCTTATCTCAAAAGTATTAGGTAGAATGGTTTCGATAGATGACTTTGTATTTAACAATTACCCTGACACAAAGATTGATTTCTTTATGGAATCGCCGCCTGGTGCAACCGGAGTTGGTAAAGAAGATGGTAAAACATCAGTTTTGATTTGGGGTAAAAAAGGTGATGGTAAAGGCGGACTTGCAGAAACCATTAATCAATGGTATGCAATATTCATGAAGATGGCTATTATTGTATACATGATAATGCTTGTATACATGGGTATAAGAATTATGCTTTCATCTACTGGTGAAAATCTTGCACAATATAAAACATTGTTTATGTATTGGGTAGCAGGTGTTGCAATGTTGTTCTTCTATCCATATGTAATTAAGTATACAATTAAGATGAATGATGCTTTTGTAGAAACTGTAGAAGGTTCAAAGAATGGTATCTTGGCGGGTGTTTCTGTTGGAACACCATCTGCAGTAAATACATCACACGTTACAGATTTATCACAATTAGATTTTAGTGAAAGTCCGTTTGACGGAAGTGGAACAGACTACATGTCTGAAATTGCAAGAGATGCTGATGAAACAGGAAGCCTTGCGTTAGGATTAACTTACTTGATTTTGACCTGGCAGTTAATCACACTTGCAATACACTATTATAAGAGAATTTTAATGGTTGGATTTTTAATTTCAATATTCCCAATTGTCATGACGTTCTATGTTTTAGATAAAGTTGGAGATGGAAAATCGCAATCATTTACGAAGTGGAATAAAGAATTTATAGTAAACGTATTTATTCAATCGTTCCACGCGATAGTATATATTTTTGTAGTAGGTACAATTTACTCAGCAAAAACTCCAGGTGGAATGTATGATTATGTATTAGTAATAACTGGTGCAACATTCTTATTCACAGGTGAAGAAATTATTAAGAAGATATTCTCACAAGAATCACCTTCGGTAAAATCACTTGCTGCTACAGCTGCTGGAGCTATGGCTGTTGCTACAGCTGTTAAAGGTGCGGCAAAAGCTGTTACTGCTCCAGTAACAGGTACAGCTACTGCTGTAAATAGAATTAGAACAGCTTCAGCACAGGCAAAAGCTGCTGGAGTAAAATTAAATGTTGCGGATAAATTAGGATTATTTACTGCATCATCGGCACCAAATGCAGGATTAAGACTTGATGGTGCCCAAGCAGAAATGGCAAGAATTGATGCGGATACATCGTTATCAGATCAAGAAAAAGCAGATCAAAAAGCAGAAGTTACAAGAGTTGCAAATGCTGCTGCCGCTGTTAATAATCCTCAATCAAGAAGTGCTCAAGAACTTGCAGATGCATATAGAGTATTACAACAAGCAAAGGGTACAAAGATTGGCGATGCGATAATGAACGGAAGCAACATGAATCTTACACAATCTCAATTGGATGATATGTCAGCAATGCAATCTGAAGTTGCTGCTATGGCTGCTGCAGGAACAGATAAAGTTGAAATTGATCGTCATTTACAAGTACGTCTTGGATATACTTTGGCAGGAATGTCAGAAGAAGATCAAAACAGATACAGAAGAATGCTTCTTGCGGATATGGCATTAAGAGGAGCTTCAAAATATCCAAATCCAAAACAAAGTGCGCATGATGAAATTGAAGCAACAATGAGAGAATTATCTGGTGTTTCTGGAAGCTTTGCTTTTGGTAGTAAATCTGCTGGAAAAGATGAAAGAAGTGACTTAAGAAGAGAAGCAAATGAATTTGCTAAGTCAATGTACATGGGAAGAGAAGGTGGTCCTTCAGATCATGAAAAAGATTTAGCAAGATCGGTATTAATAATAAAACGTCGTGGCGCAGGTGTGTATGATGCATCAGAATACATGAGTCACTTAAATAAGATTATGGAAGCAGAAAAAGATGGAACTATAGATCCAGAAGTTGCACAAAAGATGATTTCAACATTAGATGTGGATCCAGAAGTTTTAAGACATGCTTTAGCTGCCAGATTGCAAGGTGATCCATCAATTGCTGCTAATAAAAACACAAGAACACAAGCTGCTGCAATCGTTGGAGAAATGGCTGGCGATGCATCAAGAGAAGGTTATTTTGATGATGAAGTTTCAGCACATGAATTACTTTCAGCGATGAGCATTGAAGATGAGTCAGAAAGAAACGCTAAACTTCAAGAAATTGAAGATAGAATTGCTGCTGCAAGAGTTGCGTCTAATGAGGTTGAATCATCAGCTATTAGTGATATCGCAGCCGACTTATTAGCTGAAGAATCTGCGGATGTTGGATATAATGTTTTAACAGAAGGAGAATTAGATACCACAACAGAATATTTTGAAGGTCATACTAGAGAAGAGTATCTTGAAGCACAACGTAGAGCTAAGAGAAATGTTGTATTGAGCATCATTGGTGGAAATATAGATGACCATGAAGAAATGATGAGAGAAATGGGATTTGATAGAAAAGGTGATCCTACAGAATCATATAGTGATGAATATATTAAAAATCAACAAGCTAGAAACGCACATTTTTATGGGGATCATCCAAATAAATAATTACGATAAAGCAACTAATGAGAATTAGTTGCTTTATTTTTTTGTAAACCTGTGATATTATAAGCGCAAGGTGAGGTGAAAGATTTGGAAAATAAAGCAGCATTTTTATCAGGAAGATTAAATGGAACAAAAACCTTAGAGGGAGAACTTGAAGCGATACAAACTCCAGATGAAATCGAGATGTTTTTAAAAGCATTAATTCAAGCAAAATTTACTGTGGATTTTGATAACGAAGTTATATATGTAAATGACGATGAGGAATTTGCCGAAAAACAATCTGAAATCGAATCATATAATGCGGTAAGTATATATGTGAATGAATCTTTTTCTAGACTATATATTACTGCGGCGAAAAAGACATATGCTGTGCGTATAAATAAAATAAATTCAGAACTTATTAATGATTTTATTTCTAAAGAAAAGCCAGTTAAATATGCACTTAATGCATTTGCTTTTGTTAAATGGTGCAACGCGAAATCAATCGACCTTAGAAATGTTTATGATATTCCAACATATATAAAATTACTTACTAATAATGTAGATCCGTTTTTAACTCATGCTGATTATATGAAGAAATATGCAGACTTTGATTTAATGGAAGATGATAATGAACACAATGCTATAGCAATATGTAATTTCATTTTGAAGTTTGGCGAATATTTGGCTGAATTTGTCGAAAAATTTGGCTTGAGCAATGTTAGTCGACTTATTAATGAAAATTCGTATTTTGAGGCATCCTCGTTTGCGGAAGAGGGCATGTGTAAGGTGTCTTTTGCATATATGAAGTTAGATGAAAATATTAAAGAAATGATAGCTAAAAAAATTGGTGAATATGCTGAAAAAGCATATATTATTTCACCGCTTGGAAGGATTGCTTTGAAGTTTGGAAGCAAACCAGAAAAGATAATGGAAGAAGTATATAATTCAGACATCGAACTAATGGTTTTAAATGAGTTATATAATAACAACATAAAAGTTGTTTTAGTAGCAGAAAATTTATACGAAGTTAAATGTAAATTCAAATCTGTAGGAAGTGTAGTTAATTTAGTTACCGCCATAATGAACGATATATTTTATACGATGTTTGAAAGAAATGTAGATATAAAATTGGAATGTATAGTTAGACAATAAAATAAACTCTTGAGCATGCAACAAGAATGTTGATGTTCGAGAGTTTTTTTGTTTAAGAAAAAATTACTAACTAAAGTATATTTTTCTTTTCGCTGAACAAAATAAAAGTAGCGAAAAGGAGAGATGAAAATGGATAATTTTTTTAATCAAAAGCTTGATGATATAAATGCAGCAAGACTTGCTTTGGTACTAATTATAGCGTTAGTGTTAGGATGTGTATTATTACAAATCAAAAATAACAAAACTGTGGAAACGCTTGAATCGTCGTATTCAAGAGCTATGTATGAATTGGTTGAATATATGGATAATGTTGAGACATTACTTGCTAAAGCTCAAATATCTAGTTCGCCAGAATATGCGGCTAAGACTTTAACCGAAATTTGGAGAAAAGCAGATCTTGCTCAAAGTGCACTTTCACAAATTCCAATAACACATGTTTCACTTGAAAAAGTGGTGCAGTATTTGAATCAATTAAGTGATTATTCATATGTACTTTCTAAAAATAGTATAGAGGGTGAGCCGCTTGATGAAGAAGATTTTAAAAATTTAAAAGATTTTTATGAACGTGCGGGTGTGATGAATAGTACTCTTATAGACATACTTTTGGATATGAACAATGGCAGTTTGTCATGGGAGGAACTTACTAAAGAAAATAAAAATTCAGATTATGCACAGCAAGTTGCTAATATTTCTCAAGATAGTTTTGGAAAGATAGAAGAAGACATGCAAGACTATTCTGGTTTAATATATGATGGACCTTTTTCAGACCATATGACAAGCGTGAAACCGTTGGGATTAGGCAGTGGAGAGATAACTAGAGAAGAGGCGGAAAAAATAATATATAGTTATGCAGATAAAGATGTGATAGAAAAAATATCTTATGAAGGCATAACAAATTCAATTATTCCGGTACACAATTTTACTGTTCAATTAAGTGATGGATTTAATTTGTATTTTGATGTGTCGGTACAAGGTGGAAAAGTTATATGGTTTATGAAAGATAGGGAATCCCAAGGAGAATTTATTTCTGTAGAGATGGCGAAGTCAATAGCAAGCGATTTTTTTGATGCATATGATTTTGAAAATATGAAGGACACTTACTATATAAAACAAAATGGAACTGTGACTATAAATTTTGCGCATGAACAAGATGGGGTAATCTGCTATCCGGATTTAGTTAAGATAAAAATTGCTTTAGATACAGGAGAAGTTTTAGGAATGGAAGCGCAAAGTTATTTCTCATCTCATATTGAAAGAAAATTTGTAAAACCGAAGATTTCAATTGAAAAAGCTAGAAACAGTATTAATAAAAACATAGAAATTATAAGTGCTGGAAAAGCAGTTATACCAACGGATTTCAAGACTGAGATTTTAACGTATGAATTTAAAGGTAAAGTTGAAGAGAATGAATTTTTGATTTATATAAATGTCGAAGACGGACACGAAGAAGAAATCTTCATGATAATAGATTCTCCAAACGGAGTACTAACAATTTAAATTTCGACGGTAGGGGACAGCCCTTGTAATAAAAAATTTTCATTACAAGGGCTGTCCCTTAAGTGCGAAAATTTAAAGTCGGGGACACTCCTGTTCACCGACTTTTCACATTTTATTTATCTTCTAAAATATATGTTGCCATGATATCTGCCATGTGTGTGTATACTGCAAGTGGATATTTTTCATAAGCTTTTGATACGTAGTTGTGATTTTCTTTCGCTTCAAAACCGCCCATGTGCCAACGGATTGCGTATAATTCTTCTTTTGAAAGTTTTATAAATTCAGATATAAGCATTACAGATTTTTCGCCATGTCCAAGTGGCATTAAATCATCAATTGTATAGTAAGGTTCTTTCACCCATGTGCCTGTTTCATCTTTTTTGTTTCTAAAATCAACTTTGTATGTATTAATTTTGCAAAGATCATGAAGTAAAGCAACAATTATGATTGTATCGTCAGACCATTGAGTTCCTACTAATTGTTTTAATGCTGTATAAACATTTAAACTATGTGCAAGCAAGCCACCTTCAAAAGCGTTGTGAAATCTAGTACTTGCAGGTGCTGTATAAAAATCTGTTTTTTCTAAAAATTCTATAAGGTTATCAATACCTTCTCTATTTGTACTTTTTAATAATTCAATAAATTTTTCTTTCATTTTGACCTTCCTTATCTAGTGATATCGTCCCAGAAACTAACGTAAGTTTCAAAGTCTTCCTTATGGTGTTTTAAGCATGTAGACATTCTACAAAATAGCAAAGATACTAACAAAGCTTTAACTTTTTCTTCTGGTTCTCCAGTTAGTTTTGCAATGTTTTCAGCTGTTGCTTGTGATAAGCAATCTACGTTACTTAGTAACGCGTAAATAACGTCATATAGTGCATCTCCGGCCATTGGAATAGGGTCGATTGCACCAACGAATTTACCGTTTTGTTTAATAAAATTGTGTGTGCCAAAATCACCATGTATTAATTTCTTTTCAAATTCAAACTTCTTTAGAGTTTCAACAGCTTCATATGCTTGTGGTAAAAATTCAAGAAGTAGAGTAGAAGTTAAGCTACAAGCATTAACTTCAGATTTCATAAATTCTGCCCACGTAGGCATTAAGCTGTGTAAATAACCAAAGCCTTCACAATCATATGATACATATGTTTTTGTGATTTCTAATATATTTTCAACAAGTTGAGGAACATCTTCAACAACGTGCATAACGTCTCCTGGAATGAAGTTGTATACTACATAACTGTAATCTGGAGCGTTAAAAATAACGTGCTGTAATTTTGGTATTGGATAATGTGTTGAAAAAATTGTTTCGCTTTCAAGTGTTTGAGGATTATTTTGTTTAATGATATATGAACCATTAACTAAAATAATTCTACTTGCTGTTCCACCATGAAAATATTGTAGTGATGAAAGTGAAATTTCGAGTTGTTTAAGCACCTTATTAACGATAGTCATATCTTTGATTTCAGGGCTTACACAGAATTTATCATTATCATCAAATGTATATGGAATTAATGAAACAATCGCATCAAGTGGGATAGGTTTTGAAATGTTAAAAGCCTCACCACTTTCTGAAATGATGCTAGGATCTAATTTATCAGTATTGATTGCCAATATAACATAGCTCATCATAGTTGGAAATGAGAAATTAGTACTGTTTACGTCTGAAGGTCTGTAGCAAGAAAAATGACCTTCTGAAGCGATTAAGCTAGTACCGTATTCGCCTGTTGAAGTTGCTAAGTCCCAAGTTTGTTGTAATGCGCAATGCAAAATAATCATAAAATCAACCTCCTATAAAGATTATATAATAGTGGTAATAAAAGTCAAAGTTTTTAATTATGAAGGTCAGTTTTTGAAAATAAAAAAAGAGAAGGAAAAAGGAAAAATTACTTAAAACGGCTTAAAATTATGTAAATCTGTTGAAAAATAGGGCAAAATTTGGTAAAATATATATTGCAATTCATATGCAAAATAATGGCCAAGGAGGTATTTTGAAATGGCAGCAAAGAGAATTGTAACAATCATTTTAGCGGTGATCTTGGTGGTGGCAATCGTATTGGCGGTAATCCCGGCAACGCGGAATGCTATTGGTGGCTGGTTTACTAGCATTTTCAGTAGCGAAGACAAGCCTGGTGACGATCCTACGGTACCCACTGACGATCCCAATGCAACTACCCCTGAGGGAAATGAAACCGCGGGTTCCGCAGATGGCGAAACTGGTGACTCTACTGATGGAGAAGAAACTGGTGACAAAACAATCGCAGATCTGCCGGCAGAGGAGCGCATGGCCGCAATTCAGAAGATGCTCAATGAAATCGCCGCTCGCGAAGATGGCGACAATGAGTATACACCTGAGGAGTTGCTGGTGCTGACGATGCACTTCGTGGTGACTGAGGATGGCAAAATCCTTGAGAGTGGCCATAACATGGCTGCACCTGGTGTTGAAACATACGCCATGGACACTTTCCCCGGTAGTTGGGAATGGGCTGAAATTGAGGGAGACGTAAAGGTTCCCGTATTTCTTTCCGGACACAAGCTGAGCGTAGCACAGACTGGAGTAGCTACAAACAGTGAGTATGTTCCGGTAGACGATCAGCCTATTGAAATTGCTGTGTGCAAGCATGGCAATGGATTGTTAAGCGGATATTTCGTCCGCACCCAGGGAGACCTGGAAGTTGTTACATTCAGTGCAGAGTCCTTCAATGCACTGAAAACTGCGTTTAGATGGTGGTATGAGACCGATGAAAATGGTGATCAGATCATCAAAATCGGCTTTGCATACTGCAACGACGCGCCCGAAGGTGTTGAGGGAGTAATCCCCGTTATTGTGCCTTCGCCGAACAAGTAAAAACTACTCGGAAAAGAGGGGTGGCTACCAGCCATCCCTCTTTTGGCGTTTTTTTGTCATAGAAAATCGTGCTAAATATTGAAAAATTAGGGTTTTTATTATGTTAAACTATTGAAAATTTGACATAAACATGCTAAAATATATGTGTACTAATATGTTTGTGTATTGGTACGCCCATTACCAGTTTCATGGGACATGTATGCATTTCGTGCAATGTATATGTGGTGAGAGACTGTTTTTAATAGAGAACATCGAAGGAGGTGACAACATAGGCATAATAGCTATATGTTAAACCAAAACTACCCCGAGTCTTAACAGACTCATTGTTCGGAGACTAGTCGCTCCGCTCTATTACTCCATATTTGGGGGCGTATAATAGAAAATCGACTAAATTAAAAAAGATTGGAGATTAATTTGATTTATGAAACGGACATTAATGATCATTGCCAGCATCATTCTGGTAGTAGCAATCATAGTTGCAGTTGTTCCGAGCTTCCGGAATACTGTAGCTGGCTGGTTTACCAGCAACACTCAGGTAGAAGATTCCACTGGAACTACAGAGCCTACCACTGAAGGTACTGAACCCACTGAGCCGACTGAAGGCGAAGATGTAGAAGTACCTACTGAGCCTAAGGATGAAGAAGTGAAGGCTCCCTTCACTTTTGAAGAGCTCATGACCCTGATTCTGACCGAAGACGGCAGAGTTAGAGTTGCGCCTAAAGGTGCAACAATTGCTGATCTCAGCTACGTTCACGGTGACTTTGCTGTGGAGTCTGAAGAGGAGCAGCAGTTGCTCGTACCCATGAACGTAATGGTAAATCCCTACGGGGCTATTTCCATCTTCGAGCATGGTGTAGAGAACAAGCCTGCACACGCAGGTGAGGTTACCGGCGCAACAATCGAGCTTTGTGCTTGTGGCAAGTGGCATCATGAAGCCAACCTGTTCACCAATTGGGGAATTCAGGATCTGACTTCTGACGAAGGCAACTTGGCACTGGGACCCAATTCCTGGACTAGAATGGACGGTCAGATGACTGAGCTCCTTCTGAACTACCAGGAGCGGGAAATCATTCGCGCTACTGCCTGCACTTGGACCGTCGTGAACGAGTCTGGTGTAGAGGAGAGATTTTATGGCATCCGGATCTGCGGCGAGCAGAAGGATCCTGAACCTCCTGTTGTAGAACCCGAAAAGGAAACCTATACAGTTTCTTTCAAGTTTGTTGCCGCAAATGGCAATAAGTTGCCCAATGGTGTGCTGTCTCAGCTGCCTAAGAGTGTAAACGTTACTGAGGGTGAGACCTACAAGGTTAATTTCACTTTTAAGAGCGTTGAAACAGAAGAAGGAACCTGGACCTTCAAGTCCTGGGATAAGACTTCTGTTAAGGTTGAGGGTAACGTAACTGTTACCGGCACTTGGATCTTCACCGAAAAAGCCGGTGAAGGTGATGGCGACGAGAAGCAGGAATATACTGTAACTTACAAGTTCAGCAATAATAACCTGCCTAAGGAAGTTACTAATCTGCTGCCCGCAGCAAAAACTGTGGTAGAAGGAACAAAGGTTACTTCTCCTTCCATTCAGAACACTGTAACGGTTTCTGATGGAACCTGGACCTTCAATGGTTGGGACAAGAAGGAAGTTACCGTTTCTGCTAACGTCACTGTTACTGGTTCCTGGACCTTCAAGGCTAAAGAGCAGCCTCCTGTTGTAAAGGAATACACTGTGTCCTACAAGTTCGTGGGAACTAAGGGTGAAACTGTACCTCAGGAAGTTCTGAGCTTCCTGCCTGCAAATGTTACTGTTAAGGAGGGCACCATTGTTGCTCCTAAGAACCTTAGCGGAGTAGAAGTTGAAGTTGCCAATGGCACTTGGAAGTTCCAGGGATGGGACAGAAATAGTGCTACCGTAACCAGCAATGTTACCTTCACGGGTAGCTGGAAGTTTGTTGAAAAGCTGACTCTGGCTGACCCTGTGGAAGATTACTTTGTTAATTTTCAGTTTGTAAGCAATACCAATGGTAAGAATCTGCCCGCTTCTGTAAATAGTTTGAAGCCTGCAACGATCGTTGCCCAGCAGGGTGATGTTGTTAATGCTCCTAAGCTCTCTACGACTATCGTGGAGGTTTCTGGTGGCAAATGGGTTTTCTGTGGCTGGACTAGCAACAGTTTTACTGTAGTGGGTGACGCAACTGTTACTGGTTCTTGGAGATTCGATAAGACTCCTGAACCCGAACACACTGTCCCGGAAGGCGACGAGGATCCCAATCCTGTTGCCGATAACCAGGATGAACTGAATAACCTCGGTGATCGTACTGATGAGGTACCGGAAGAGGAGAATAATCCCGAGCATTCCGCACAGGAAGAACTTTCTCTGATGCCTGTGGTAGAAGAGGAAGAAGACGATGATCATGAAGAAGATACCAACGATGGTATCAACAATCAGCATTCCCCTGTTGACGACGGAGCACGAACCGACGTTGATGCAGACGAAGAGGATGAAAAGCAGTCCGCTAACAACGGTCTGTCTCTGATGCCTGTAGAAGGTGAAGTTGATTCTGCTGAAGGTGGCGAGTCTGACGACCTGACCCTGAGCCTGGATCTTCCTGTCGATGACAGTGAGGTTGCTGATCAGGAGACCCAGGACGCGCTGAACGCTATGTTTGGCAATCGAGAGTAAGAAAAGCCTCCACTCCGAGAGAGGCTAGTCGATAAAAGTCCCAAATTACCGAGGTGGCAATCGGTTGGGACATAGGGGAGGCACCCCCGGTTCAAGTTTTTGAATAAAAATAAAAATCAAAATATTTGAATAAAATATTTTGAAAAAATTTAAATATTTTGATAATAAAAATAAAACAAAAACTTTTCTTCTTCATCTGCCGATCAGTGTCCCCGTTAGGGGACGCTGAGAGGCGGATGAGGAAGGAACCGTGCTGCGCCGGTAGCGTAGCAAAAGGGTGCCAACCCATTTTGCCACATTAGGCCTGATGATCTTTTTCGTCCGGCCAATTTTTTTGTCTAAAAATAAGTGATATAAAAGACTGGTTGTTTTTTGAAATATATTCTTGAAATTTATTTCATTTTAAACCGGTCTTTTTGTTTGATAAATTATAGTTACAGATTTGAAGTGAAATTGCATCTATGATATAGTCTTATATAGATTAAGGAGTGATAGAAATGTCAAAAGTTATTTATCCTGAAAAGGTTTTAGAGAATAGTAATATAGGCACTGTAGCCATGTCTTGTGGTGCTGTTGATGAAGTAGGACATTTAAAAGTTTCAAGTGCAAAAGAAAATTTTGAAATGAGAGGCTTTAATATAATAGAAACTGAAAGTATTTTTAAATGCGAAAAATTTGTAAGCACATCTGGAGAAAAAAGAGCGGAAGAGTTTATGAGTTTGTGGAGTAGAGACGATATTGCATATATTCCGGTTCTTCGTGGTGGAGAATTTTTGATGGAAAGTATTCCATACTTAGATAAGTTTGATTTAAGTAAATTTAAGCCTAAATGGGTGCAGGGGTATTCTGATGTGAGTTTATTAAATTTTTATTTAACAACTAAGTATAATATTGCAACAATACATTCAAACTCGTTTACAGGTTTTGCAATGAAGCCTTGGGATGATACGGTTAAACTTGCTGTAGATGTTGTGCAAAATAAAGAAACTTTCACTCAAGAAAGTTTTGAAAAATTTCAAGCGCATAGTGATAGAACTTTAGAAGGTGCATGCGCACAATTTAATTGCACAGAAGAAGTCGTATATAAAAATCTTTTTGGCGAACAAACAGAGAACGTAAAAATTTCTGGTAGACTTATTGGTGGTTGTATGGATGTTATAAAACTTTTAATCGGTACACCATTTGATAACACTAAAAAATTCTGCGCACAATTCGAGGAAGGGATGCTTTGGTATTTAGAAAATTGTGAGTTATCTGTTTTAGAAATGAAACGTACTCTTTGGCAAATGAAGCAAGCGGGATGGTTTGAAAATGCGAAAGGTTTTATTATAGGTAGAACAAATTCTAAAGAACAAATTTGGGATTTTACATATGAAGATGCGATGATTGATGTTTTAAAAGATCTGAATGTTCCGGTAATTTATGATGTGGATGTTGGTCATACTGATCCGCAATGGACGATGGTAAATGGAACTTTTGCGGCGTTCGAATATGAAAATGGAAAAGGTAAGATTACACAATATTTAAGGTAATAAAATATTGTATGAAGAATAAACTTGATATAAGATTATATTAAGTTAAGAGTGGAGGAGATACGTATGAAAAAAATATTAATGTTGTTATTAGCGTTAGTTATGTGTTTTTCTTTGGCTGGATGTAAAGGAAACGATGACGTAGTAGAAGAAAATAAAAATAATGTTGAGGTGACAGATAGCGGAGAAAGCGTAAATGATTCTTCTGTTAAATATGCATTTTCGGAAGATACAATTGAAATTGATTATGCGGGACAATATACAGTTGTATATCATTTTGAAAACGATCTTGTTACAATGTGTGATATGGTTTATGAATTTCCATCAGAGGAAGCTGCAATAGCTTATGAAACATCAGGAAAATTTAATGAAACAACAATAGTAAAAAGAGAAGGAACTGTTGTTACAATCACAAATGATTATTCAGCACAAAATTTAACAAGAACAACAGTTGAAGAAATGGCCAAGACACTTGCTGCTCAATAAAAACAAATTCAATGAATATAAAAAGAGATCTGCTAGGATGCTAGTAGATCTCTTTTGCTTTTGTATTAATAACATATTATTTTATTTTTAAATACTTTAATAACATTTCTGAAGAAACTTCGTTACACATATTATATCTTTTTATTTTGTACAAAGATTCTGGATTACCTTTTTGAATTAAGTTATTGCCATGCTGTGTTGTAATTGTCATTTGTACACCTAATTCTTTAAAAATATTTTCAGAAAGTTCTGTACATTTTCCGTGTGGATATGTGAATACAAGAGGGTCTTTCTTTAGATAATCGTTAAAAATATTTTTCATAGTATTATAGTCATTTTGTAATGCGGTAACATAATTTTCTTCGGTTTCATTTGATAACTTTACAGCATTTTCTCTTATATATTCCCCTGATTCTAACCATGCTTCTTGATGCATGTCATATGTGTGATTTTCAATTTGTATTATTCCTGAGTCTTGCATTTCTTTTGCTTGTTCTAATGTGAAATGCGGAATCATAGGATAGCCGGTATCTTTATATTGGTTTTCTCCAATCGCGTGTCCTATGATAGAAATATTTGCTTTTAAATTATATTTTTCTAATAAAGGATATGCTATTTCATAATTACTTAAATATCCATCATCAAAAGTGATACAAACTGATTTTTCTGGAAGTCTTGAATATTTTTTGTGTACAAAATCTATCATGTCATCAAATAATATTGGTGTGTAACCATTATCAACTATTGTTTGCATGTGTTCCTCAAATAATTCCGGAGTAATTGTTGCTCCATTTGAAAAGTCATTTGTTATATGATGATACATTAATGTCGGAACATATACTTCTTGAGGAATTGGTTCGGGTTCGGGAAATTCTACGATGTGCGGTACTCCTGTTGTAAATGACAACATTAAACTAAAACACATAATCATTGTGTGTAAATTCATATTTTCTCCTTAACTAAACAGGCCTATTTAAATGACCGTTCGTGTAATTTTCACCACTCAATTTCCTTCCTAATGTGTGAACATCGATGGCTTGTTGTAATTCTTGCGCAGATTCATCGATTGAATCGATTCGTATAGAATCTACATTTAAAAATTGAGTTTCTATAGATGTTATTTTACTATTAAATACTCTTGCTTGGCAATCTATATTATCTGGTAAAATTCTAAAATCAATGTTCATTCTATCTCGTAGATAATACTTATCGGGAGTATCTTTTTTATAACAAGCGGCACATGGAGCACTGCATTTTTGTGATGCTGTAAATCCTCCAACAATACTTCCTAAAGGACAATATTCAGATGTCATTACGCAAGTATTTCCATATGCAATTATTTCTCTTGGAAGTTCATCGCCAAGTGAGTTAATTTGTTTTTCTGTAAGTTCTGGTGAAAGTATAATTTTTGAAAATCCAAGTTCTTTTAATTTTTCTATTGTATAGCTGTTGAAAGTATTAAAACTATAATTTGCAATTAAAATTGTATTGATGTTTTCAAAGTATTTTAATTGTCCAATATGTGATAAAACAAATCCATCAAAATTTTCTACAAGTGAATTTATATTTTCTTTAATTAGTTTTTCATAATTATTTTTTGTGATTGTAGGTAATAATATAAATTTTTTTGCAGATAAATTTTTGGTAGTTATTTTGTTTATAATTTCTATTTTTTTGATTGCATCTTTAAGCGAAAAATAGTAGTTATCTATTCCTTTTAATGTAACATATTCATCTTTTAAAATGTTAAAGAAAACTGATACTTCTTTTTGTGCTTTTGCTTGATGCTTTTGAATTGGTTTTAAAGTTGTTTTTTTGATTCCATGAATATCGTTTTTAAGTAAATGTTTTTCGTATGCATCAAAAGCATTTCTACGAATTTCGTTTTGAATGCTAACAGGTAGAAATAGTTCATCATCTAATTGAATGTTTATGCTTTTGATTTCAAAAGCTGTATTTCCTAGTTTAGAAAATTGAGCAATTAATTTTTCTGTGGTTAAAGGTTGTTTTTCAGATTTTTCAGGAATTACTTCTGATTCAAAACTAAAATCATTTATTATAACTTTAATTTTTTGATTTTTTAAAACTGATACAGCCACATCAACAGGAGTATGTCTTACGAAACCTCTAGAGAAAGTTTCGCGTGCACGTGTATTTAAAGATTTATCTAATGTTTTATATACGTTGTCACCTATGTGAATATTGCCGTAAATTCTTCCAACTTTATTTTTGACGATTTCACTAATTATAGTTGATGGGGATTTGTTATCATTATTCCAAATTTCTATTCCATCGCCAATTTGTATTTTTGAAACATCATCAAGTTCGATATATCTTTTACCATCATAAGCAGTAACTTTACCTACATAAGTTCCCCAGTTTTTAGGTTTTTCATAGCACATCATATCTTTGCCAGTTTTACCTTTTAGATAACCCTTTGAAAAACCACCACGATTAAAAATTTGCGTTAAATCTTTTTTATCATCTGGAGATACAGTTGCATCTTTGCCAGAAATTATTTTGTCTAAATATTTTCTATAAGTACTAATAACTGTTGCAACGTATTCTGGAGATTTCATACGACCTTCAATTTTTAGCGATGCAACATTAGGTAAGTCTTTTAAAATTTCAATTGAAGATAAATCTTTAGGACTTAGTAAATATCCTTGTGCTACTTCAGCTTTATTCTTAATAAGTTTATAAGGAAGTCTACAAGGTTGAGCGCATTTACCACGATTACCACTTCTGTCACCAATCATACTACTCATCAGACATTGACCTGAGTAAGAAACACAAAGTGCTCCGTGAGCAAAAATTTCTATTTCTGTAGATGTGTTTTCACAAATATATTTAATTTCTTCGATAGATAATTCACGAGCCAAAACAACACGAGAAAACCCAAGCTTAGCAAGTTGTTCAACACCTTCTAAAGTGTGTGTACTAAGTTGTGTGCTTGCATGAATTTGAAAATCGGGAATATGTTTATGAATGATAGAGGCTAAACCTAAGTCTTGAATGATTAGTGCGTCGACACCAATTTCATATAATTCATAAGCAAAATTTAAAGCATCTTTTAACTCGTTATCATCTAAAAGAGTATTCATTGTAATATGAATTTTTACATTTCTGAGATGTGCATATTCTACAATCTTTCTTAATTCTTCTATATCAAAGTTGGTAGCATTAGCACGTGCATTAAAAAATTTGCCACCCATATATACGGCATTAGCTCCATTTTCAACCGCTGCTAAAAATGATTCATAAGTGCCGGCAGGGGCAAGGAGTTCTATATTTTTATTCATTTTAATCCCTCCGTTAAATCGAGCATATTTTATCATTTTTTGCCAGATTAATCAACATAATATCGTTAATGGGGGACAGTCCTTGTAATCAAATTTTCGTTAGTCGGGGACACACCTTAAGAAAATTGAGGGGTCGGACAAAAAACGAAAAATGGGCTTTCTGGGGCGAATTAGAGCATGTTCTTAGAGTGTATTGACAAGTAAAATAAGACATTATATAATTGTGCTATCACAAGTAGTACAAAGAGGAGGTTTGTGTATGATAAAAATTACAGATTTAAACAAATCCTATGGCGACAAAAAAGTTCTTGAAAACTTAAATTGTACGATTAAAACAGGATCTGTTTATGGTTTGATTGGTGCTAACGGCGCTGGTAAATCTACACTTCTTAGAATCATAATGGGAATCTTCAAAAAGGATTCTGGTGTGATTGAAATTGATGGTAAAGAACTTGTAGATGTAGAAGAGATTAAACAAAAACTTGTTTATGTACCAGATGATTTATTCTTCTTTAAGAATTACACAATCAAAGATATGGCGATTTTTTATAGCAAATTATATCCTAATTTTGATATGGATTTTGCCATGAATTTTGCTGAAAAATTAAAACTTAATACTAATCAAAAAATTCAAACTTTTTCAAAGGGTATGAAACGTCAAGCTGCATTAATATGTGCGATTTCAACTAATGCAGATTATATGTTTTTTGATGAAACATTTGATGGTATTGACCCAGTAATTAGAAATTACATGAAGAAAGTTATTGCAGAACAAATGCAAAAGAAAGAGACTACAATTATAATGACAAGTCACAACTTACGTGAACTTGAAGATATTTGTGATAATCTAGGACTTCTTTATAAAGGTGGAGTTTTATTTGAAAGTGATGTTGATTCTCTAAAAACAAATATGTTTAAGATTCAAATCTCTTTGAATAAGGACTTTGATGAAAAAGACTTCCAAAACTATAACGTGCTAAGCTTTAAGAAAACAGGAAGTGTAGCAACTATTATCATGAAAGGCGATAGAGAAGGATACGAAAAAGTTTTAAGAGATATGGATCCGCTTATCTTAGACTTCTTACCTTTAACTTTGGAAGAAATATTTATATACGAAATGGAGGTTTTAGGTTATGAATTTAATGAAATTATTTAATTTTAAATATTTAATGCAAAACATTAAAAAATCTAAAATGGCTATAATTCTATTTTTGTCTATCGTGCCAATATTCACAGCGTTGACAATTATACTTAATAGTTCATACTACTATGCGTTAGAATTTTATGAACTAGGTTTAGCAAATATACTTTTCATGTATATAACTCCATTTATTTTATCTTTCAGTTTATTTGGATATGTGTTCAAAAAGAAAGATATAGATTTTATGTGCTCAATGCCTATTAGCAGAAAAAGTGTTTTTGTAACGAATACAATTGGTGGAATTGTGCTTATCCTAATTTCTCAACTTATAACATTCCTACTTTCTTGGGTGTTAGGTGCGGTTACTGATACGGTTGTATTCACGGGTATGATATGGGATTTGTTCTTGTATCAAAGTTTGGCATACATTTTTGTATTTACAGTTGCAAACCTAGCTATGACTGTTTCTGGTAATGTGATAACACAAATTGTTGTTACTTTATTAATTTTATTTTTAATACCAGCAACAATGTTCTATTATGATTTATGGCAAGGTGCTTATTATGATTTAGTTGATGGAAATTATACTGTTAATGCAGATTATACAATCAGAAGTGTGAGAACATACACAGCGCCTAGTGCAATATTTGGTGCAGTTAATTCATATTGGCAATATGAACCTAGTGTAGCATCAACTGTAAAAATGATAATTTTAAGTATTGCATATATTTTGCTTGGATACTTTATGTTTGAAAAGAAAAAGATGGAGAATGCAGGAGAATCTTTTGAAAAGCCAAATACACATTTCTTGGTAAAAGCTTTAACGTTGATTCCTTTTGCAATGATTCTAGCTCCTTGTATAGATGATGAAGAGTGGCAAGCTGCATTATTTTTAATTGCAATTGTCGCAGTATATTATTTTATTTATGATTTAGTTACAAATAAAAAACATAAGTTTTGGAAGAGTGTTGGAATGCTTGCGATATCTTTAGCTGCTACAACAGCTGTATATGGTGCTGTTGGAAAAATTGCCGAAGATGCAGATCCTCAAATTGAAATGGAAGATATAAAATCGATTACAATTGATCAAATTGCTTATTATATGTATGGATTAAATTATGAAATAACAGATAAAGAGACCATAGAAACACTTCTTTATGAAGGCGGTCAATATTCTTCATACTATCTACCTTATGATTCTAGTATGAAAGATGATGTAGCAATTACAATACCATCTGATCAAGCATACAGAAATAAAGTTAGAGTTTGGTTAACAATTAATATGAAAAATGGTTCTGAGAAGAACACAAGAATTTATATTAGTGAAGCATTTATAAAAGAGGTTATGGCAAACACAACATATGATGTGAAAGATGTTGGAATAGTTCAATATAAAGAAGATGTTATTTTAACTAACGAAGAGGAAAAAGCTTTGAAAGAAGCTATAAATAACTTATTCTTTGAAAATAAATGGTTAGATTTATATGAAATCTTAAATAAAAACTACAATGATGTAGTAAGAACTTACAGATACGAAAATCATGATGTAAAAAGATTTACTGTACCAATAGAAACAACTAGTGAAATTTTCGAAATCATTACTAAAGCAGAAAACAGAAATACAGCTGAATTTACAAGAAAGACTAAAAATTTAGAAACATATTTGCATATAGATATGTACGAATTAAATAAGAAATTTGATTATAATGGTGATTGCCCAATTAGTGTAAAAGAATATGTGGTAAATCATAAAGATGATATTTGCAACAAAGATAAAGATTATATCACTTTAATTTTAGATGGTCACAAGTTCTACACGAACGATGTGGATACTATTATTAATTTAATTAAAGAATCAAAAGAATATAAGACATACATTGAAGAGGGGTACGGTAGATATTACGACAAATATTATTATGATATAGTAGATGATATGGTGCCTATTGAAACAAACGAAATAATATATCCTGAAGCAACTTCTACTTCAGTAATAACAGTGATAGATTAGGAGGTGGGAACTATGTTTAATTTAGATTATCAAAGTCGTTTGCCTATCTATGAACAAATAGTTGAGCAATTCGAAAGATACATCGCATATGGTGTATATAAACCTAAAGAACAAGTCCCATCAATTAGAGAATTAGCGGCATCACTTGGAATAAATCCTAATACAGTAAAAAAAGCGTATGAGGAATTAGAAAAAAGAGGTGCAATAGTAACAATATCTACGAAAGGCACTTTTGTTACAGATGATATAAAACATGTTATCGATAGTAAAATACAAGATAAATTAGAAGTGATAAAAGAAAACATAAAAGAACTTGAAAAATTGGGTATGACAAAAGAAGAAATTTTGAAAGAATTATAAAATAAAAAGACCTTACTCAAAGTAAGGTCTTTTGTGTAGATATTTTGTGTTCGAATCCTACGATTCTTAATGGCTCGGGTGGTAGGATTCGAACCCACGAAATGGCAGAGTCAGAGTCTGCAGCCTTACCGCTTGGCGACACCCGAATTAATAATAAAACTATGATTATAATATATAATTTAATTTTAATTTTCAATAGAAGATTAAAAAAAGCAGGTTGCCTTGAAAGACAACCTGCTTTTTTTTATTTGACTGTTACAATTTTGATACCAGAAATTCCGGAGATGATTTTCTCGGCCGCCTCGACATCATCAAGGTGCATAAGGTAAACGCTGATGCCGACTTTGGTGAGGGCAATCAGATCGTCGAGAACATCTTCGAGTTTTAAATGTATCATACCGTAGTGTACAGAGACATCTACGTAAAAACTTGCGCAGTTACACAAGCAGGGCATATACGGTTTGATGACAGAGGTATCACCAGAGTAAATGACATCTACGTCATCAACGAGTAAGTGGTAGCCAAAACATTTTCCCTCGAGCTGAGGAGAATGGTGGGTCAAAATCGGGTGACCAAACCAATATGTGTATTTGAGATGGTCGGCGTGGACCAGCTTGTACCACGATGGGTCGTTGCCTTCAATTGTGAGAAGAGTTAACAGGTCTGCTTTTACATCGTCGGACGGAGCGACAATAGTAATAGCTTTTTTGAGAACAAAGTATGCATATTGAGCAAAGAGTCCCAGACCACCAACGTGATCGCCGTGCGTGTGTGTGATGAGTACGAAAATTTTTCCGTATTTGGAATAGTCGATTTTCTTCAGCTTTTCGAAAGCGGAAGCGGGACAGTCAATTAAGACAAAATCTTTATCCCGGGTGATAAAGTATGCGGATGTGTGGTCGTTGGAAAAGCCAGATCCTCTACCTAAAAATTGCAATCTCATAAGATACCTCCCCTTTACTGATGAGTTGCGGTTTCACAAATCGTTTGAACTGTTAAACGAGAACAAAAATATATTTATCAAATGTGACACGACTATATTAGCACAAATTCTGGAATTTTCAATACTTTGATGTGAATTTGAGTGAGAAATGATATAATAAAAACGAGTGAAAACATGAAAAATTTAAGAAATATTTTGAAAAAACAGTAAGTATGTTAAAATTATCTTAAGACTATGTAGAGGGGGATATTATGAAAAAAGGTTGGAAGATAGCAATTGCGATTATAGCGGTAGTTTTAGTAATTGGAGGAGGCCTTACTTTCTGGCTATTAAATCAGGATGAAATAGTTATTGGTAAAAATGATTACTGGAAATTCAATGGTGAAACAGCATCAGAATCTTGGGGCGGAAATGGATTTTTCGGTGCGCAATTATCTGCAAATACAGCAAGTCAAGCTGTGATGGACTATTCATCTGCACCAACTGGTAATCTGGGTTTTTCTGTTGGTGGCGCTAAAGATGTAGAAAATTTTAGAGAGAATATTGAAAAAGGATATTTTCCAATATCTACAGATATTACATACAATGGATTATTTTATGATTATTCTTTTGATACTGGTGTAGGCCAACAAACAGATCAATTGTTTTCGCCAGCGTATTCAACGGCGATTTCAAAAGATCCAGTATCTGAAAAAGAAGAATATTATATGACAGTAGGTTTAAATTCTAATATAAAGGAAAGCGATTTTGCTCGTAAAAAATTAAATCTAGTTGTTGTATTAGATATTTCTGGTTCAATGTCATCTGGTATAGCTGAGTATTACTATGACAACCCTTTCAAACAAACAGAATACAAATCTAAGATGGCTGTTGCTAATGAATCTGTAAATGTTTTGCTAGATCAATTAAATGATGATGATAGATTTGGTATGGTTCTATTTGATGATGAAGCATATTTAGCACAAGAAATAAATTCGGTTGCTACAATAGATTTACCAACATTAAAAGAACATATTCTAGAGATTCAAGAAAGTGGCGGAACAAATTTTGAAGCTGGATATAAACTAGCTAATAAGTTGTTTGGAGAATATAAAAATGAAAATAGTGATGAATATGAAAACAGAATTATTGTTATAACAGATGCTATGCCAAACACTGGTAGCACAGATAAAGACTCTTTACTAGGAATGGTAAAAGAAAATTCAAAGAATGGAATTTATACAACTTTTATTGGTGTTGGTGTAGATTTTAATACTAAATTAATTGAAACAATATCAGATAATAAGGGCGCTAACTATTATTCTGTACATACAGCTGAAGACTTCAAAACAAGAATGGGCGAAGAATTTGATTTCATGGTTACACCTATGGTTTTTGATTTGAAATTAGATTTGAGTTCAGAAGATTATGAAATTGAAAAAGTTTATGGTTCAGACACAGCTAATGAAGAAACAGGGAACATTATGCATGTAAACACTTTGTTCCCTTCAAAAACAAATGAAGACGGAGAAGTAAAAGGCGGAGTAGTACTTCTAAAATTAAGAAAAAAATCTGAAAATACTTCTGGTGAAATCAAGTTAACTGTTTCATATACAGATAGAAATGGTGCATCATATGAAAATTATCAAACTGTCGAATTTGCAGATGGTGAAGAAAGATATGATAACACAGGAATCAGAAAAGCCATCGTATTAACAAGATATGTTAATACGTTGAAGAATTGGATTTTGTATGAAAGAGCAGAAGACGAAAAATTCTTGATTATTCCTGCAATCGGTATTTGTGATTGCGATTATACTCAAGAAGAAGTTGTAGTTATCTTAGGCGAGTGGGAAAGAAAATCTGTTAAATTAACTGTTAGCGATGAATATAAAGCGATTTTTGAAGCGTTAAAAAATTATATAAAAGAGCAAAATAATTATATGAAAGATAAGACTTTTGACAAGGAATTTGAAGTTTTAGACATGCTAATTGAGACAAAATAATTGAAAAAATAGGAAAATTATGTTAAAATAAAGGTAGTTATAGGTAGAAAGAGGTGATTTGTATGGCAGCAATGACAAGAGAAGATATGGAAAAAATGATAAGAGCACTAAGAGTTGAAAAAGAAACATTGATTCCGGAATGCCAACAACTAGAAGAAAAAATTAGCGCACATACGAGAAAAGAACAAGTTCCTAGCATAGGAGAGTAGATTTTAGTAAAAGAAAGGAGGGCGAAGTATGGGATCTAATAAAAACGGATTTTTTAGAAATTTATTTGGTATGAAAGACAATGTAGAGTTGCTAACAAAAGAAGTTGTTATTGAATCTGCTCCATCGCCTTCACAAATAGATTTAATGAGAGAACAATATGCCGATGAAAAGGAGAAGAATGAGAGAATGTTAGAAATACAAAGAAAATATGAAAATGGTGAATATGATTTATCAATGTTAACAGATGAAGAAGTTACAGATTTGATGTATTTATATCATGCTCAAGTAAATGAATTGAAAAAGAAGAAAGAAACTCTTACAAAGAAATTATCAAAAATAAAAGTTTAAAATTTAAATTAAAAGATGATGTGAAAACATCATCTTTTTTACGTTCAAAAATTAATTTTAGGGTTGTTACAAAAACTTGAAAATGGTAGTATAGAATATGGAAGGATGGTGTATTTATGGCTAAAGTACCAATATGTCCATATTGTAATTCAGAAATTGTAATTCCAGGAAAAATGACGAGTGTAACTTGTCCAAGATGTAAGAGTGTTTGTCGTATTATTTCTGGAAAATTATATAGAAGTGAAGAGGTGCCACCAGAGGTTTCTTGTTGCTTTATTGGCTTGTATGCAAATATTGCAAGATCACATGATGCATCTTTTGATGAAGCTATGCAAGATTTTTTAGAAGACTTTTTGAGAAAACAAAATCTAACTAAAAAACAATATGAATATTTAAAGAAAACATATGCTGTTGAAAGTAAAAGAGGTTTTTCTTTTGGTGGACATGAAAGCAATAAAAGCTATGTTGCAAGATTTAAAATTGTAATTGATGATATTTGTTCTACCATGCCTCTATCTGAACAAGAACTTTATGAAGATAGCGTTTTGAAAATGCTTATTAGTTTTATGCTAAAAGGTGGAGGAATAAATGATGAAGACGAAAAACTTATCAGTTTATATAAATCTGCATTTGGTATAGATGAGAAACGTTATAAGAATATTTATAACGGAGAGAAAGAGGAAAAGAAAGAAGCACCAAAAAAGAAAAGCGTTAATGAAATTTTTGATGGAATTCAAAAGAACTTACTAGAAAAAATTTCGAAAGCGGACTTTGTAAATAGTATGGTACTTGCATTTAAGAGACCGTACACAATAAAACAACAAACACCTACATTTGTTAAAAATATTATTGCTGTATTTACAAAAGAGAATGTTTTCATTTCTGATATGGTAAGAGATATTTACGATGAAATGAAAAAAGAGAATCTTGCAAGAAATGAACCTAAAGTTTTTGATTTTGTAATGTACAAAAAAGAAGAAATGTTAGGTAACTTAGTAAATACATATATTGATGCTGTAGCTGCTGGAACAGATTCGATAATTATTCAAAATTTTGAATTGGGTAGTGAATCATGTAAAGCTTTCATGAGAAATATTTGCAGATATGGCGTGGTTGAAGTTAATACTCCAAAAGGTGTGTTAGAAGTTAAATCTAATAATGAATACTATGTGTTTGTTTCTTCTAAAGATACTGCAGAATTTGAAGAAGCTATTTCGCCAGAAATATTTGCAACAATAAAAGATGTTATTCAAATTTCTGAATTTACACCAGAAGAAATTAAACAAATGATTTCTATCTCTTTAAAACATTTTAAGAAAAGATGTAAAGCAGAGTTAGATATTAAAATTGATCATGGTATGTCTTTAGAAACTTACTTACAAGAAGCATATAATCCTACAAGTGGAATGAATGGAATTAAACTTCTAATAGATCATAGAATTTTTGCTCCTATTTCCGAACAAAAATTGGTTGGCAAAATTAACACAACGGATTTATATGTATTGACAGCAGAAAACGAATCAATTTACATTGCTTGTGGTGATGTTAAGGAATGTTTGGATGATGCGAATAAAGCTAAAACTAATAGTAAATTATTGGCTGTAAAAGCTAAATTAAATAACGTTATTGGAATGAATAGCGTTAAAGAATATTTGCTAAAACTAGAAGATAGTATTACAGCGCAAAAGATGAGAGAACGAGCGGGAATGAGAACTGCACCGTTGCCACTTAACATGATTTTTACAGGTAATCCTGGTACTGGTAAGACAACCATCGCAAGATTAGTTGCAGAATATTTAAGTGCATTAGGTGTGTTAGATAAAGGGCACTTTGTTGAAGCGTCTAGAGCTGATTTGATAGGAACACGTTCTGGTGAAACTGCACAAATTACAAGATCTGTTGTTGCATCTGCAATAGGTGGTGTGTTGTTTATTGATGAAGCATATGCATTAGTAAATTCACCAAATGATAACTATGGTAAAGAAGCATTAGATACATTGGTAAAAATGATTGAAGATAATCGTGAAAATTTAGTAGTAATTTTAGCTGGTTATGAAGATGAAATGGAAGATATGTTTAGAGTTCAAACAGGTATGAAATCTAGATTTCCAAACATAATTAATTTTGATGATTATACAGCAGATGAAATGTATAAGATTGCAGAATCGATTGCTACTCAAAATCAATATAAAATTGATATTGAATGTTATGAACCATTGATAGAGTATTTTGAATCAAAGATTTATAAAGGTAAAAATCCAAATGGTAATGGTCGACTTGTAAGAAACACAATGGAACTTGCGATGTCAAATCAAGCCGTTAGAATTGTAAAAGAAAATGAAGTTGATTATGCAACAATTAAACTTGTAGATTTTGATTTAGAAAAACACGAAGACTTTGATCTAGAAGCATCTCTTTCAAAAATAATTGGATTAGAAAATGTAAAACAATTTTTAAGAAACCAATATCATATTTTAAAAGCACAAGAAAAGAGAAGAACGCTTGGTGTATCAGCTGATGTTACCCAATCATTAAATATGATTTTTATTGGTAATCCAGGTACAGGTAAAACAACTGTTGCAAGAGTTGTTGCACAGATGCTTAAAGATATGGGATTCTTAAGAAACGGACAATTAGTAGAAGTTTCTAGAGCGGAACTTGTTGCTGAGTATGTTGGACAAACAGCACAAAAAACAACAGAAGTATTTAATAGTGCGTTAGGTGGAATTTTATTTATCGATGAGGCGTATACACTTTCAAAAGGTGGAGACAATGACTTCGGTAAAGAAGCTATTGATACGTTAATTAAACTTATGGAAGATCATAGAGGAGAGATAATCGTTATTCTTGCGGGTTACCAAAAAGAAATGACGGATTTCTTAAAAGCAAATTCTGGACTTGAATCTAGATTCCCTCTAAAATTAGATTTCCCAGATTATACACCGGAAGAATTGTTAGATATTTTTGATGTGATGATAGCATCAAGAGGATTTAAAATTACTGATGAGGCAAGAGTTCGCGCTGCCGAAAAAATGGCATACATTAAGAAGACCGCGGTTACTTCATTTGGTAATGGTAGAATGGTAAGGAACCTTATAGATGAGATTATTAGAAATCAAAGTAGCAGAATTGCTTTGATTGAAGATGTGGCGATAAATGATGTTAATGTGATTGTTGAAGAAGATATCGGAAAGAAATTTGAAAATGAAAATAGTGATTTCGATTATGAAAAAGCTTTCGATGAGATAATTGGATTAGCATCTGTAAAACAATATATTAGAATGCTTGCAGCTAGAATCAAAATATCAAATGAAAGAAAGAAGATGGGACTTCAAGTAAGTGAAGATCAATCTATGCATATGATATTTAAAGGTAATCCAGGTACAGGTAAGACAATGATGGCACGTGCTGTTGCTGACATGTTATATAAACTTGGCGTTATCTCTACAAACAAATTAGTAGAAACAGATCGTGCTGGACTTGTTGCTGGATATGTTGGACAAACAGCCGAGAAGACAACGGAGAAGGTAAAAGAGGCTTTCAATGGAGTTTTGTTCATAGATGAGGCGTATGCATTATCGCAAGGTGGAAGCACAGACTTTGGTAAAGAAGCAATTGATACGCTTATCAAATTAATGGATGATAACAGAGATAAACTTGTGGTTATTCTTGCTGGATACAGTAAAGAAATGACAGAGTTCTTAGATTTGAATTCTGGACTGTTATCTAGATTTCCAAATGTAATCGAATTTGAAGATTACAATTTAGATGAGCTTATGATAATTGCAGATAAGTTATATGCTAAAAATGGATATAATTTAACTGAAGAGGCGAGAGAGAAAGTTAAAGCAATTCTTGATGAAGCAAGACAAGATACTAGATTTGGTAATGGTAGATATGTGCGTAACATGTTTGAAAAATCTATCAATAATCAAGCTTTAAGACTATCTAGTGCTCCAAGTATAAATAAAGATGATTTGGTAAACATCTTACCAGAAGACATTGTGAAAGTATAAAATAAATAAAAAGATATTTGAAGAGGCTAAAAGTAGGTCAAAGCACCTGTTTTTAACCTCTTTTTGTTAAGGAGATATTTGAAATTGTTAACATAATATGGTATAATATATGTAGCAATTTTTCATTGCCCATTAGGCTACATCTGCCAGGTGTGTACACCAAAAGATGAATTTTAGTAAAGGGGGACAAATGAAATTATGATTGCTAAGTATAACCTGAAGCGGGCGCTTATCTTTGTGATGGTGCTCATCCTGACCGTGGGTGTAATGCCCTTGACCGTAATGGCCGCAACCTATACTGATGAGATCGAGATCGAAACTCGGACCATCATTTTGGTAGACCGTTCTGGTTCTATGAAAGACCGCGAGGCGGTAGACAAAATTATGGCTTCTCTGGATACGGAGAATGTTACCATTGCATATTTTGATTCGCACAAGCTTACGCTTGATGAGAATTACAATGTGGGTGGCAACTCTTCTATCTGTGAGGCGATTGATGCCGCTGCGAGAGGTGGCTTCGTTCACATTATCGTTGTAACAGACGGTGAACAGTATCCTCGTGAGTACGGTGCTCTGGGAATTTACACTGACCTAGATGTCCAGATCTTCTTGAGTGAGGAAAAAGACAAAGAGGCTGAAAAATTCCTTGCGGAGCTGCAGGATAGTCTGGTTAACTCCAGCCTTACTGTAACAGGTATTGATGGTAATGTTGAAGTCCTGATGGATGGATATAAGCCTAAGACCTACACTGTGCAAATTGAGGTGCCTGATCCTGTGATCGAGGAACCTGAATCTGATGACGAAAAGGATCCTGGTGATGATGATGAATCTGATCCTGGACCTGGCGTGCTTCAGATTGTCAACTGTAACCATGAATGCGTTCACAAGTGCAAATGGTGGTGTTGGTTGGCTCTGCCCATTGCAATTCTGGCTTTGCTACTTGCTCTGTTGCGCTGGCTCCTCGGTTTAAGAGGTGGTTGGTTTACTCCTGTAAAAAGGAAGATTAAAAACGGAGCGGTTGTTTTGCTGGATGTATCCGGTAGTATGCGACGTTTCATTGATGCGGTGATTCGAGCTGCAAGAAAGGCGAAGGCAACAATTATCATTGCTTTTGGTAGTGAAGTTGTAGAAGCCAAGCTAGATGAAGTTGCTGGACTGGATATTGGTGGTTCCACCCGTGGCACGGAGGCTTTGAAGAAAGCTGCTGCAAACGGATATGAGGAGATTATTTTGGTTTCCGATTTGATGTTTAATGGTGAAGCATTTGTTCCAAGCGATTTTTCGCATAAGTTCAAGTGCATTACCGTGTTAGCTCCTAATCCTTATAACATGGCTATGGTTAGCGAGCTGCAGCAAATTGCAGATAGAGTTGAGGTGCTCTCTCTGTAATCCCCCCTGAAAAACCTACGAAGAACCCCAGGAAAGATAATTTCCTGGGGTTCGGTTTTTGTCTTTTGATAAAATAAAAGTGATAAAAATATACAAAAAATATATATTGACTTTGAAATGAAATGTATGTATAATTTATTATGCATTTGGGTGATGGTGGATGTAGCTCAGTTGGTTAGAGCGCCAGGTTGTGGCCCTGGAGGTCGTGGGTTCGAATCCCATCTTTCACCCCAGATTTTTTAAAATTAAATATTGGGCTGTAGCCAAGCGGTAAGGCACCAGACTTTGACTCTGGCATTTCGGCGGTTCGAATCCTCCCAGCCCAGCCAATAGAAAATGACTATCTTTTTAGATAGTCATTTTTTATTGGCATAGATTAAAAGGATTCGAACCGTGAAAGACCTAGCGCAAAGCGCGACGGGCTTGCGGGGGGCATTCCGAAGGAATCCTCGAGCGAAGCGAGAGTATCCTCCCAGCCCAGCCAAAACGGAAACCTCACATCTTTCGATGTGAGGTTTTTGTTTTCGTATGGACTGGGAGTTATATTATCCATCCGCCATTAGGTGATAGAACTTGTCCTGTAATATAGTTTGCTTCATCGCTTGCTAAGTAGTATACAGCGTTTGCAATATCCTCTGTAGAACCAATTCTATCTAGTGGAATATTTGAACGAATATCATCAAATTCTTCAACCGTATAATCACTTACCATATCTGTCATAATGATTCCAGGAGCCACCGCATTTACATGTACATTACTTGGTCCAACTTCTTTTGCAAGGGCTTTTGTAAAACCTAAAATTGCGGCTTTTGATGCGGAATAAGCTACCTCGTTTGAAGCTCCTACCATACCCCAAATAGAAGAAATATTAATTATTTTTCCTGATTTTTTTGATATCATATCTGGCAATACTGCTTGAGATGCAAATATTGTTCCATAAACATTTACAGAGAAAATTCTATTTAATTCTTCTTCTGATAAGTCTTGAATAAGTCCTGTAGAAGAAATTCCAGCATTATTTACTAAAATGTCTAGTTGTTTAAATTCTTTTTTTGCAAATTCAACTAATGCTAAAACTTCCTTTTTGTTTGAAATATCCGCTTTGAAAGTTTTTACGTTTTCATATGTTTGCGCTAGGTTATATGCAGCTTCTTCAGATTTTGAATAGTTAAGAACTACATTAAAACCTGCTTTTGCAAATTTCTCTACAATTGCTTTACCTATACCTCTTGCGCCACCTGTTACTAATACTGTCTTCATTAAATTACCTCCTAAAAAAACAACCCACGTCAAACGGCGTGGGTTAGTGTGATCTAAAATTTATTCTCTAACTTTTCTTTTCCATTCACCATTGAAAAACTTTGGTAAGAAAGTGATTACTTTGTAAAAACTAATTCTTATTTTTTTAGCAATGATGTAAGATTTCTTTAATCTAGGCACATCAAGTGAAGTAGGTTCCACTTTCGCAATAGTTACTACTTCTTTCTCAACTGGATATGAGTAGTTTTGTGCACTATTATTGTCCCAATTATTATTGGCATCTCTAAAACAGAAGTTAATGCTGTCTGTGCCATTTAATGTTATTGAAGCTTCGAAAGTGTCATCAGCTACTTTTTCAAGTTTAGTCTCTTGTAGGTTTTCCCACAATAGGCCATAACCATAGTGAACATATATTTCTTCAGCACCGCTTGTTGCCAAAGTACCTTTATATACAAGTTTTGCAGTTCTTCCTTCTACTAGTGTATCCGTATCAAAATATACAGTCTCTTCAACTGGCATGACAATTCACTCCTTAATTTATCTTTTGTTAGTTAGATTATATAAATAAACGAATTAATCTGCAATAATTTTGAATGAATTAAATATTACAAATTGTTTACAAAATTAGAATGGTGTAACAATATTGCAATAAAAGTCTTGAAAAAGCGAGTTTTTAGGACATTTTTGTGTGGAAATACACCGTGATTTGTGATAAAGTATAAAAACTACTCTAAAAAGCGAAAAAATGCGTCAAAATAGGGATAAATTGCCATTTTTTGGTTGCTTTTTATGTAATCTTGTAGTATAATATTATTGGTAAGTTTAGGAAGTTGGAGGTTTTTAATATGAATCAAATTCTATATAACGCGTCATACAGTGCGCGCAAAAACAGAATCATGATTGCAATATTAGTATTGTTAATAGTGGCTGTAATATGTCTTTCAACAATATTTGCTATTAACAATAAGTCAAACGAAAATATTATAAAAAATGTATTTGCATCAGGAATAGATATTAGTTTGAAATCCCAAGAAGATGCTAAAGAAATGCTTGAAAGCAAAATAAAAGAATACGGAAATATTAAATTAGTTTTAAACTTGGGTGGACAAGACTATAATATCGTAGCAAACGATATGGGATTCCACGCAACAAATATAAATGAGGCTGTAACAGAAGCATATAACTATGGAAGAGCTGGAAATCTAGTTGAAAACAACTATGAGATTTTGTTTAGTAATTTTAAAAATAAAGACATCAATTTAGAATTCGATGTAGAAGATGAGTTATATGGTTTGTTAATTAAAAAGTTATCTGAAGCAAGCGATGCAGTTGTAGCAGATGATACTTATGAAGTTAATGAAAATGTTGTGACTATTACTAAAGGACAAGATGGTAAGAAGATTGATCAAACTGTTTTAAGAGAATACATTATAACAGCTGTAGTTAATCAAGTTCCAAGAATCGAAGTTCCTGTTTCTGAATCAACAGCTAATTCAATTAACTTTGAAGAATTATATAATGAAATTTGTACAGCTCCAAAGAATGCGGAATTAATTAAAGGTGATAAATTCGAAATTAAAGTTGAAGAAAAGGGATTTGCTTTTGATGTTAGTGAAGCAAAGAAATTATATAGAGAAACAGAAGCTGGTGGATCTTTTGAAATCACAATGACAGAAGTTGAGCCAGAAATTACAGTGGCAGATTTAGATGTAGACTTATATACAAATGTGCTTGCAACATTTACAACTACATATGACACAACTGAAAAGAATAGAGTTCAAAATTTACAAACAGCATCTTCAAGATGTAATGATACAGTAATTAATCCAGGAGAAGAGTTCTCATTCCATAAAACTGTAGGAACAAGAACAATCGCAAACGGATATGCATCAGCACATTCATATGCTGGTGGCAATGTAGTAAACACAGTAGGTGGAGGTATTTGTCAAATATCTTCAACACTATATAACATCGTATTAAAAACAAACAATTTAGAAATAGTTGAAAGAAAAGCTCATGGTATGCCAGTTGCTTATGCTGAGCCAGGGCTTGATGCAACAATTGCTGAAGGATATATCGATTTTAGATTTAAAAATAACAGAGATTATCCAATAAAGATTTCATCAAAAGTTGAAAATGGAAAAGTAGTAATGTCAATCTTGGGATTAGCTGAAGAAAATGAACCAGTCATTGAATTAAAATCAGTAAAATTAACAACAATAGCAGCTAAGACAATTACAAAGAATGATTCAACAATGTATCAAGGAACTTCAAAGGTAGTACAAGATCCTGTTGATGGATGTACATCAGAAGCATATAGAATTATTAAAGACAAGGAAGGTAATGTGATTTCTGAAACATTATTATCAAAGGATAAATACATTGCAACAGACAAGATTGTTAAAGTTGGAACAAAGGTTAAACAACCGGTTGTGCAACCGCCAGTTGTAGATCCAGAACCTGAACCAGAACCAGAACCACCAAGAGATATCCCACCAGGATGGGGTTCTCCAGAAAGTCCATACGGAGGTTAATAAAAATTAAAAGTTAGTATGCTTAAGATAAGTATACTAACTTTTTTATAGAGTAAATTTATACCAAAAAAGACCGGATTAAAACCGGTCTTTTAATTATTGTTTTATTGTAATACTGATGTGCAATGTGGACATCTTGTTGCATCGATATGTATAGTTGATTTGCAGAATGGACATTCTTTTTCAGTTGGAGCAGCTGGCGCTTCTTCAACTTTTTTCTTTCTTGGAACTAATAATTTCTTTAATATAATAAAGATTGTAAGTGCAACGATTAAGAAGTTGATAACCGCAGTAATAAAGTTACCATATGTAAGTACTGCTGCGCCTGCTTCTTGTGCTTCTGCAAGTGTAGCATATGTGTTGCCATCAAGTGCTATGAATAAACTTGAAAAATCCAAACCTTTTGTTAGAAGTCCAATAAGTGGAGTAATGATATCTTTTACAAGAGAGTTGATTATACTTGTGAAAGCAGCTCCAATTACCATACCTATTGCCATATCAACAACATTACCTTTTAATGCGAACGCTTTAAATTCTGTCCAAAAATTTTTTGTTCCATTTTTTACTTTTTCGATATCAATATCTTTTTTTAAATTTCCCATTTTAATTCCTCCATGTGAAAGATTTTGTTCTGCGCACATTATAACATAAATTGTCGAAAAATAGTAGAAATATTTGTTACTCGCTTATTAAATTATTTAAAATAAGAAAATCGTGTGCAACATCTTTTGCGTTAAGTCGTTCTTCATCTACTTTATAATTTAATTCTCTCATTACCTCATCATTAAGATGTGTAGCCATCTTTTCAAGAAGAGGTACAATCTCAGGGTAATTATCTAATAAACGATTGTTTACTACAGGGATTGCATGATAAGGCAAGAAGAAATTTTTATCATCTTCTAAAACAACAAGATCAAATTTCTTTAGAAGACCATCTGTTGAATAAGCATCAATAACATCACTTTCTTCATTCATAAGCGCTATATATCTAGGAGAACCATCTATAGGAATAACATCTTGGAAATTTATCGGATAAGTTTTTTCTAATCCAATGTAACAATCATTTCTTTCCATGAATACAAGTGTTGGGGAGAATGTTAGCTCATCCGAGACGTTACTTAAATCACTTATTGTCTTTAAATTATATTTTTCTTGAGTATCTTTTCTAACTGCTAAAGTATAAGTATTATTAAAGTTTAGGTCTTCTAATATATTTAAGTCATATTGTTCTTTTAATTCTTTTTTAGAAGTATTATAAACTTCTTGAACATTACTGTTTGGTTCGTGTTTTAATACGCTACCATAAATTGTGCCGGTATAGTCAATATACATATCTATATCATTTTCGAATATTGCTCCAAGTACAATTGATGAAGAGCCAAGAGAAAGTTTTTGCTCTACTTGAATATCAGTATTTTTTTCAATTAATTCATCAATCATGTAGGATAATATTTCTTGTTCGGTAAAGTCCATGCTACCGATTGTTATTTTATCTACAACGTTTTCTTTATTGCTCAAATAATTAAATCCAAAAAGTCCAACTGTTAAAATTATGATTAGTGCAAGTACAATTTTTTTGAATATTAATTTAGATTTGCTAATTTCCTTTTTGTTTTGAGCAATAGTTAAAGTTTCAACTATACTCATAACATAATCTATTAAAAGAGCAAGCAAACAAGCGGGAATAGCACCTGCTAAAATTTGTGCGTTATTTACTGAGCGGATGCCGGCGTATACAAGATATCCTAGACCACCAGCACCAACAAATGCAGCCAAAGTCATAAGACCAACTGCGCTAACTGCAGAAATTCTGATACCTGCCATAATTACAGGAAAGGCAAGAGGAATTTGAATTTTTGTTAGAACTTGCCATTTAGTAAGTCCAATTCCTGTTGCAGCTTCTATAGTTTGTTCATTAATATTCTTTATTCCTGTATAAGTGTTTTTTATTATTGGTAGTAAAGAATATAAAATTACCATTACGATTGCAGGTAAAGTTCCTATTCCTAAAAATGGAATCATAAAACCTAATAATGCCATTGAAGGAATTGCTTGTATAACATTTGTTAAACCTAGAATTGGTTTGCCTAATTTTTTTACATAGCTAATTAATATTCCAACTGGAATACCAATTAAAATTGAAAGTATGACTGAAAGTAAAGTTAATTCTATATGTTCTAAAAGCAATGATAATATTTGTTCATAATTTTCGGATATATAATTTATCAAGTTCATATTATTTTTCCTCCTCATCTAAAAACTGATGACTTAAAGAAGTTATTAAACTACTGCGAGTTATTAAGCCTTTTAGTATACCGTGGTTATCAATTACAGGAACAGTAGATAATTTATTTGAGTCTACAATTTTTAAAAGATCTACAATAGAATCACCAATATGAGCAGTTATAAAGTCGTTTTCAATAAAGTCTTCTGCTTTTTTGTTTGAAAAGTCGCCGCCTGCTAATGTTGATGCATACAAGATTCCTTTTAATTTTTTGTGTTCATCTACTATCATTAAGCTATCGACTCTTGCCATTTTCATTTTATTTAAACAATAGAAAATGGAAAAATTTGATTTGCCTGTAATAGGATTTTCTATCATAATATCTTCAACTTTTATTAAATTAGGAGATGTCCATATTCTTTTATTTCCAACAAAATTTTTTACGAATTCATTTGCTGGATGCTTTAAAATCATTTCTGGTGTGTCATATTGAATTAAATGACCTTTGTCCATAATTGCAATTTTGTCGGAAATTTTTATTGCTTCATCCATATCGTGAGTTACAAATACAATTGTTTTATGAAACTTTTCTTGTAGTCGAAGTAGTTCGTCTTGAAGAGAAATTCTAGTCATTGGGTCAAGAGCACTAAAAGGTTCATCCATCAAAATTATTTCGGGATCTGTAGAAAAAGCTCTTGCTATACCAATCCTTTGTTGCTGCCCTCCGGATAATTCGTTTGGATATCTATCTAAAAATTCATCAGCATCAAGTGCAATCATATCCATCATTTCTAGTGTTCGTTCTTTAATTTTTTTAGGATTTTTTCTTTCTATTTTTGAAATCAATTCGATGTTTTCACGAATTGTCATATGAGGAAAAAGACCTGTTTGTTGAATAACATAACCGATATTTCTTCTAAGTTTTATAGGGTTTATCTTTTTTATATCTTTATCTTTTATTGTGATTTTACCTTGTGAAGGTTCAATAAGACGATTGATCATTTTTAAAGTGGTTGTTTTACCACAACCACTTTCCCCAATCAAGGTCGTTATTGTTCCTTCTTCTATTTCAAAAGAAATATCATGCAAAACTTTTTTTTCTTTATAGTTTTTGCTTATTTTTTCGAATTTTATCATATATTTACCACCTCTATTTTTATAATAAAAACTATATCATATATAACGTATATTGTACAAAGTTAATCTGTATTGATATTAAAAATTTTAGATGATATAATAAAGTCACTTTTTAGAGGAGATAAGTGTGTGATAAAAAGATTAAAAAAAGAATTAAGTGATAAAGAAAAAAGAAATCATTATATAAAGTATCTTGTGGTTGGAATAATAACAACAGTTATAAGCATTGTTGGATTTAAACTTATTAGAATATATATTCCTACCTTAAATGAAAATATTGCCAATATTTTATCGATAATATTTGCAATTATTTGTTCATATTTTATGAATCGCTCTTGGGTATTTGAGAGCAAAGAAAAAAATATGTTCAAAGAATTTGGAAAATTCTTTTCAGGAAGATTAGTTACGTTAGTTGTGGAGGAACTAGTTTTCTTAATTGGAACATCTGCTTTAAATTTTGATGAATTAATTGTTAAGATTTCATCATCTGCAATTGCTTTAGTTATGAATTACATTTTTAGTAGATGGATGGTGTTTAAAAATTCAAAGATAAATAAAAAATAAATAAAAAGAGCTCTCGTGTGAGAGCTCTTTTTATTTTCCATTTTTCAATTGTTCAAAGAAAGACATCAGGTCATTATGGTTTTTAAAGATCAATGAAAAGTGAACGACGAAAGTCCCTTTGCCTGGTGTAATAGGCCGAGGTTCGTACGGAAGACCGTTATACTTTTGTGCTTTATCAATAAGTTTAGTAGCACTGTAGAGCATAAGAGGTTGCATCCTCATATTGGATTCGACGGCTTGTACGTGGACGATGTTCATAATAGCGTTGATTTCAAAAAGCCATTTTACACTTGGAAATCCCATCTAGCAATTCCTCCTTTGCTATGCATACGTGATTGAATATGCGAGTGACAGATTTGTTTTGTGAAAAAAGTATATCATAAAAATCTTGCAAACACAACATTATGTTGACTTTTGGTGGGCGAGATGATAGAATCTTCATGCAAAATAGAGGCTTTTTACGCAAATTTGAATAATTCCGAATTTGAACACAAGAAAGGGTGAGTGAAAATGGCTGTAAAAACTGGAAAGTTGATCATGTCAGCAACATCGCCTTACGAAATCTTTTCCATGAACCCTGATACGATAGATCAGCAGTACGAAGAGTATCGTGAGGCGTACAGACCGCAGGCATATAACAACATTCAAAATTTCGTGATCATGCAAAAAGTTACGACACTGTACCGGGAAGCTAAAGAGATTCTTGAGGGCAGTGATGCAACGTCCCCATATTATGAAAGTGGCACACTTGAAGTGCACGACCGTCAAGGCGTGACATACACATATCGGTATCGATACAAGTCTGAACAGAAGGTGGCAAACATGTTTGTTACAGAAGATAAGATTGTGTATCTGGTGCCGCCTGAACACAAGGACTATTGCCTTAACTTCTGCAAGAAAGTAGAAGATGTAAGGAAGAAAACATATTTGGGCAGTTGGAAAGACGTGGAGCCTATGATTCCTTTTATCGTGGAAAGTTATATCACGAAGGAGGGCCCCTACGTCATTGCGCTGAAGAAGCCGTGTGAGCGGATTTATCCGATGCGCGAGCTGATGAATCACTTTGGTGGAGCTTTGAAACCGGAATATGTTTCGGCGATTATCCACCGCTTGTATCACTTTGTTGCACATATGGGTCTTTTGGGAATGACTCATAATGCAATCACTGTGGACAATTTGTTCTTTGCGCCTGGTCGTCGTACCAAAGATGGAGAAGCATACAGAATCGAAGATTTACGATTTGTAGGTGTGTTCGGAGGTTGGTTCTTCACTACATCGAGTGATGAAAAAATCAAAGGCATGCCGCGTGAAGTTTTCGAAATTGCGCCGGAAGAAGTTAAGCGAATGAGATACTCTAGCTTTGAGGTCGATGAGTTGGCCATTAAGCGAGTGGGTAGAGAATTGCTTGGCGATGCTTCTGGAGCAGATCTTGGAGCAACTCCTGAACCGATGGCACAATGGCTCAATAACTCTCGCTGCAAAGAAGATGCGTATGCTGAATATGCAGCTTGGGAGAACACCAATCGTTTGGCTTTTGGTAAGCGTAGATTCGTCGACATGGACGTTTCTATATAAAATTTTTTCAACATGGAGGTAACTAACAATGGGTGGAAGATCCGCAACATCTGATGAATTCAAGTCCTACTATCGAGACAATTCCCACATTTCCCGCGCGACCAGCGCAAGCCAGGTTTTCCGTGAGAGCTGCATGGCTCCGGAGTTCGATCCTTCGCAGATTAAGCTGCCGCGTGAGGCATGTGACTCTGTTGACTGTCCTCGTTCCAGAGGTATCATTTTCGCTGAAGACGTGACCGGCTCTATGGGCCGTTATCTGCTGGAGCTCATTCGTGACCTGTTCCCGAAGCTCATCAACATGACGTACTCCAGCGTTTCCTATAATCCTCATATCATGTTTATGGGTGTGGGCGACGTTACTGCTGGTGACCGTGCACCTCTGCAGGTTACGCAGTTTGAGGCTGACCTTCGTATGCTGGATCAGGTACAGAAAATCTATCTGGAGCGTCGCGGTGGCGGCAACTCCTTCGAGAGCTATCTGCTGCCTTGGTACTTCGCCGGTAAGCATGTCAAGATGGACTGCTGGGATAAGCGCCGTGAGAAGGGCTTCCTGTTTACGTTTGGCGACGAGCAGCCCACTCCCAGACTGACTCAGTATGAGGAGAAGCAGGTCTTTGGCAAGAATGCCACCATGACCGAAAAGGTCATTTCTGGTGCTGATTGCCTGAGAATGGCTGAAGAAAAGTTCAACTGCTATCACATTCTGCTTCACGGCAGCGGCTATGGCTACGAAGAACGCCGGATGTGGAAGGAACTTATGGGCGGCCATGCCTGCGATCTGAGCGATTATGAGTGCCTGCCTGAGCTGGTGATTGCTATCCTGAGCATGCACGAGGGCCTGTCCAAGACTGAGGCAATCAACAAGATTCAGAGCTCTCACGCCAGAAAGGTTGTTGCTGATGCTCTGGAAGACCATGAGGAGCATGTCGCTAAGACCGAAGGCCCCGGGGATGGAGGTCATATCGACCTTTTCTAAGCTATAGATGTAGCTATATTTGTAACATCAAATAGTCATATCTGACACATACTAATGAAAAGGAGAGAGCGAAATAAATCTCTCCTTTTCACAAGTTTAGGAGAAATGCATGAAAAAATGTTCGATTGTTATAGGAAGTTTGTTTGGTGACGAGGGAAAAGGTCACATGACAGATATTCTTTGTGACGCCCCAAATACGCTAAACGTACGCTTTAACGGTGGAGCACAAGCTGCACATACCGTCGTAACTCCTGATGGCAGAAGACATGCTTTCAGGCATTTCGGAGCGGGAACGTTTGCGGGTGCAGTCACTTATCTAACTTCCGATTTTCTGGTGAATCCCGTTGAGTTTGCTCTAGAACGAGATAAACTCATCAAAGAATTTGGTATTGTGCCGCGAGAATATGTTAATCCTGATGCAGTGGTTACCACTCTGTGGGATTGCTATATCAACCAGGCTATTGAAACGTATCGCGGTGCTAATCGACATGGTAGCTGTGGCATGGGTATCAATGAAACTGTTGAGCGCAGTAAAAATCCGAGATATCGCATCACTGTTTTTGAGTTGCTGAATAAGCCTGCTCTCAGGGAAAAATTGAAGATGATTCAAGGTGAGTATGTTGAAAAACGACTCATGTCTGAGTATGGATTGTCGATATCTGATTTGCCTGGCGATTTCCCGAAGCTGATTGCTGAAGAGGAAGCAATTGAGATGTTCATGTTTTTTGCGGAAGAGTTTATTCGGAACGTGAAAATTTTTACCGACAGTGTAATTTTGAGCTACGAAAATGTTGTTTTCGAAGGAGCTCAAGGCTTACTGCTGGATCAAAATAATCCTGATTGTTTGCCTGAACATTGCACAACATCCAACACAGGTGTTAAGAATGCTATGCGCGTGCTTAAAGGTCTTGGCCCCAAAGTGCCCGTGGACATTTACTACATGAGCAGATGCTATATGACTCGTCATGGCGCCGGCCCTATGGCAGGAGAGCTGATTCACAAGCCCTATGAAGGTGTTGTTGACCTTACAAATATTCCGAATGAATATCAAGGTGCTTTGAGATTCGCGTACATGGATTTTGATCTTCTGACTCGCGAAATCAAAAAGGATATGAAAAACATTTCGGTAAAGGCAAATGTGAACGTAGCATTTACTTGCTTAGATCAACTGGATGCTGCAGCAAAGTTTACTCAAAATGGCTTCGTAGATTCGATGGCAAGTAGCCGTTTCCTGGCTAAAGCTAAAGCAATCTTTGATGATGAGATTCCTATGGTGAATGGAATCTTTGCAACATCTGGACTTACCCGCAGAGAGATAATTCAATTTGTATAACAAAGAAGAGACCAGTACTTGAAAAAGTACTGGTCTTTTTGAAAAAGGGGACGCCCCTTGTTGTTAAAAATTTTGACAAGAAGGAGCGTCCCCTATTTAAAAAATGAGAAACCCCACCTTAGTAATAAGCTTTGGTGGGGTTTGTTGTGCTAGCAAAATGTGCTATTTATTTGTTTTTGAGGTATACGAGATTCCCTTTCCGAGGGGGAGAGTCATGGTTCCCTTGGAATTGAAAGACATTCCGTTGGGAAGTTTGTAGGTATATGACGTGATGCCACGTTTGCCGTAATTTGCGTAGATGCTGAGTTTTTCAACCAGCAGTTTAGAACCGCATTTGGGACAATAGGCTTTTTCGGCGTCATAAACCTTTTGACAGTTTTCACACCTAGTGGCTTTTTGCTCACAAATGAGCTGTCGGCCACGGAAGTTAAGTCCCATGGTACAGGCCCTCCTTAGGTAGTCGCAGGTGCGGGCGTTTCAGTCTTTGCATCGGCATCTGCGGGAGCGGCAGGTTTACCCGGAATATCCCCAGCGGGAGTCAGCAGCGGAGAACCGCAGCCGGCACAGAATGCATCACCGGTGTCATAGGGCTTGCCGCAGTTGGGGCAGGTGTCAGGTGCAACCTTGGCGCCACATGCATGGCAGAAAGCTGCGCCATCCTTCAGATGGGCACCGCACTTGCGACAGGTAGTGACCAGAACCAGCTTGTGGGTCTTGCCACCACACTTGGTGCAGAAGGCGACATCAGGATCATTGAAAACAGTACCGCACTTATCACAGACGACGTTATCGCTGGAAGCAGCAGGTGCATCAGCGGGAGCTGCTCCGGTAGTCAGGCCAGCGAAGGGAGATTCACCACCCATCAGGTTGGAAAGCAGCATCATCTGCATCAGACCGTCCTGCTCGGAGTTGCCGTTACCACTGCCGAGCATAAAGAGCATCATCATATTGGGTGTGCCGTCGGGGTTGGTGAACATGCTGCCGAGGTTGTTGTCTTTGCAGTTGATCAGGAGAGGCCAGAATTTACCCAGGCCGTTGAAGGAATCGTCGTTGATATTATCCAGGGAGAATTCACTGGAATCGCCGCCCTTAGCCCACTGCATCATACAAATTGCAGCCAGGAACTTACTGCCGAGCCCTTCTTTGGATGCGGGGTTGGTCAGGGTCTTGGCGTCGAAAGCCATAACCTTGGTGTACATAGTCATGCCGGGGATGAAGCTTTCCTCGGGATAAATCTCGCGGATCTCGCCATCAGCGGCGCCGATCAGGTGAATGGTCTTGGTAGTAGCATTGAGAGACTTGACGTAATGGTACTTACCGTCGATCTTAATGAGGTCGCCGACTACCAGGTTGGCGTCGGGAAGCAGAACGACAGGGAAGTCGCCAAACTTCATGTTGGCCATGTTCTTGCGGGTGCCGGTAGCCTGATCGAAGACGTACCAGTTGCCGTTAGCAGGGTTGCGGACGGCGACGCCCATCATGGTGGAGCTGATGTTGGGATCCTTGGAAAGGCCGATTTCGAAGTTCATACCGAAGAGTTTCTTGTTGGGACGCATAATTAATCCTCCTGTTGAATTGTTATTGTTGATTTCGTAGTAATGCGCCAGAGCAGTTTTCATATCCGAAGGATGGAAAGAAACAGCTGCCATGACATTTTCGGGATGATGCGTACGAAGCTGCACGCAGTCGGGGTTCTTAGAAGAACAGTTTTTGCAAGGGGTACCTTCCAGAGTGTAGGTCACCTTGATGTCAAATGTGATGAAATCGCTGCCCTCATTGACAGCTTTTTTTAGCTTACGTGCGAACTCATCGAGCGAGAGTACGTAAGGCTCAAATGTGATTTTGCCTCGAGGGCAAACGCTGGAAAATTCGATATGCAAAATTTGCGAATTTTGCAACCGCGTGGTCAAAAACCATTCTCCCATGTTAATGGTATTATCGCTGTAGAAAGGCTTGTCACGCGAGTTGGGACAGTTGAGCTCGTTATATCCGTCGAAGTGAAACCCCTTGGGAACGAGCTGCCGAAGAATTGCTTTTTTGTCCTTTGCCATGTTCTTGGAATACCTCCTTATTTCATAATCTGTAATTGAAGAAAATGCTCACAAGTATGCTATTTTGCGGGATTATTATATCACCTAGGCGCCAAAACGTCAACACTTATGTGAACTAAAAACACTCCTTAATATGTGTTGTAAAGTTAACATATTAAGGAGTGTCCCTTAGCGTCGAAAATTTTATTACAAGGGGTGTCCCTCAGCGTCGAAAAATTTGCCTTGCCATAAGTTGTCTTGGATTAGTTTTTTTGTGATGCCGTTTATAATCCATTTTTTGTGTAAGTTCCATTCGGGTGCTACAAGTAAGTCTTTTGGTGCATCACCTGAAATTTTATGAATTATTATATCTGGTGAAATGTGCGTTAATATGTGTGTTGCTGCTTCTATATATTCTTCAAGTGTTAGTGGAGAATATTCGCCAGACTCATATAGTTCACAAAGTTTAGTATTTTTTATAATGTATGTTGAATGAATTTTTAATCCTTGAATATTGTGTTTGTTTATGAATTCAACTGTACTTTTTATATCATCAATTGTTTCGTTTGGAAGTCCTACCATGATGTGCGTTACTATATCAATTTCATATTTATTCAATATTTCTACTGCTTTAGTAAATACATCGGAAGTATATCCACGATTTATAATTTTTGCAGTTTCATTATTCGAAGTTTGTAATCCTAGTTCAACATACACATAGTATTTATCAGAATAAGATTTTAATAATTGTGCAATTTCTTCTGTAATACAATCGGGTCTCGTAGCAACTGCTAAAGCAACAATTTGAGGATTGTGCAAAGCTTCATCGTATTTCATTTTTAAAGTTTTAATATCCGCATATGTGTTTGAAAAGTTTTGAAAATATGCGATAAATTTATTTGCTTTTTGTGTTGGACGTGGAGAGACAATAATATTTTGAGATTTTGTTAGATGTTCTCCAGATCCACGTTCTCCACAAAAAATACATCCGCCAGTTCCACATGTACCATCACGATTTGGACATGTGAATCCACCATCGATACATATTTTTAAAACACGTTCACCAAATTTATTTTTTAGAAAATCATTTAGATTGTTATAGCGTTTATTGTTATCCATCTTTTACCTCTTTTCTTGCATGTATTTTAACACGGATTAGGCAAATTCTCAAATATGAAAAACGTCTTTAGAAAGGAGGAGTGTGGTACAAATTTTAAAGATTATAAAGAATAATCAAACATGCAATATATAAGGCTTTTTCGAGTGTGAAATTTAGATGTTTTTCGTTGAAAAACAAAGAAAAATATGATAAGCTATAACAGTTGAAAATAAAGGAAGAGGAGGGAATGTGTACTTATGGTAAGTACACGAGATAATATGTTTAGGAAATTATCTAAATTTATTGGTGAATACAAATTACCAACAATTATTACACCAATTTTGGTAGCTCTTGAAGTTATTATGGAAGTATTGATACCTCTTGTAATGGCAGATTTGATTGATAAAGGCATTTATGCTGGTGAGATGAGTACTGTATACAAGTTGGGGTTGCAATTAGTTATTCTTGCACTATTTTCATTATGCTTTGGTGCTACAAATGGTTTTACTGCAGCTAAAGCTTCTGCAGGTTTTGCAAAGAATTTAAGAAAAGGACTTTATCATAAAGTTCAAGATTTTTCTTTTGCAAATATAGATAAATTTTCTACAGCAAGTTTAGTTACAAGATTAACAACTGATGTATCTAACGTTCAACAAGCATTTCAAATGCTTACAAGAATTATGGTTAGAGCTCCATTTATGTCTATAGTAGCATTTGTTGCAGCAATGAAAATAAATGCAAGTCTTGCTATAATTTTCGTTGCGGTGATCCCTGTTTTAGCATTTGCTATTTTTAAAATTATTTCTAAAGCGCATAAAATTATTCAAGCGACATTTAGAAAATATGACAAGTTAAATAATGTTGTAGAAGAAAATGTTAATAGTATGAGAGTTGTTAAATCTTTTGTTTTGGAAGATGAAGAAACAGAAAAATTTGAAGAGGTTTCTGAAACAATTTGTAACAACTTTATAACAGCTGATAAAAGAATGGCTTTAATGCCAGTTGTAATGGATACAGCGGTGTATACTTGTGTATTATTAGTTGCATGGCTTGGTGCAAAAATTATTGTTACACAAAGTCCTGAAGCAATCGCAAATGGTACAGCAGCACTTACACCTGGTGAACTTATGACACTTATTTCATATTCAATTCAAATTCTTATGTCGCTTATGATGGTGTCAATGTGTTCTTTAATGCTTACTACAGCAAAAGCTTCTGCCGATAGAATTGTAGAAGTGTTAGATGAAGAATCGGATATTAAAAATCCAGAAAATGCAGTGACAGAAGTTAAAGATGGTTCTATTGAATTTAATAATGTTTCATTTAGCTATGTAAATGATAAAGATAGACTTTGCTTAAAAGATGTTGATATCAAAATTAAGTCTGGCGAAACGATTGGTATTATCGGTGGAACTGGTAGTGGTAAATCAACATTAGTTAATTTAATTTCTAGACTTTATGATGTTACTGAAGGTAGTGTAAAAGTTGGCGGAGTAAATGTTAGAGAATATGATTTGACAACATTAAGATCAGAAGTTGCAATGGTACTTCAAAAGAATGTTTTGTTCTCGGGAACTATTAAAGAAAATTTAAGATGGGGAGACGAAAATGCAACTGATGAAGACTTAATAAGAGTTTGTAAATTAGCACAAGCGGATGAGTTTATTCAAGGATTCCCAGATAAATATGATACATACATAGAACAAGGTGGTACTAACGTATCTGGTGGACAAAAGCAAAGACTTTGTATTGCAAGAGCACTTTTAAAGAAACCTAAAGTTTTGATTTTAGATGATTCGACAAGTGCTGTTGATACAAAAACGGATGCAATGATTAGAACTGCATTTAGAGAAGAAATTCCAAATACAACAAAACTTATAATTGCACAAAGAATTAATTCTATTGAAGATGCAGATAAGATTATCGTGCTTGATGATGGCATGATAAATGGTTTTGGTACACACGAAGAATTATTAAAGACAAATGCGATTTACAAAGAAGTGTACGAATCTCAAACGAAGGGAAGTGAATCATAGTGGCTGAAGCAAAAGTAAGAGCAATGAGAGGTAGAGGGCCAGCTATGATGGGACCAAAACCTAAAATCGAAAAAGGAACATTTTCTAGAATGTTCAAATACATTACAAAAAATTATAAGATTTCATTTTTTGTAGTTATTATTTGTATAATTATTTCTTCAATAACAAATGTATGGGGAATGGCCTCTCTAAAAGATGTTATTGATGGTTATATTACACCACTTTTAGGAACTCAAAATCCAGATTACGGACCACTTTTAAAAACAATATTTAAAGTAGCTTGCATATTTGCAACAGAAGTAGTTGCAGTTTTTATTTACATGAGATTGATGGCAACAATATCACAAAGTGTTCTTCGTGATATAAGAAATGATTTGTTTAGAAGGATGCAAAAACTTCCTATCAGATTTTTCGATACAAGAACAACTGGTGAAATAATGAGTTTGTATACAAACGATACTGATACTTTAAGACAAATGTTATCAAGAGCGTTACCAGATTTGATTTCATCTGCAATAACAATTGTTTCTGCGTTAGTTGCGATGTTAAAAATAAGTGTACCACTTACAGGTTTTGTATTAGTATTTACATTATTAACAACATTAATTGTAAAAACAATTGTTAAGAAAAGTTCAAAATTCTTTGTTAGTCAACAAGAATCTTTAGCTTCTGTAAATGGATATGTTGAAGAAATGATTAATGGACAAAAAGTTATTAAAGTATTTACTCACGAAGATAAAGCTAAAGAAGAGTTTGATGTGTTGAATACAAAATTAAATTCTGATATGTATAATGCAAATAGATTTTCAAATTCACTTATGCCTATTGCAGGAAACTTAGGTAACTTACAATATGTATGTGTAGCAATCGTGGGAACTTTAATAGCTCTTGCATCTGCTAATCCAGTTGAATATATTGGTTCGATTGTTATTTTCTTAAATTTAACAAAAACATTTTCAAGACCGGTTACACAAATTATGAATCAATTTAATTCAATTATCGTAGCACTTGCAGGTGCAGGTCGTATCTTTAAAGTTATTGATGAAGAGCCAGAAATTGATGAAGGAAATGTTACTTTAGTTAATGTTGAAAAAGATGGTGAAAACTTTAAAGAAGTTGATCATCAAACTGGTACATGGGCTTGGAAAATTCCTAATGAAGATGGAACTTTTGAATATAGAGAATTGAAAGGTTATATTGAATTAGAAGATGTTGATTTTAGTTATGATGGTGAAAAACAAGTGTTGACGGATGTTACGCTTTACGCAAAACCTGGTCAAAAGATTGCATTTGTTGGTGCAACGGGTGCTGGTAAGACAACAATCACAAATCTAATAAATAGATTTTATGATATTCAAGATGGTAAAATTCATTATGATGGTATTGAAATCAAACAAATCAAAAAAGACGATTTGAGACAATCACTAGGAATGGTTTTACAAGAAACAAATTTATTTACAGGAACAATAAAAGAAAATATTAGATACGGTAGATCTGATGCTACAGATGAAGAGGTAATTGAGGCGGCTAAACTTGCAAATGCACATAGCTTTATTAAAAGATTACCAAACGGATATGATACAATGCTTACAGATAACGGAGCACAATTATCACAAGGTCAAAGACAGTTATTAGCTATTGCTAGAGCTGCTATTGCAAATCCACCAGTTATGATTTTAGATGAGGCTACATCAAGTATTGATACTCGTACAGAAAAATTAGTTCAAGATGGTATGGATAAGTTGATGGAAGGCAGAACAGTTTTGGTAATTGCACACAGATTATCTACTGTAAGAAATTCAAAGGCGATAATGGTGTTAGATCATGGTAAGATTATAGAACGTGGTGAACACGATTTCTTAATTGATCAAAAAGGAACATATTATCAACTATATACTGGAGCATTTGAATTAGAATAAACAAAAAGAGGACACCTCTTGATTGTACAGAATGTACTTTCAAGGGTGTCCTTAATTTTAGCTTAACTTTTCAAGTGCGTACTTGAAGAATTCTTTGTTTTTGGGAAAATCCCAGGCGTGTCCAAAACAGTCGAACACATGGAAGTCTTCTTCGTAGCGACGCTCGAGAGAATAGCGGATACCTCTTTCGATACCGGAGTAGGTGCTGCCATAGCGCTTTGCAAGTTCGTGGTAGAGAGTTGTGATCTTCTTACCAACAACTTGAGGCTCGTAAAGTAAAATGCCGATACCGGTACGCATGTATTGATAACCTTCACGGTTTACATTGAAGCCGAAGCTGTCCAGGAATGTCGTGATTTTTTCGGATTTAGAATACAGGGAATCAATCTGAGTGCCTGTGTACTTGCTGATGATGGGATTGTTGGACAGGCTGTCAACAAATGAGGCGTAGTCTTCCTCGGACATACTTTTTATGAGATCGGTAAGGTATAACTTGTTGCTAAGCATGTGAAAATTTCTCCTCTATAGTTAAGTTATTTTAATACGAACAGGTTACTAAACCTAGTTCGTTTGCTGCTTTAGCAATGAATTGATAATGCAGCGGGTGTTCATCGGAATGATCAAAGTTTTCAAAGTACTCGGGGCAATCAGCATAAGCAGCTTTTAAGCAACGCTTGAGCGCTACCTTGATTGCATCAGTTGTTACGTTAAAGTTTTCAGCTACTTGTTTAATAATGGCGTAGATGGAAAAAACATTTTCGTGAGAATTTGATAACATGATGTAAAGCGCTTCACGAATGTATTTATATCCGGCTTGATCAGCAGGCAACGCATAATTTGCCATGTATGCACTAATTGCAGGATAGTTAAAAACCTTTGACATATCGGGAGAAGTGTCAAGAAGATAGTTCAACAAATGTTGAATATCCTGTGCATAATATGCGAAACGGCAAATAAATTCAGTAGCTCCAGGTGCATGCCAAGGGTGATTGAAACACTCAAACAAAGTATGGTTCTTATCGAATGCAGCATTAAGAGAACGGAAAATGCTACTGTTTACATTGGTAGCAGTTGCAGAATGACGTTTGGCCACCATTTTAGAAAGCTTGGAAAAGTTTACTTTTTCAGTGGCGATTTCGTACATAGCAATACCGAGAGCAGTACGCAAATAGTAGAAACCATCTTGTTTGTATGAGATGCCAAATCCTTTTAAATAGTTTGTGATAAATTCATGCTTGGAATAAGTGGGATCGCTTTCAAAAGGATAGCAAACTAGGTAATCTTTAATGTCGTTTAGCTTCTCTAAAAGTACTTTGAATTCTTTGGGAGAAGCGCTTTTAAGGCGCTCTAGGAATTCTTTCTTTCTACAATCCATTGAAATTCTCCTTATAGATGATGCTTTAAAAGGGAATCCCCCCAAGGTATATGACCGAGGGGGGATCTGCTGTTTATTTACCGTTTACTCCTGGGCGGGAAAATACTTGCCCTTGAGCTTATCTGCCAAAGCATACAGGAACTCGCTGTTGGTAGGGGCCTTCATATGGGAAGGGAACTCATCAGCGAAGACTTCAGGATGCCGGTCGTAGGCACTGGTAATAGAATGCCGAATGGCGCGCTCCGTACGGGAACCGGTGGTGTTGTGGCGCTTACCAACTTCGTAGTAAAGCAGCGTGATCTGGTCGTTGAAAGTCTCGGGCTCGGTGACCATGATCATCAAAGCAGTACGAACGTAGTTGTATCCCTTGAGGTTGGCGGCGAATCCGCGGTTGATGATTGCGTTGGTGATTTCTTCGTACAGGGACTGCTTGGTACTAGGGGTAACACTTGCGTCGCAGGTCACAGGTGTGCGGGGCAGTTCACCGTTCAGGAGCTTCATCAGAGTGTCGAACTCTGCGTCGTTCATAGCGGTGATCTTACTAATGAGGTCTAACTTGTTCTGAATCATAGGATGATTCCTCCATAAATAAAAAATTTTGCGAGGGCACGGAACAGTTTATGTTCACGTGTGATAGTATATCACTATTTGCTAATTATGTCAATTGCTTTTGTAAACTTTTGGAAACGCTTTGACAATGAAAAAACAAGAAAAAAGCCCCAAAATTAGGCTTTTGGGGCAGAAAGTAACTATTTAGTCAAATGGTTAAGAGCAAACTGCAAAAATTCGTTGCTTGTAGGCACAGGTTCTTCGCTGGGAAAATCTTTAAAGTACTTGGGATATGTTTGATATACGTTCAAAATCAGGTTTTTGATGACTAATTTGACAAATGGGCCAGGGCAATCATGTTCTTGTCCTACAATGTCGTATACAGCTTCAATGCTGTCGGTATATTCGGACGGATTTTCTAAGATGATGTGGAGTGCAGTGCGCAGATATTCATAACCGTCTAAACTGTGGCTGATAGCATAACTTTTAAGAAAAGAACTAATTGTGCGGGAAATAGAAGCGTAGTTACTATCGTGTATATTTTCTACAGGTTTACCACAGAAGAAAGCATGAAGGACTGCAAGTTCTGCATCTGGCATCGTTTCTATACGATGTATCAGCTCACGTCGAAGTGTGTCCATGGTGTTCCTCCTCATAAATAATAATTTTGCAGGATATCTATATAATTTTCCTATCAAGAAAAGAGTATAGCACGATTAAATAAATCGGGTCAATTACCAAACGAAAAACACCCTAGATTTTGGTCTAGGGTGTTTTAAATATGTTTAAAATTCGCTGAGTTCAATGTCTTCATCAGATATTTCGTAACCATGAATTGCGGGGGTACGAATTACTTCTGTTCTTGTCGGACGATGTTTTGAGGTACGTGTGATTTCTGCAGATCCATCTTCTAAAATTTCGCATTTTCCTCCGGGAATACTTTGAAAAACATTCCAGAGAACAGGCTGCAAAATTTCATCGATACATGTTTCTACGTTTCGTGCACCCATTGAAGAGTTTACGACTTTTTCTGCAATTTTTTGAATGAGGAATGGGTCAAAGAAGAACTCAAAGCCTTTTACTTGGAATAAAATATTGTATTTTTCAAGCAAGCTATAAATGATGTCAGTTGCAACATCCACAGTTAGCTTGTTGAGATGGCAAATGCAAGGAACTCGACCAACAAACTCAGGAATGAAACCATATTCAATAAGGTCTTCAGGGAGTATATTGGTATCAATTTCTTTTTCGTCTTGTCCAGAAGAAAAACCGATTTTCTTTTTGTTTGTCCTTCGTTTTACAATTTCATCTAGACCAACAAACGCGCCCATCATAATGATTGTAAGATTACCAGTTTTAAATGGGGTCGTATGCTTATTGATCCAAACAGTAGAAGGTTCTAACAGTTTTAAAAGCTCTTGCTGGACAGCTTTACCGTTGACATCCTTTCCGGAAGTAGAAGGTTCATGTCGTTTCTTATCAATTTCATCTAAAATGATAATGCCGTTTTGTGCTCTTTCAATGTCACCGCCGGCAGCATTATAGAGTCGTTCGACAATACCAATCAAATCCTCTCCTACGTAGCCGGATGCAGTAATGGGAGTGGCGTTAGAAATAGAATGTGTGATTCCCATAACGCGTGGTGCAGTAGTTGCAAGCAAAGTTTTACCAACGCCGGTATCACCGATTAGTAAAATGTGGCGACGTTTAAAACCAGGAGAACCGCCGCTATTTAAAGCGTCAAAGGAAACTCCGGTTTCTTCGAGCCAATTTAGCATTTGGTTCATGTAAAGTGCATAAACCACTTTTTTGACAGATTCCTTTTGTCCAAAAACAGTACGATTAACAAGTTTTGCAAAACTATCCAAGGAGTAGTCGAGACAACGGTACTTTTTGCGAATTTCGGTGATGCGCTCAGCTTCGGTTTTTGCCTTTTCTTCGGTTTCGCTTTTGGCTTTTTCTTCTGAAGTGGGTTCGGCGGGAGTAGCGTTATCATCTGAAGAACCTTCACCAACCACTTTGTTAGTGGTATCGTCTTCAGTCTCAGGTGTGTTTGTCACGGGTGGTGGGCGAGTGGAATCATCTTCTGCCACTACATCTTTTTCAGATGTATCGGTATCTTCAGGATCTTCTCCTATATATGCGCCATAGGGTTCTTGCTCGCTATAGAATTCTACGCAATCAGCGCAGACACAGCCTCGTTTGTCTTGAATTCGTAATGGTACAACCGCATACGGTTTTTCGGGGTCATCGGGATTAAAGCGCCTAAGCACAAGTTTCCCACATACTAAACACCGAACGCGTGGTGTAGTTTTTGCCATTTTATTCCCTCCTTCATTATAGTAATAACTCTGGCAATATTAGATATTTATTCGTGGGTTGATTATATCACAATTTGGCGACATATCAAGTGCTTGAAAACATGAAAAGTAAGAGAATGACGAATTTTGTCGAAGTCTTTTTGTTGACGAGTAAATTTTAAATATATATTCTAAAATAAATCTAAGAGTTTTATTCGTGGCGTTTCGCTAAAAATCCCCCAAAAAAATAGAAAAAAGGAGTTTTATGAAAAAATATTTAATTGTAATTTGTATATTTTGCATGTCTATTTTTAGTTGTGTATATGCAGGAAATCTAGTAAAAAAAGTATATTTTTCACCATATCCGATTTTGATAAATAATGAAGAATATTCTTCGGAAATGCCAATATTAAGTTATCAAGACAGAACATATGTAGCATTAAGGGAGTTTTCAGAAATGGTAGGTGTAAAAATAGATTTTGTTGAGGACACAATCATAATCGAAACAAATAAACGGAGAAAAACATGATGAGGAGTTTGAAAATCTATCTGAAGATAAATTTAAAAATAAAGAGAAAGAAGATTTAATAATAAAAGATGAAATTGAACAATCAGCAAAATCAGAAGTAGTATATGTCACAAGTACAGGAACAAAATATCATTTTAAAATAAATTGTACTAAAGGAACATATTATACAACTACGTTAGAAGAAGCCAAAAGAAATGGATATACTATGTGTAAAAAATGTATAAATTAAAAAAAACCTATACAGATATCTGTATAGGTTTTTTTATTAATAAAATTTAATTGGATCCGCATTTGGATCTTCATCATTTATACCAAAATCTTTTGGTGCACAGTCTGAATAATCATTTGTATTACAAACGTCGTGGCTGCTTACATGAGGCTTAAAATAAACAAGAGGATAAGGAGAAGTTGTTGGTATAGAAGCTCTAATAGTAAAGTTTGTTAATACTACTCCGATTTCGTCAAGTTCTAATCTCATATTATCATATACTTTCATCTTAAATTCTTCTGTCAATATTTTAATATCAGAAGCATTATAATTATTAACTGCAAAATATACAGAACTTTTTATAATGTCGTCAACACTTCTTCTAACGTTTGCTAATGTTTCTATTGTGTCAGCAAGATTTGTTGATTGATATCCGCAAGTAACTGAAATAGCGGCTGTTTGCCCATCATATGTTTCATAATAATCATGCAAAGTGCGGAATAATTTATTTGTTGATATCTTAGTCGTTACTTTATAATTTGGAAGCATTATATAATAGCCTGATTTCTTTGTTTTTAGATAATGCGAGTTTTTATCAATAATAATTACTGTGTGTGGTGGAACCTTTCTTACGCAAAATACACAAAACAGTATGATAAAAAATATTATTTCACTCATATTTTTCTCCTTTGTATATAAAATTCTAAGTTACTACAAAAATTATAACACAAGCATAAAAATAAGCAATGGTACTTTTTAGTTGTGAAACATAATATGATTTGATAGAATTTATATGAAGTACAATCGAAGGAGAAAAAATATGATAGATTTTGATAGAGTTCTACAAAAAGCAATAGATGGTAAAGCGTCAGACGTACATTTATTAAAAGATTTAAGACCCGTTTATAGAATTAACAGAAAGTTGATCGATGATGAAGGGGCAGATGTATTAACAGATAAAGATTTACATGATGCATTTCATTATTTTACAAGAAATAGTGAAGGAGCTAAAAAAGCTTTTGAAGCAGAGAATAAATTGGATATGAATTATGAATATGCAGAGACAAGGTTTCGTGTAAATATTTCTAGAGCTTGTGGGTCTTATACATTTACTGCTAGACTTGTAAGAAATGAATTACCTAAATTTTCAGATTTAGGTTTGCCTGATATAGTTAAGCGTTTATCTTTTTTACCGCAAGGATTAATATTAGTTACTGGTAAATCTAACTCTGGTAAGACAACAACATTAAATACTTTAGTAAATGAAATAAATCAAACTGAAAATAAAAAGATACTTATGCTTGAAAACCCTATCGAGTTTATGCATAAACCAAACAAATCTTTAATTGTTCAAAAAGAGGTTGGCGTTGGTAAAGATTGCGAATCTTTTGAAGAGGGTGTTGTAAATGCATTAAGAGAAGATTGCGATGTTTTAATTATAGGAGAGATAAGAGATAAAGATACAATGGAAGCTGCGATAGATATGGCAGAGTCAGGGCATCTTGTTATAGGAACAATGCATACTAAATCTGCTGCTGAGACATTAGATAGGGCGTTGAACTTTTTTGAAGTATCAGATCAACAACAAATTAAACATGTAATGTCATCAGTTTTAAGAGCGGTTGTTACACAAAGACTTATTCCTGGAAAAAGAAACAACTTAGTTATGGTTCCAGAAATTATGATTGTTGATGATGCTATAGCTGGGTTGATGAGAAAAGAAAGATTTAGCAAGTCAGAAATTGAAGATGCTATTCAAACTAGATCTGAAAGAGGAAATATAAGCTTTATAAATTCTTTAGCTAATGCTGTAACTAAAAATAAAATTGATATACAACAAGCATATGCACAATTAGATGATCATTCTAGAGAGATGCTAAACAGATTATTACATCAATTGAAAAATTAAAGGAAGTGTAAGTAATGATAGATGAAAAAATAGAAGTAGCAGTTGCTAAATATGCAGGTTTTTGCTATGGTGTAAAAAATGCAGTTGATTCAACTAGAAATGCATTAGAAGAAAATGATAATGTTTATTCAACAGATCACATTGTTCATAATCAAGTTATTAATGAAGAATTTGAAAAGAACGGGATGCATTTTGTAGATTCAATAGAAGACATACCAGAAGGAGCTACGATAATTTTAAGAGCACACGGCGTGGGAAAGTCTACAATAAATGAATGTGAAAATAAAAATTTAAAAATAATTAATACTACTTGTCCTAATGTACTAAAAATACATGAAATAGTGAAGAAACATTCAGCTGAAGGTTATAAAATCATTATTGTAGGAGACAAACATCATGATGAGATTAATGGAATTATAGGTTGGATAGATGGAGAATATGAGGTTGTGTCTACATTAGAAGAGGTTGGACAATATAAAAAAATTTGTTTAGTTTCTCAGACAACTACTAATATAGATTTTTGGAATGAAATTTCAGAAAAGATAAAATCGAATGCAGAAGAATGTATTGTTTTTAATACAATTTGTATGGCAACTTATAATAGACAAAAAGAAGCGAAAGAATTAGCGCAGGAAGTAGATACATTTATAGTCGTTGGAGACTTAAAAAGTGCAAATTCTAAAAGACTTTATGAGATTTCAAAGGAATTTTGCGAAAACACATTATTTATTCAAACGGAAAGTGAGCTTGAATTAGAAATGATAAGAGGAAAAAAGGTTGGTATAACTGCTGGTGCATCAACTCCGGATGTTGTTATAAATAAAATTATAGAAAAAATAAAACTGGGATGTTAAATCATCCCAGTTTTTTTAACTCATTTTATACATAGCAAAGCCAATAATACCAATTGCTAAAATAATGTTTATAACATTTCCAAAAGCCATACGAAGTAACAAATAAACTATGATTGCTCCTACGATTAAAGCTGCGTTTTTTGCGAATTTCCCGTTCAAATATATTCCCCCTAAACGTATAAATAAACAAAATAGCAAACCTTACGGTTTGCTATCTTAATTTGGAGCGGGAAACGGGGCTCAAACCCGCGACCTTCGCCTTGGCAAGGCGACGCTCTATCAACTGAGCTACTCCCGCGTGACAATGAATATGTTACAACATAAAATTTAAATAGTCAATACTAATTTTAAAAAAATTGGAGGCGCCTATCGGATTTGAACCGATGATCAAGCTTTTGCAGAGCCATGCCTTACCACTTGGCTAAGGCGCCACCGCTGATGTAACGAAGTTAATTATAAGTTATAATACATAATATGTCAAGGATAAAAAAATATGAATGTATGTGCAAATTTTTCCAAATTATTGCGTAATTACAAGGTGATTAAATTATTATTACATTATAGTTACAACTATTGAAAATAAAAAACTTTCTATATAAAATGAAGTCAACATAGACAATATATGCAAGAGGTGAAAATATGAAAAAGAGATTGGTTGCACTAGGATTGACTGTAGTTATGCTTATAGGCCTTTTTAGTATAGTTTATGCTAAAACATATGATTATCCAGATCTTACATGGGAAGAAAAAACTAAGACTGGTAAAGTAGTTCTTAAGGTACATCCAGCAGCAAGAGAAATTACACAAGCCACAAGAATTAAAATCATGGATGGTTATCCAGATGGTACATTTAAACCAGATGATACTATTAGAAGAGGCGAATTTATAAAAATACTTATGAGCCTTGCAACAAATAGAACTTTTGATTTTGCTAGTGTTGAGTCTGAGTACTCACAATGGTACGGTCCATATGTTACTGTTGCAGAGATGCAAGGTGTAATTGAAAAAAATGAGTTTACAGAGGCTGAACTTGAAAATCCAATTACTAGAATAGAAATGATTTTAATGTTAGCTAGAACTCAAATAATAATGAAAAACATTCCATTAACTCAAGTAGAAGACAAGTTAAAATATACAGATATAGGATTTTTAACAAAAGAAGAAAGAGAACTTGTATTGCACGCAGCTCAATATGAATTGTTAGAAGGTATGAAAGAATCAACAGATACAAAGTTGAATCCACATGCTAATTTAACAAGAGGTGAGGCTGCTGTAGCTATTATGAGGGTGTATTAATATACTTACTGATTTAGAGGTACAAATGATAACTTAGGAATAGACAAAAGAATTTCTTAAGAACAAAAGAGTTTTTTAAATACAAATGATTTCAAAAAACAAAAGAATATTAGATGTACTGAAGAACGTGTTAAGTACAAAAGAAAAAATAAAAGCAGAAACTTTAAGGTTTCTGCTTTTTTGTTGCTGATTATTTAGGAAGCACAATTTTTGGATCTTTTTTTGCCCTTTTATATAGTGTTAATTTTTTACCGATTATTTGAACTATTTCTGCTCCTGTTTTTGCAGCGATTTCATCTGCAATAGATTGTTTGTCTTGAGGAGTAGAATCTAGCATTGTAATTTTTATTATTTCTCTAGCTTCAAGAGCGTCGATTAATTGTTTTACTTGGTTATCATTAACACCATTTTTTCCTACTTGAAATATTGGGTCAAGAGTTTGAGCGATACTTCTTAAATAAGCTCTTTGTTTTGATGTAATCATAGTTATATCCCTTCTTCTTTTATTTTGTACACTAATAATAACAGAAAAATGAAAATTAATCAATAAAAAGGTTGACATGCTCTTGATGAAATGCTAAAATTCACACGGCTAAAAACGGATTATTCTTGATGCATCAGCAGTCACATAATTGAGATGGGTACGGCAGCATGGTTCAAGAGTTTCGTAAGTTTGTACTTGAAATGAATTCACGCGCGTGAAAGGTTCGGAAACAGCGTTTGGGGCGAGACCGGATCTGTGAAATTTTGTTTGTTTTAGTACAGCTTAACTTGCGAAGAAAGGTAGAGCGCCCAAGGGCATTCCTTTGGGACCTGATCACTCTCTAGTATGACTCCAACAGGTGTTATGCGAAAAGGGATGACCCGGGAGATGCGAGTTCGACTCTCGCCGCTGCCGCCAAATTTGTGCCTCACTTTATTAACTATACTTAACAAGTAAAGTTTTTAAAGTGAGGCTTTTTTAATATTTCATTCTTGAGTCTAATAAAAAGTTAGAATATAATTATTTTGAGTAAAAACAATTAAGGTGTATTAGAAAATTTGAAAGGATGATAGAAGTAAATATGAACAAAAAAATATTCTACTTAGTTTTGTTTATACTGCTAGCATCTGTTTTCTGTTATCTAAATAGAGAAAATATAGCTGCATATTTTGCAAATAAGGAATGGGAAATTGTTGAAACAACAGGAACTACAAATCTAGATAATTATTACTCGATAGATGGTACTTCTTCTAATCTGATTGTTGTCGGCAATAATTACATTCATGGATACTCTAGTGATGCAAAAATGAATTTTGATGAAAGTGTATCTTTAAAAAATGCAATTACAGATTCTACCGGAGATTATTGTATTGTAGGAGAAAGAGAAGGCACAAAGATTTATATGCTTTGTGCGAACGTAAAGATTTGGGAAAGCGAAATTCAAGGTACAATACATGCAGTTTCGGTTAATAAAAATGGGTATGCGGCGGTAATATATAAACAAACTGGGTATAAGAACTTGATAAAAATTTTATCTCCACAAGGTGATGAAGTCTTTACTAGTTATTTAGCATCAACATATGCAATAGATGCGGAGATATCTAATGATAACAAAGAACTAGCGATAGCGGAAATAAATGCTGAAGGCATTACTGCCGAAGCCAAGTTAAAGATTATTGATATAAATAATCCGGAAGAAAAAAATATTAAAGTTTATTCTATGGACGATGATGCTTTGATAACAAATATTGAATATACAAATAAAAATGAATTGTTGGTTCAATCTGATTTGGATATTAAAGTTTTAAAGAATGAAGCATTAAGTGTGATAGGTCAAGCTTTTAATAATAATACATATTATGCGTCTGTAGAAAATCAAAACAATGCAATTGTTGTGTCAAAGGTAGAAAACGGGTTGTTTGACACTAAGTATAAAGTGGCAATTATTGATGCTGATGGAAAAGAAAGTGAATACATCGCAGAAAAAATGCCAACGTTGCTTAAAAGCCAAAAGAATAATATTGCAATAGTAATTGAAAACAATTTATTAGTCATAAATATTCATGGTAAATTAATAAGACGTTCAGAACTTTCTGGAAATATAAAAGATATATGTTTCTTTGGAGATGGAAATTCGATTGCTATAATTTATCGTGATAAGATTGAATTTATAAAAAATGTGTGAAATACTATTATCTATAAAGGGGGATAATTATGAGCATGATAATTGATATTATAGGGTTATGTATTATTGCGGTAGCTGCTTTCTCAGCATACAAAAAAGGTTTTGTTAGAACTTTTTTTGGACTTATAACAGTTATATTAGCGATTGTGCTAGCTACATCATTTCATAAGAATTTAGCGGCATATATTAAGGATACTACAGATTTAGATGAATGGATTAGTGGAGCAATATCTGATTCAGTATCTAATATAGGAAAAGATGTTAATTCTGGAAATTTAACTTCTTCTGCAACGTCAGCACAAGATAGTTTTTCAGAGTTAAACAGTGCTATAGATACATCCGCTTTAAATGGTTTTATGGGTGGAGAAAATATATTTAGTACATTGCCTGATGTAGTTGGCGAAAAACTTGGAGTAAATGAATTCAAAGAAAATATGGGTTCAAATATCACAACTTCTGTTGCAGATACTGCAATTAATGTTTTGAGCTGGGTAATTCTTTACATAGGTATTCAAATTATATTGAATATTGTTGTAGCAATATTAGATGGAATTATGAGCTTGCCGTTACTAAGAGAGATAAACAACATTGCTGGTTTGGCAATTGGTATTGTTTTAGGGGTATTTAGAATTTATATAATTTTAGCAGTAATTTACTTTATTTCTACGGTTGCAAACATTTCACCAATAATCAACGCAATAGGATCATCATCTATGATCGCTTCAATGTATAATAACAACTTACTATTAAAGATAATATTTTAATTAGATACAGTGAATTTAGAGTGTGCGATTTGATGCACACTCTTTTTTTATGCAAATAATTGTGTGCGTAAGGAAATTTGCTAAAAAATAACATTAATATAAATAGGAAACAACTGGCAAAATAATGTTGTATTAAAAAACAATTTTTGATATAATATAGCACGTACGAATGAAATTTTTACATATTTTGGATATATCGAAAATGTGTTGTAAATATAATTATAAAAATAAAGAGGGTATACGGATGAAAGGTTTTGCTAAGTTTTTAGTTGTATTACTAATTATCGTATTGATGGTAGCACTGGGCGGCGCTGCCGCAGTATATTATGAAAATTGGGAAAAAAATATGAGTGAAAGTGATTCGAAACTGGCACAATTTTTAAGTCAAAGTTTTGGAAATAACGAGGTAGTCCTCGAACCTAACTTCACTTGTTTATTGATGGGGAGAAATCAAAGTTTGACAGACTTTATTATGCTGTGTCAATATAATCCAAACACAAGAGAAGCATCTTTGATGTCAATCCCAAGAGACACATATGTTGGTAACTATTCTTATGACGGTAAGATAAATTCAGTGTACGCAAACAAAGGTGTCGATAAGATTTTAGAAAAAGTAACAGAGATTACAGGAGTTGATGTTGAACACTATGTAATTTTTGATGCGAGTATATTAAAAAAAGTTGTTAATGCTATTGGCGGTGTAACTGTAAATGTACCGATAAATATGAATTATGATGATCCTGTACAAGGATTATATATTCACATTAATAAAGGCGTACAAACACTTATGGGAAATCAAGCAGAGGGGTTTGTAAGATTTAGAAAAAATAATGATGGTACTGGTTATCCAAATGGTGATATCGGAAGAGTTGCTGCTCAACAAAGCTTTATTAAAGCGATGATTGAGCAAATGCTTAAACCAGATAATATAAAAAATGTTTCAAACATCGTTAAAATCGTTTTGGATGGAACAAAAACAGATATAACAATGGATGTAGTTGAAGAATATTTAGACGATGCAATCACATTCAAAATGGATCGTTTAAGATTTGGAACACTTCCTGGTGTTGGTGAATATACAAAGGGTCCTGATGGATTAACCAGATCATTCTACATTCACAATCCAGAAAAAGCAGAAGAAGTTATTACAAAACTTTTCTTCATGTCTATAGAAGAAGCTAATAAACCACAACAAAGTGGTGAAAGCGTTGATTTGAATTTATCAGGAGATAAAAATACTCAAACAACAAAACCTAAAGATGAAGAAAAAGTTGATGACAAAAAAGATGACGATAATAAAAAAGAAGAGGATGGCGAAGAAAATAAAGTTGATGAGGAAATTAAAATTGAAGTTTTGAGTGCAAAAGCAAAGACTTCTAGATTCAACACTTTAGTATCTGGTCTAAATGCTGGTGGATGCAATGTTGTTAAAATTGGTAATTATCCAACAACTAAAGTTGAATCATCTAGAATTATCGTTTATGGAAAAAATACAGATGAACAATTGAAAAAAGTTCAAGAAATTAGTGGAATTAAAAAAGTTGAACAAAGTACAGAAGATACCACAGTTACTTTTACAATAGTAATAGGAGCAAATTATTAAAATAAAAAGAAGGTATTGATTATGGAATATAAACATTTAGAAATTGAGCCTAAGTGGCAAAAATATTGGGAAGATAATAAAACTTTTAAAACAGACACAAGAGATTTTACAAAACCAAAATACTACGTATTGGATATGTTTCCTTATCCATCAGGTGTAGGTCTACACGCTGGACATCCAGAAGGATATACAGCAACTGATATTGTTTCTCGTATGAAGAGAATGCAAGGTTTTAATGTATTACATCCAATGGGATTTGACTCATTTGGATTACCTGCAGAACAATATGCTATTGATACAGGAAATCATCCAAACGAATTTACAATGAAAAATATCGAAACTTTCAAAAATCAATTAAAAAAATTAGGTTTCGATTATGATTGGGATAGAGAAATCAGAACATCAGATGCTGATTACTATAAATGGACACAATGGATTTTCAAAATGTTAGTTGAAGATGGTCTTGCTAGATGTGTTGAAATGCCAGTTAACTGGTGTGAAGAATTAGGAACAGTTCTTGCTAACGATGAAATTGTTGATGGCAAGAGTGAAAGAGGTGGTTATCCAGTTGTTCGTAAAAATATGAGACAATGGATAATTGATATTCCTAAATATGCAGAAAGATTATTAGAAGGATTAGAAGAAATCGATTGGCCAGAATCTACAAAAGAAATTCAAAGAAATTGGATTGGTAAGAGTATAGGTGCTCATGTAGATTTTAAAGTTGATGGAACAGATAAAAAGTTCACAGTATTTACAACAAGATGTGATACTTTATTTGGGGCTACATACTGCGTATTATCACCAGAACATCCTTTGATAGAAGAAATTACAACTGCTGATAAGAAAGCAGAAGTTGAAGCATACAAAGCTGAATGTGCTAAAAAATCTGATTTAGAAAGAACAGAATTAAACAAAGATAAAACAGGTGTATTCACAGGAAGCTATGCTGTAAATCCAGTTAATGGAGTTAAAGTTCCAATTTGGATTTCAGACTATGTATTAGTTACATATGGAACAGGTGCTATCATGGCTGTTCCAGCACACGATGAAAGAGATTATGCATTTGCAAAGAAATTTAACTTAGAAATAATTCCAGTAATTGAAGGTGGAAACATTGAAGAGGAAGCTTATACAGGCGACGGACTTCATATCAATTCTGGATTTATGGATGGATTAAATAAACAAGATAGTATTGATAAAATGATAGCTTGGCTTGAAGAAAATAAATGCGGTACAAAGAAGATTAACTATCGTATCCGTGAATGGATTTTCGCAAGACAAAGATATTGGGGCGAACCAATCCCAATTGTTCATATGGAAGATGGGGACATCGTATGTTTAAGTGATGAACAATTACCATTAGTATTACCTGATTTAACAGATTATAAAGCTCATGGTGGTGAATCTCCATTATCTAATGCTAAAGATTGGGTTAAGACAGAAATTGATGGCAAAGCTGGTATGAGAGAAACTTGTACAATGCCAGGTAGTGCTGGTTCAAGCTGGTACTTCTTAAGATACATTGATCCAAACAACGATAAAGAATTGTGTGATGCAGAGTTATTAAAACACTGGATGCCAGTTGATTTATATGTTGGTGGTCCAGAACATGCTGTAGGACACTTATTATATTCAAGAATGTGGAACAACTACTTATTTGATAAAGGTGTTGTTTATACTAAAGAACCATTCCAAAAACTAGTTCACCAAGGTATGATCTTAGGCGAGAATGGTATTAAGATGGGTAAACGTTTCCCTAAATATTGTATCAATCCACTTGATGTTATTAATGAATATGGTGCCGATACATTACGTATGTATGAAATGTTTATGGGACCTCTGGAAGCTGATAAACCATGGAATTCACGTGGCGTTGAAGGTACAAGAAAATTCTTAGAAAGAATATTTAGAGTGTTTGATAGTGGAAAAGTAACTGCTGCAGAAAACAAAAATCTTGAAAAAGTTTATCATCAAACAGTTAAGAAAGTTACAGAAGATTTTGAAAAATTATCTTTCAATACAGCTATTAGCCAAATGATGATCTTTATAAATGCAGTTTATAAAGAAGAAAACTTACCAACAGAATACGCTGAAGGTTTTGTAAAATTATTAAGCCCTGTATGTCCATTCTTAGCAGAAGAATTATGGAGTATGTTAGGACATGATAATACAATTGCTTATGAAGCTTGGCCAACTTATGATGAAGCTAAATTAGTTGAAGATGAAATTGAAGTTCCTGTACAAATCAACGGAAAAGTTCGTGCTGTAGTTAAAGTTGCTAAAGAAGCAACAGCGGAAGAGCTTGAAAAAGTTGCGTTAGAAAATGATGATGTAAAGAGATTTATCGACGGAAAAGAAGTTGTTAAAAAGATTTATGTACCAGGAAAGATTTATACAATTGTAATTAAATAATTAAAAAGAAGTAGGTGATAAGCCTACTTCTTTTTCTTTGGTTGCTAAAATTATATAAATGTTTTAGAATTTAAATGGGTGATATTATGAAAAAGATGAACATTGCAGATTTGTTATTCTGGGGATATGTAACTTTTATAATTTCAATAGAGTGCGTAACTATGGCAGCAATGCAAGGGATTCGATTGGAAGATTTTTTTGATGCTGGATTTGCAGGTTTTCTATCTTTGTTTAGCTTTATCGGTGGAGTGCTTAAATCACAAGCTTTTAGAAATGTAATTTTGGTACTTATGTACGTAGGCTATAAAATGTTAGTAAAAAAATTTCAGATGGAGAGACTTGATGAATTTGATGTGAAAAATGAAGAGTATTATCGTGAATTATTGAAAGAACGTTCGCCAGCGACACTTAGCTATGTTGATGATTTCCAAATTACAGAAAACGATATAGCTGCAGCTCTAATGAATTTACAATTAAAAGGAAAAATTGAAATTGCAGAAGATGATATTATAATTTTAGATGCAGATGATTCAAGATTATCTAGTGCTGAACAATACGTAATCAGAGAATTACAAACGAATGATAAGTGCATAAAATTATCACGTTTTGAAGAATGTGTAATTGAAGATGCCAAACAAGAAAGGATGATAATAGATCAACCAAACTATATGGATCACTCAAAAAAAATATCAGTGATCACTTTGGCTTGTCGTATACTTTGTGGAATAGCAGCAGCACTTATAATAGGTATGGTTCTTAATGTAAATAATGATGAAATTATGCAAAAGCTAATAAGTATGCAAAATGTTTTATTGGGATTTGTGGTTGTCTTATGTATTTTAATGGTATATTTAAGAATTAAATCACAAATGTATAATTTAATGAAAACTGCGGATCCATATGTAAGAACTAAAAAGGGAACAGAACTTAATAGAAAAATAGAAGGTTTAAGAAAATTTTTAAAAGATTACAGTTTAGCAAAAGATAGAGAAAGAAAAGAAGTGGAATTATGGAAAGAATATCTGGTGTATGCTATAGCGTTTGGAATAAATAAAAAAGCTGCGGAAGATATTTTGAAATTAATAAATGTGCAATAAATTTTGAAAATTTATTTATAAAAAACAAGACCTGGATTTTATTCCAGGCCTTGTTTTTTAGTCATCTTGTCTTTGTATAAATTTTATATCCAAATCTTTTTCTATTGTTTCTATATTGTCGCGAATTGTTGGTATGAATACATCAATTAGATTTGGATCAAATTGTGTTCCTTTACATTTTTCTAATTCTTCAAGCGCTTTGAATAATGTGTATCTTGGTCTATAACTTCTATCTGAAGTCATAGCATCAAACGCGTCTGCGATTGAAACGATTCTTGCATGTAATGGAATTTCTTCACCAGAAAGTCCTGATGGATAACCACGACCATCAAATCTTTCGTGATGATGTTTTACCATTGGTAATAATTTATCAAATATTTTTGCTGGTGAAATAATTTTTGCTCCGATTGACGGATGATTTTTAATGTCGTCATATTCTTCATCAGACAGTTTAGATGTCTTTTGTAATATGGCGTCAGGAATTCCTATTTTGCCTATATCGTGGAATAAACCACCATCTCTGATTAGATTTATATCTTCTTCAGAAAGTTCTAATTTTGAGGCTAATAAAGCTGAATAATAAGAAACTCTATCTGAATGATTTTTTGTATAAGAATCTTTAGCATCAACAGCAAGTCTTAATGACTCCATTGTGCCACGATATGCAGCAGTTAATTCATCATAAGCATTTTCTAATTGTGTGTTTATATCTTTAATAACTTTCATTTGTGAAACAGATTTTAATCCCGATTCAACAAGTAATAATATTTGATCAAATTTATCTGACTTTTCACAATAACCTTGAATATCTAATCTTTTTATTGTCTCAAGTGGTGGAGCCAAATCTTTATGACCAGTAAGTAGTAGAACATATAAGTCTTTATTGAACTTACGAATTTCTTCTACAACTTTATCTCCATGAATAGGCATCATTAAAAAGTCTAGAATAAGTAAATCAAAATGCTCGTTTCTAACTTTTTCAATAGCTTCTAGTGGATCTGTTGTGCCAACAATATGATAGTCATTTAAAAAGATTGCAAGTGAATCGATGATTCCTTGTTCATCATCAACAACTAATATTTTGAATTCAGATTTTTTTACAATATCTTTTAATCTCATTTGTATTTCTCCTTACTTTATACTATTTAAGAGGTAGAGTGATTTTGAATGTTGTACCAACATTTTCTTTTGATTCAAATTCTATATCACCACCAAAATTTCCTTTAATAGTAGAATATGACATGTATAGACCGATACCTGTTCCGTTTTTTCCTTTTGTTGTAACCATTTCTTTAAATAGTTTATCTTGCGTTTCTTGTGACATTCCGCAACCATTGTCTATAACATAAATGTATGCATTCTTGTCATCTGCATCAACGATAAGTTGAATTTTTTGATTCGGTTTGCCGTTGTATGCTTGACTTGCATTTGAAATTATATTTACTAAAACTTGAATTAAGTTATTGATATCGCCATGAAGCATTATTGCAGGATCGCAATCAAATTTTGTTTCTAGTGTTACTAATGAATGCTTTAATTCGTGTTTTACTAAAATATCAGATTTTTTTACTAGATCATAAAGTGTAAAACTTGAAAATTCTGAACCGGCAAGTTGAGATGCTTGACCTTTAACCGCGGTGATAATATCAGACATATATGATGTATGAGTTTTAATTTTTGTTATCCAATCTAGCATATCTTTTGCAATTTCTTTATGATCTTCTTTTGTAACTGTTGGATTATCTATTGAAGCAACATATTCACCAACTAACTCTGTAAGACCTTCGGCTGCACCAGCAACTGACATGATAGGCGTTTTCATATTGTGTGCTATACCACCAATCATTTGTCCTAGAGAAGCTAAACGTTCTTTCTCGAGTAACATTTCTTGGTTAGATTCTATTTGCTCAACGTGTTCTGTTGTAAGACCTTGGATGTCATTGAATGCATCAACTAGGTCACCGAGTTCGTCATTTGATGTAACGTATAATTTACTGCTGAAAATGTTTTTTGAATTTTTTGAAATTGCTCTTAAGTTTTCAACAACTAGTGAGATTTCTCTCGAAATCGATGTCGCGAAGAAATAAATTGAAACTCCACAATAAATTACAATAATTACAAGATTTCCTAGTGTGTCTGATAATAATTTATTTGATAAATCATAATGAACAACAACTTTAACATTTTCATTACCTATAGTTACAGGGATAAGTACACCTTGTGCTTCTGTACCATAATAATCATAAATTGTATTGTCATTGTTAATAGCCAATTCTTGGGCGTACTTTATAAAGAAATCGGAAATAGATTCTTTATTATATAATGGTTGATTATTTTGATCTAAAATAAAAGCTGAATCTACATCTGAAATAAACTCTATTTGAAGTAGGGTAGAGTGTAACTCTTCGAGTGTTTGAGGATTATTATTTCTAATTAAAGATTCTACTTCTGCGGTATAGTGTCTATGCAAAATAGAAGATTTGTCATCCATGTTTGTTGATTGCATTAACAAGAAAGTATAAATTACACAAACCAAAACTATTGAGGCGATTTGTATTGTAGAAGAAATGGTTAGTGAAAATCTACTTTTTGTTGGCATTTCTGTATTACCAATTACCGTTAAAACTGATTTGAAAATACTCTTCAAAAATATGTATGCAAGTGATGCGCCAAGTAATGAAATTATAGTGATAACTAATATTACTTTCGCGTCAGCAAATGATGTGAATCCTAAGAATAGGAAGACACAAGTGATTGCGATTGCGGGTACTAATGAAATTATAAAGAAAAGTTTTTGTGGTAGAGTGATACATTTTAAAATAAGCGCATCCAACTTTTCTTTTGAGTGAGTATTTATATATGCCTCATCACGCAATTTTTTTAGATCTTTTAAATCACGGGTTTGTCTTAAAATAAAAATCATACCGATTAATGTGATGGCCAAGTATACTAACGCAAATTGTGCAAAATAAGTAAGACCGCCAGATACGTCTTTGTCGAACGTTGTATTTATTGTGCCGGGCCCATAATTTAGAAGGATAGGCATGAAATAATAAGTCAAGGCAACACCAATAAAAATAACCAACGCGAAGACAAGACAAGCCGACAGTCTTAGATTGTTATTTATAAATTTAGATAATTTAGTTTTCTTCTTCCTTTGATTCATCATTTGTTTCCTCCAATAAATTTTTAACTACTCGTTTTAAATATTCTGAAGAAATTAGAGGCCATTTGAAACCATTTTCTTCTAAGAATATTTCTGTTAAATCATTATTTATTGTGATTGTTGTTTTGTAATCCAATACATTTGAATTATTTAAATCTGTGATAAAGTTTTCTAAATATTCTGTATTTTTTTCTTCATGAATGAATTCGTTAAACTCATCAACAGAAATAAATTCTATATTTATATTATAATTTAATAGCTCAGAAATCAACTCTGTAATGCCAATTAAGTTCTTATTTTCTAAATGGAAAATCTTATTTTTATAAACCATAAGTTTTACTATGGCTTCTGCACAAGCATCAACAGGAGTAAATTCCATTTTTTGAGTTATTAGATTTTCTGGCAACTTCTTAAGTTTAATAAATCCCATCATACGTTTAAAATAGGCGTTATCCATTCTATTTATTTGGAATACACCATCATCTGTACGTTGCATTAGATTTCCAACTCTGAAAATATTTACAGGTATGCCGGCATTTTGTGCTTTTAGCATTTCTTCTTCAGCTTCAAATTTGGTACGAACATATACATTGTCTTTGTAATTTTGACCGATGTAAAAATCATTTTCTGTATAATCATGTTTTAAAGAATTTTTAACAAGATAATTGCCAGATACTGATGTTGTAGATATATGGTTAATAGAAGCGTTAGCTTCTTTTGCAAATGCAATAATATTTTTCGCAGATAAAACATTTGAATTATAGAACAAATTATATTCTCCATAATGTTTTACAAGTGAAGCGCAGTTTATAATCGAATCAATTTTTGCTGTTAATTCTTTATATTGAGTTATATCTATACCTAAATTTTCTCTTGCTAGGTCTCCAGAGATAATGAAAATTCTTTCGCTTAAAAGTAAATCGTATTTAGCTCCGAAGTAATAATGAAGTATTTCTTTTAAACGTTTTGAGTTTGTCTTATTTGGTTTATTTCTGATTAAACAATAGATGTTAACATCTGAATAATTATTTAATAATTCTGCTAAAATGTGAGAACCCAAAAATCCCGTAACACCAGTAAGTAAAATATTTTTAGGCATTTCGTGTTTATCTTTAATGTCGCTTTCAGAATATCCAATTGGTTTTACAAAAGTATTTTCTGTTTGAGTCACTATGTTAGAAGAACTTCCTAAAAAGTCGGATGTCATTCTTATAGTTGGGTTTTCAAATAATGCTTGCGAGTTTATGTTTATATTATTTTTAAATAAGATTGCTTGTATAGAAAGTATAGAAAGCGAGTCGCCTCCGATATCAAAGATATTATCATCAATGCCGAAATTTTCTTGCCCTAATACTTTTTTCCAAGCTTCCATTATTAGTGTATCTAATTCGTTTCGTGGCGCAGTTACTACATTATCTTTTTGTTTATAATAAGTTGTTGCTAAAGTTTTTCTATCAATTTTTCCATTAGGTGTTAATGGAAACTTTTCAATTAAATTAAATTCTTTCGGAAGCATATAATGAGGTAAGAATTTTTTTAGTTCTTGTTTTAAAGTTGCTATATCGATATCGTCTGCAGTTTCTATATATGCTGCTAAGATAGAATTGTTTTCTATTTCTTTTAGTAATACAACAACGTTAGGTACTTTAATGCTTTGCGAAATTGTGTTTTCTATTTCTCCAAGGTTAATTCTATAACCATTGTGCTTCACTTGGTAATCCACACGTTCATGGAAAATCATAAGTCCTGAAGCGGTGATAGATGCTAAGTCACCAGTTTTGTACATTAACTTATTTTTTTCGAATGGATTTGGTATAAATCTAGTTTCATTTAAATCTTTAATTCCAATGTAACCACGTGCAAGACCAGGTCCGCTTACATATAATTCTCCTTTTGTATTAAAAGGTTGTAGTTGTAAAGAATTACTTAAGATGTAACATTTGCAGTTTGCAATAGGTCTTCCAATGTAGACAACTTCATCATCTTTATTAAATTTATAGAAGCTTGTACATACACTATTTTCGGTTGGGCCATATTCGTTATATAGTTCAACATTTGGTAATAATTCAAAATGTTTCTTTACTAATTCGATAGAGAAACCTTCACCAGCAACTGTGATATGTTTGAAATTTGACAATACATCAGACATTTGATTCAACAAAATGTTATAAAAACTTGGTACTACAAGCATGTGATTTGCTGAATGTTTAATAATTAATTCTCTAATTAAATTTACATCAAAATTTGAATTGCTTTGATCAACTAATACTAATTTTGAACCTGAAATTAATGGTGTGAAAATATCTTCAACCGAGCTGTCAAAAGCAAAACAAGGTATTTGTAATACAGTAATTTCTTTATCAAAATTATATTCGTGGCATCTCCAATATAATGTATTTAAAATGCTGTGGTGTTCAATCATAACACCTTTTGGTTTCCCTGTAGAACCAGATGTGTAAATAATATATGCTAAATCATTTGGTTCGCTAATATTATTAAATTCTTCTTCGTTATCTAATTCGTCTACAGTGAAAATGATTTTTGTTATGTCTGAATTTTCGTATTCTATATTTTCTGATGCTAATATAAATTTACATGAACTATCACTAATCATGTAATCAATTCGATCTTTTGGATAATCTGGGTTAATAGGCATATATGCAGCACCAGATTTTAATACAGCTAAAATTGAAATTATCATTTCTAAAGAACGATTGAAAAGCACGCCAACAAAGGTGTTTCTCTCAACACCTAATTTTATGAGTTCTTTAGCAAGATAATTACTTTTTTTGTCTAATTCTTTATATGTTAAAGACATATCATTAAAGCAAAGTGCAACATCATCTGGACATTGTTTTGCAATTTTTGAAAACAATGTTGCGATAGTGTTGTTACAATCAAATGCTGCTGATGTGTCATTAAATTCTTTTAATAATTTTTCTTTTTCAGAAGGTGTGACGATTTCAATGTTACCAACTTTTATATTTGGAGTTAGCATCATTTGTGTCGCTATGTGCATGATACGTGCATTTATTTCTGTGATTTCTTTTTCTGTAAAAACAGAGTTTAAGAAATCATAAGAAACAAATAGACTATCGGTGCTATTTACATCTGTTACGTTTATAACAAGTGATTCAACTTGATGTTCTGTATAAACCCAATTTGATTCAACTTCAAAACTTATTTCAGGGTTTATTCTTGCATTTTGGAAAGAAAATAAAATGTCATACAAATTGTTTGTTCTTCCAAATTGTTCTGAATAATATTTTTGTAATTCAGCGAAAGGATATTTTTGATGCCTCAATAAACCAACTTGAGTAACTGCAATTTCTTTAATGAATTCTTCTACAGATTTTTCGTTATCAATAGTTTGCTTGAATGGCAATGTTGATATAAACATTCCCATTGAATTTCTTTCGGCTCTATTTGTTCTGTTTAAGAATGGAGTTCCAATTATAATTTCGTTAGTGTTGATTATGCGTGAAAAATATAAAGAATAAGCCGCAAAGAAAAATGCAAATAATGAAACTTTATTTTCTTTGCAATATTTAACAATGTTTTCTTGAATAGGAAAATTTTTGCGCGTAGAAGTAGTCTCAAAGAAACTAGTGTTTGATTTGAAACTTAAAATTTCTGAACTTTCATTGAATTTACTTTCCCAAAACTCTTTGTCTTTTTGGTATTTGTCTGAATTTAAGTATTCTGCTTCTGAATCTATAAAATTTTTGTAAGAAGAAAGTCTGCATCTTTCCACAGTACCGTTTTTGATAAGATCATCATAGGCGATAAGTGTTTCTTCAGCAATAAGAGAAAGTGACCAAGCGTCACCAATAAGGTGATGAAGTACGCAAGCGAATCCTCCAACACCTGTAGAAGCGTTTTCGAACATAAGAAATTTAATCATTTGGCTACCATAAAGATTAAACGTAACATTTTTTAAATAATCTTCAAGTTCGCTTATATCGTTTACAACAATTTTTGGCACATCAAAAGGAGTGTAGTTCTCAAAATACTGAACTACATCTTCGCCCATTCTCATAAACTTCACACGATGGATATCGTGATTTTTAACTGTGTAATTGATGGCTTGCTCAAGTACGCCATAATCAATGTCTGTGTACATATTTGTCCATGCAGGAATTACAAAAATATGTGGATCATTATAAAAGTTTTCAGACATTAAAATTGACTTTTGAGGGTTCGTCAATTCATAAAACATTTTTTCTTGTTCTTGCTTCATAAAACTTACTTCCTTACAACTTACTTTTCTTTCTTATTACTATTAAGAGAATTCTGTAAAAATCTCCCATATAATAATACACCAAAATCCACAAAAAATCAATAAAAATAGCCTATTTGAGTGATAAAAAGAAGAGGCTACAAACGCTATATTTTAAAAGTTGGTATGAAAGAAATTAAAAGTGGTAATAATCGGATAAGGAGGGATGATTATTCATGAATGAAAAAAGTGCTTCAAACGTTGTAAAGAGCGTGTTTAAGGGACTTGTTGGTATGTTAATGCTTGTATTTTTTACGGTAATAATTGTTGAAAATATTATTATATTAATGAAAAACGATGATTCTAGTTATGCTGGAGAAAAACTAAGTGGAAAGTATTTGATACAAAATGATGACAATAGGTCACAAAATGGAGTTCCAAATATTATTTCAAATGTGAGCGAGTCTGTAGTTGGAATAAGCTTTGTAAATGTTGGACTTGAAGACTTTCTAGATTTAAATGGGCCGGAAGAAATGGGGCTTGGTAGTGGCATAATAGTAAGCTCTAAGGGATATATATTGACTAATCAACATATTGCTCAAAAAGTTGGGAGTTCAGTAAATGTAACATTAAAGAATGGTGAAAAATTACAAGGAAAAGTTGTTTGGAATGAAGAAGTGATAGATCTTGCTATTATAAAAGTTAATGCAAGAAATCTTAGTGTAGCTAAGTTGGGAGATTCATCTAGTTTGTTTGTTGGAGATGATGTAATTGCGATAGGAAATCCTTTGGGAATGGAGTTTCAAGGAACTTGTACAAAAGGGATAATTAGTGGACTTAATAGAACGTTTTCTTTTGAAGATGATGGAGAAAAATATTTTATGGAAGATTTGATTCAAACAGATGCTAGCATTAATCCTGGAAATAGTGGAGGGCCATTAATTGATTCGTACGGAAGTGTTATTGGCATAAATACAATTAAACTCGAAGAAGCTGAAGGTATTGGATTTGCGGTACCTATCAATGTAGTAAAACCTTTAATTGAAAAACTAGAAGAGAATGGTTCTGTGAATGAGGCATATCTAGGAGTGTATGCGTATGATAGAGAAGTAATTCCATACGTAGATAAAACGTTAAAAATAGATAAAGGTATTTATATAACAGAAATTGATGAATATGGTCCGTGCAAAAACTTAGGGTTAAAAGTGGGCGACATTATCATTGAAGTAGATGGTAAAGAAGTTAATAAAATGATTGAATTAAGAGAATATATATATTCGAAAGAGCCGGGAGAACAAATTATATTAAGAGTTGTTGATGGTGAAGAAAAAGAAGTTATTGTACGATTAGGAAAAAAATAACCGCAACAGACAAAGTGTCAGTTGCGGTTAAAAACAAAAGTTTTTTAGTGAGGTGCATTAATTTTCAGAGCTAATCTCAGGGGTATAAAGTCTAGGTGTTCCATCGGCATTATAAACCATAGTTATGGAGGCTCCTTGCCTGTCGTAGATGTATGAATACATTACAAGTGTTTCTGGATCATAGAGAAGATATTGGCCAAGCCCATATCCTATATGCTTGTATTCAATAATCTCCCAAAACTCTGGAATATATTTTTCAGCTTCGGGTGGTTCAGGAATAGTAGCTTCGGTGGAAGTGTCCGCTTTACACGCTGCTAGACTGAAGCAAAGGAGAAATGCTAAGAAAATAGCTAAAATTTTGTGAAATTTCATTGTGAGTTTTCCTCTTTCTTTTTCATGATACGTTCTTTTACATCGGGGAAGTACATGACAATATCCATTCCCCACAAAATAAGCATGATGATATCGTCGAAAACATCCTGTTCATAAATGATTCCTACGATTATCTGGACGAGATTAATCAGGACTAGAGAGGTGATTACGAAGATGCGAGTCCAGAAGTTCCAGTTTGTGCTGCGTCCAACGAAAATGCAGACTGCGAAAAGTAGCAAGATGACGAGTTCGATGGCGTTAAGTACAGTGTTGAAAATTTCCATGTAAAACCTCCGTGATGAATAACAAGTTTACATTGATTAGGTTTGTGATTACACCAAAATTTGAAAAGCTTGCATAACTTATTTTGGGGAATACATCGATTCGAGTTGCTTTTGAAGTCTCTCGCAATCTTTTTGAAATTTTTTTAATTGCTTTCTTCTGTAAATCTGATTGGCAATTAAAAAACTATCGAAAGCCCAAATTAAAATGCTGAAAATAGTTAAAAGCAAGAATCTTTCAAGCTTAATTTCTAACACTAATTGGGCTATGTTCAAAATTCCCATAGTGATAGTCATAGCAAGCAACACATATGTTGCCCAAGGTTTACGCCCACGTATAATCAAGATTATTATCATTGCGATTGCAACAATTATTTCGCTCAGGTTCAAATATGAAAGTGCAGTGCTCATGATGGTTCTCCTTGTTATTGTTAATGATCGATATCTTTATGAACCCGTGGATGATTTTTCTTATATTCGACGATGCTACAAATTGCAAAGATAGAGTTCATTGCCCAAATTGCTACTAGAGCAATAGTAAGACCATACGGCATTTCGAGCGAAATCTCAATCGGAAGCTGAATTGCATTGATGATAAGAAGCGCCGCAGAACAGCACAGCTTGAGAATGGGATGCCATAGTTTATTGTGGTTCCCGAAAATTACAAAAGTGAAAGCTGCCAATGGCGGGATTTCGCAAAACGCAAGAATCATGTTGATTTGTGATAAAGTCATGTTAGTTCCTCCTGAATTGTTGAAAATAATTTATGCGAATATGAACTAATAAGCGATGTCCTTAACATGCTAATTAGCTGTTAAATATGACAAATATGCGTATTAAGGTGACATAATTATAACAAAAAGCCGCCAAAAGTCAAGAAAACGCCTAAATTGTTAATTAGGGGACACCCCTTGTAATAAAAAAATCAACAGTAGGGGACACTCCTTGTAACATTGGTTTCCATAACAAGGGGTGTCCCTAGGTCGCGAAAATTTGATTACAAGGACTGTCCCCTAGTTGCGAAAAAAAAGACTTGCAAGAAATTTGCAAGTCTTTTTGGTGCACCCGAGAGGATTCGAACCTCCAACCGTTCGGTTCGTAGCCGAATACTCTATCCAGTTGAGCTACGAGTACACTTACAAGGTATTATTATATATTCTTTTTTGAAAAAAGCAAGAGTAAGATGTTAAAATGTGGATTAAAACTTGCTTTTCAAAGGGACAATGTTATTGATAAAAATAATAGATGAATCCGAATTGTTAAAGTTAAAGTCATGTTGAAAACAAGAATTAAATATAATATAATCGCGTTATCAAATGCGTTCGTAGCTCAGTTGGATAGAGCGTTCCCCTCCTAAGGGAAAGGCCGGGGGTTCAATTCCCTTCGGACGCACCACAAGAAGCAAAGCATAATGTTTTTATAAAATCATGTTGCTAAGCTTCTTTTTATTATTTAAGGGAGTGATAGCTATGAAAGCAATAGATAAAAATAATAAAATTTTTGAATCAGCAGAGTTTAAAAAGGATAAATATAAATTTAATATTATATTTAAAAATTTAGATAGTGAGACACTAGAATTATATAGTGATGAAGAAGAATATATGATTTGCAGAGGTAAAATGGATAAGCCTGCGTGGATATGGACTAAAGATAATTTTGATAAAACTAAAATTGAAGAAATTGAAACACTAATAAAACGATACATATTGGATACTGATAAAACTAAATTTACATGCAAGAAAGAGTTGTATGATTTGCTTGTTGAAAGAAAATTTGCTGAATTAAATAATGATGATTACTTTGAAATGGGTTTCTTGATTTGTAAAGAAGCGAAACAACCGAATGATTGTGATTTGATTAAGGAATTGTCTGACGAAAAGGATAAAGAAGTTTTAACAAAATATTGGTTTGATGATTGCAATGAAATGAATGGCGTTGAAGGTATTTCAATGGAACAAGCTGAAAAAGATGTTGATGAATATATTGCAACGAAAAAGTTTTATGTTCTAAAAAATAAAGAAGGTAAAATTGTTTGTATGGCAGGATACAAATTGCTTGACGAACAAGCAAGGATAGGACATGTATATACACCAAAAGAAGAACGTAGAAAAGGATATGCTGCAAATCTTATATATCAAATAACCAAAGAACTTTTAGAAAGAGGATATGTTCCATTGCTGTATACAGACTATAATTATATTCCTTCTAATAGAGCATACATAAATGCAGGATATGAAGATACGGGGATTTTAATTAATTTTTCTTGTACAAAGAAATAAGATAAAAAACGCGAAAAACATCGAAAAACACATCTAGTTGCTAAAAAGAGTGCTAGATGTGTTTTTTTAGCTGAAATTAATACTTTTTGAGTTTAAATCGATAACTAGTGTGAATTGAAAAAAATAAGTAAAAATGATAAAATTACTTCGTTAGTATAAACGGGTCCTTGGCGCGCTTAAAAGCGTAATAATAATTTATGGAGGGATAGAAAATGAGGCAACTGGTAAAGTACAAGTATGACAGAAGTCTTTATGATGGACGCATACAACCAAATCGGATTTACGAAGTGACAAAAGAGACAATTCAAAACGGATACGGAAAATATCAAATTCGAGGTTTAGATGGTTGGTTTGATGCAAGATGCTTCGAGCCGGCTAGGCCATACATGGCATTGGCAAATCAGGCTCCGGTTGTCGGACAAGAAATGAACTGTTATCGATTCAAAGTTTGTGAAGAGGATGAGAAAGGATTTGCGGGATGGAAAATGGAGAGATGCACTACCGATACCGTCAGAGGATTTTATCGGTGTGGCGAAGACACATATGTGACTTTTACCCAGAGCGACGTTTACATTGTGCAAATAAACGGTTAAAAAATACACGTCTAATCAGAGGAAGGGGAAGCCCTAACCAAGATTAGACGTGTGTTTTTTTATGCAAAACAAAATTAGATATAAAGATTATTCAAGTATGTTTTTAATTTCAATAGGAACATATTTTGAGACATCGCGTTGGTGAGCAAGAAGTTCTCTAACCATGCTAGAACTAACTACACCTAATGCGCCAGCGCGGATATAGATGGTATCAAGCCCAGAGATTTCTTCGTTCACGGATGCGATATTTTCCTCGTATTCGTAATCCATACCATTGCGAATTCCTCTAATAAGATAATTTGCGTTGTGTGCCAGAGCAGCATCTACAGTGAGATTGTCATAGATGACAACGGAAACATTTGTAAGATTTTCACGAACTAAAACTTGCTCGATAGAGTTCTTCATAAGTTGTTTATCGTAATGACGAGATTTGCTAGAGTGCACGCCGATTCCAACGATTACTTGATCGAAGAAAGCGGCGGACTTTTTAATGATGTGTAAATGTCCGTTTGTGAATGGATCAAAACAGCCTGCGTAAAATCCAATATTCATAAGGATACCTCCAAAACAGATATGTTATTATGATGGGATTTTAACACAAAATTATGCATAAATCAAAAAATAAAATAATTGCTAGGACAAAACGGTTGAAATAAACGAAAAAACATGATATTATGTAATCCAAAATAAATATCTACGGAGGAAAGAGAAGATGAAGTTCGTAAAGAACATCGGTAAAAATCCGCAATTAGAACAAGGAAGAATCTATCAGGTCTCTCGGAGAACGCTCAAAGGAGAGTATATCCTAAAAGGAATAGATGGACGCTTCCGCAAAGAGGAGTTTGAACCGGTGAAAATCCACCATGGAACAGCTATCTACATGCCCAAAATTGGAGAATCTTTCAAATGCGACTGCTATGAAAAAGGCCAGAAGGTGATATATACAACCTCACCTGTGGTTGAAATTCATCGGAAAGGTCGAGAGTACATTGTGCACACACAAAACAGTGTGTTCATTATATTTGTACTATTAGAATAGCGAAGGCGCTCGGATTACATGGTGATCCGGGCGCTAGAACTTTAAATAAGAAATTTGACAATACAAAAAACGGTGATATAGAATAGTTAAAACAAAGGAGAGAGAGAAATGCCAGAAAAATTTATGAAAGAAGCTTTGAAAGAAGCTCAAAAAGCATATGATATAGAAGAGGTTCCAATAGGTGCTGTAATAGTGAAAGACGGAAAAGTAATTGCACGTGGACACAACAAAAGAGAAACAAAGAAACAAGCTTGTGCACATGCAGAAATTATAGCGATAGAAAAAGCTTGCAAGAAGTTAGATGCGTGGAGACTAAATGACTGTGAAATGTACGTAACACTAGAACCATGTCCAATGTGCGCAGGTGCTATAATGAATGCAAGAATAAAAAAACTTTACATAGGAGCGATGGAGCCAAAGTTTGGCGCGGTGGGTTCTAAAGTAAATTTATTAGAAGATATAAAATTTAACCATGATGTAGAGGTGGAAAAAGGCATCTTAAAGGACGAAAGTATATCTTTAATGAAAGCGTTTTTTAAAGCTCGCAGAGAAAAATAAGATTGACAAATTATAAGAAGTTAGTATACTAAAAATTAGCATACTAACTTTTTTGATGCATTAATATCAATGATGAGGAGGATTTATATGTCAGCAGTATGTAATAAATTTAAAGCTATTATCCAAGCAGAGTATCATAAGGTTGATAAAAAATTAGAAAAATATAATTTAGTAAAAGGACAAGCAAGTTTATTGTCTGTAATTAAACAAAATGATGGGGCAACACAAACGGAATTAGCGGAGTATTTTGGTCTAACAAATCCAACGATGGGAGAGAGAATAAATAAGTTAGAAATACTTGGCTACATTATAAGAATTGTTGATGAAAATAATTTAAGATGTAAGAGAGTGTTTATCACACCAGAAGGTAAAAAAGCAGCGGTACAATGTAATAAGATATTAAATGAATTTGAAGAAAATCTATTTAAAGGATTTACTAAAAAAGAAAAGAAACAATTAGATGATTGTTTAGAAAAAATGATAAAAAATATAACTAAATAAAAAGAAAAAAGAAGAGCTAAGCTCTTCTTTTTTTAATAACTATTTCTTTTTAGCTACTGGTTTTTTAGCAGCAACTTTTTTAGCAGCTGGCTTTTTAGCTACAGCTTTTTTAGCTACTGGTTTTTTAGCAGCTGGTTTAGCAGCAGCTTTCTTAGCTACTGGTTTTTTAGCAGCTGGTTTAGCAGCAACTTTCTTAGCTACTGGTTTTTTAGCAGCTGGTTTAGCAGCAGCTTTTTTAGCAGCAGGTTTTTTTGCAACTGGCATCGCATTAGCCCCCCTTCTTTTGTACATGTCTTTATCAAAAATCGTGAAGTCGAATTTGATGTCAAGAAAATCTTGACAGTGCAACTTGAATCATTGCACTTAAGTATGATTAAAATATACCTAATTTCGATTTTTTTTGCAATAGAAAATGTGAAAAAAATGTCGAAGTTAAAATTGTAAGGACACTAACAATTAGCATACTTACAAACATAAAATAATAACACCAACAAATAGCACGAAATTAATAAAAAATAGCGTTGAAAAAATTTTTTAAAAAATTTTTTGAAAAATTGAAATTTTATAGGAGATAGTATAAAAATACCGACGATTTTTGCGTGTGAGATTTTAATTTTTGTAAATGTTTTTGGAATAAAATTTGAATTAAATTTGTATAAAACAAAAATGTAATTTATCTAAATTTATAATTTAAAAAAATACAAAATTTTATCTAGACTTTTATTCGAAAAATTCTTAAATGAATTTTGTAATTTTATATATAAATTATATAAAACTGAAAATGGAATAGGATAATCATAAAATAAAAAATATAAGAAAAACTGTACCAAAAATACTAAAAAATAAATTGAATAAAATTTATCTTTTAACTAGTATTTTAAAAATGGTTGTAATATAATCGAAAATATCGAGGGGAGGGGAATATATGCATTACGACGGTTTGTCAAAAGAAGAGAAAAAGAAAATACTTTCTATAATAAAAGATGAATACGTTAATCTTGATTTTTCTAAGTTAACGTCTGTTCTTGGCACTAATTATGACGAACCAAGATGGATGGATGCGTATGTTCAAATATACAAAGCAAAGCTACCTCCCGATGTTTCAGCTTACGACATACTGCTTGAAAAGTTGTCAGAATGTATGTTTTTAATGTGTTTTGAAGATAACGGAAAGAGTTATATTGTTAATGCAAATGATGTTTTGATAAGAGCATATAACAGATATCTAATAACAGGAGAAGCTGTAAAATATTCAATGAAAGCTAAATATATACCACACAAGAATTATGTAAAGGAGATTTGCAAAATTCAAAAATTTTATGAATGCGGAATATATTTAGAACATATAAATGAAGATAAATTTAGAATTAACCCTATAAATGTAGAGTTTAATAATATACAAGAGGCTAGAAATGCATATGACAGTTTACTTGATTTGAACGACTTTTACATGAATGTAAATATGGATAAAACAGAGATATTCGCAAACTATGAGGATGTACTTAAATTAAGTAAAGATAAGAGGATGCTTGCTACAATTAGTAACATTACTAATTATTTTTCTTGCAAATTCCATATGAGCTGTGGTAATATTGCCTATGCTGATACGGATATTGCCATGAATGATGAAAAAACAGCTACTGATTTTCAAGCTAAAATCATTGATGCGTATCATTTCTACAGAAATGTAGTTAACCCAGCAAATAAGAAAGATATTATAAGTGAGATATACAATAAAAAAGTAGATCCTGCGATAAAAGCTGAGTTTGAAGCGAATGCGGCTTCATATATAAAAATCATAAAGAACAAAGATTTAATTGATTGGATTGTAACTATATCTAAGGAAAGTGGATATACTTTAGCTATTACATATGATGAACAAGGTGTGTTCTATATTGATGGGGCAGTGATTGTTACTCCATTAGATGCTAAAGAGTATTACATAGATTATATGGATAAGAAAAAGGAAAAACTTGCCGTTGCAATCTATAAAAATAACCTGATTACACAGGTTAAGAAGATATGGAATAAATTGAGAGCTCGCTTTGCTAAAACTTAATAATTTTAATAGTATAATTCCTTGTGTAAAGGTAATAAAAAGTATATAATCATACCGTAAAGTGTATTTATATGAATGGTGTGCGATGAAAGGCTATGAACCTTGTCAGGTCCGGAAGGAAGCAGCAATAAGTAGATTCTTTTGTGCGATACGCCATTCATATAAGTATACTTTACGGTATTTTTGTTTTTTGAAATATTTGGAGGTAGAAAGATGGCATATGTTGCTTTGTATAGAAAGTTTAGACCGCAAAAGTTTGAAGATATGGTTGGACAAGAATATATAACTAAAACACTAAAAAACCAACTTATAAATTCGAGGGTTGCACATGCGTATTTGTTTAGTGGAGGCAGAGGTAGTGGTAAAACTACAACTGCTAAAATTTTAGCGAGAGCTGTTAACTGTTTAAATCCTATAAACGGAGAACCTTGTAATGAATGTGAAATTTGTAAGCACGCATTAGAGGGGACTCTAACAGATATTAGTGAAATAGATGCTGCTTCAAATAATGGCGTAGATAATATAAGAGATATACGTGAAGAGGTTGAATTTATTCCAACTAATGCTAAGTATAGAGTCTATATTATAGACGAGGTTCACATGCTTTCAACGGGTGCTTTTAATGCTTTACTAAAAACATTAGAAGAACCGCCTAAACATGTAATTTTTATATTAGCAACGACAGAACCACAAAAGCTTCCAATAACAATACTTTCGAGATGCCAAAGATTTGATTTTAAGAGAATTTCTATTGAAGATATTGTACGCAGATTAAAAATAATTTGTGCAGAATCAAATATTGAAATTGAAGAAAGTGCATTAAAGATTATTGCTAAGATGTCAGATGGAGCAATGAGGGATGCAATTAGCATTTTAGAAAGATGCATATCTTCTGGCACAGACAAAGTTACTGAAGAACAAATAAAAGAAATCGTAGGTATACCTGAAATTGAATATCTATTAGAAGTAACAGAAAGCTTGGTTACTAATAATGCAGAAAAAGCATTAATGGAATCAGAAAAAGTTATAAATGCGGGTAAGGACCTAGATGTCTTTATCTGGGAACTTGTTAAGTTTGTTAGAGATTTGGTAATGCTTCAAGTTTCTACAGATTTGGTTATTTATAAAGATGAAGAACTAGCTAAGATGCAAGATTTGTTGAAAAAAGCAAATAAAGATAAATTACTTGAATTGATTGCGGAGTTGTCTAAACTTCAAAGCGATATGAAGTGGGCAACCGATAAAGAAGTTATATTTGAAACTGGTTTGATTAGACTTGCATATCAAAAAGTTTTAATGCAACCGATGACGAATGTGATTCAAGAAAAAGCAAATACAGCACCACAAGCTTCAGCTGTTGTTTCTGCAGAAGATAAAGTTAAACAAGATGTGCTAACCACACTTAAAGAGAGTCACAAAATGATAATGCATACAATTTTGTCTAACTCAGATATTCAAAAAGTAGAAGATGATTTAGTTCATATAATTTTTAGCAAAACTTTAGATGAAATGAATAAGCAATATATGCAAAAAGATGAAAGCAAAGTGCTTATAAAGGAAGTAATGAAAAAAGTTTTTGGAAAAGATATGAGAATTAAATATGTATTTTAATTTTTTATAAAAAGAAAGGAAGATTTTTATTATGGCAAGATTTGGTGGATACCCAGGTATGGGCGGAGCAAACATGAATCAATTATTAAAACAAGCAAAACAAATGCAAGCAGATATGATGAAGAGTCATGCTGAAGTTGAAGAAAAAGAATTTGATGTTACTAGCGGTGGTGGTGCTATTGTAGTTACTATGACTGGTAAAAAAACAATCAAAGCTATTAAAATAAATCCAGACGTTGTTGATAGAGATGACGTTGAAATGTTAGAAGATCTAATATTAACAGCTGTTAATGAAGGAATCAAAAAAGCTGATGAACTAATGGAACAAGGAATGAGCAAATACAATATTCCAGGTGGATTAGATTCATTACTATAAAAAGTAAGTTATAAGGGGTAAAAAAGATGGGCTTTAGTGCATCAATAGAAAAACTAATTGAAGAGTTTGAAAAGTTGCCAAGTATCGGTCACAAGACCGCTGTTAGACTTGCTTTTCATATGCTTCGATTACCAGAAGAAGAGTGTGAACAATTTGCAAACACTGTAATAGACACAAGAAAAAATTTAAAATATTGTTCAGTATGTAATAATATAACAGACGTAGATCCGTGTCCTATTTGTGCAAATCCAAAGAGAGAAAAAGAAGTAGTATGCGTGGTTGAAGATGTTAGAGATATAGTACAAATAGAAAAAACACATGAGTATAACGGCGTTTATCATGTATTAAACGGTGTTATTTCTCCGATGAATGGAATTGGTCCAAACGATATCAAATTAAAAGAACTAATGACAAGGATAGGAACTGGCGAAATAAAAGAATTAATACTTGCAACAAATCCTAATGTTGAAGGTGAAGCCACAGCAATGTATATTTCAAAACTTGTAAAACCTTTTGAAATCAAGACTACAAGAATTGCTCACGGTATTCCAATCGGTGGAGATTTAGAATATGTAGATGAAGTAACGCTTGCAAAGGCGTTAGAAAATAGAACCGAATTGTAATAAGGGGGATTTTTATGAGTAGGGATATCAAAAAAGAATTTGAAGAATGGCAAGAATTAAGTGAAGAAGCTAAAAGTATTAGACCTGGTGTTACTTGGGTTGGACAACCTAAATATAGTATTGAAGAAATGTATGCTCTTCGTGCAATGAAAGGAAAAGATCCGAGTTGTGATTTTTCTATCATTGAAGGCGCGAGAAGAAGTGATATTCCTGTTGGCGCAGATGGACAACCAATACCATCTAGTGGAGAGGGAAAAATGCCAACAACAGAAGAAGATTGGGACTTGTGGTACAAACTAAATGAAGGTGTTCAAACAAGTAGTCCTATCGGATTGTTAGTTGAAAAAGAAAAAGCGACTATTTCGGAAGGATATCTTGTAACAAGACTTGCTGAATTAGAACAAGGAATTGCTGAAACTGCTGCGAAACTTGGTGTTACTTTTGATCCTACAACAGGTGAAGTTCAAATAGATCCGACATTTGAACCTACAGCTGGTGAAAATGTTGCAACAGAGATTGAAGAGTTGGCGGCTGACTTAGGAATGAAAAAAGCTCCTGCGCCTGTTGCTAAAATAGCGCCACAAAAAGTTAGTACAACCAAAGCTGCAGAACTTGATCAAGATGAAGAAATTGCAATTGGTGTAAATAGGACAGAAATCGATACTCGAGATCCTGAGATAGAAATCGAAGAGGACGACATGCCTCTTGTTACATCAACAACTAGAAGTACTGTAGTAAGACCACAAACAAGAGATGTGGAAGATGATTTTGGTGAAATTGGAACGGGTTCAGCAGAAGAGGATGCGACAGCAAGTGGAAACCAAGATCCATCACAAGGTAGAGAAGAAAAGCAACCAGAAAGAGAAGGCCCTCATAGTGTCAGAGATTTAGCAAATGAAGTTATGCGTAGACCTGCATTGTTAAGAGAAATCAACGCGATGAAGGAAGAACTTTTAGATAGAGATGTTAAAGCTAAAAAAGTACTAGCTGCCCGTAGAGATTTAGAAGTTGCTAAAGATGCGATGGATATGGATGCAGCAATTTATGCTTCGCAAAAATATAAAATGCAAATGGAAATTGCCACAATGAAAATTGCAATGCTAAGAGCAATAGAACAAGGTAGACCTCATGAAGTAGATGGCTTAAAAAGAGGTATTGCAGATGTTTATGCGAGAATGTCTAAATTAGAAAATGATTTTGCTATAAGAGCGCAAGGGCATCAAGTTGATTTGGGCGGAGCAATAACAAATTTAGAAGATGCACAAAAGACAGTAGAACTTGATAGAAAGAATAGTCAAGTTAAACATAGAGAATTATTTTATTCTAATGAAGGTTTACTAAATGGAATTGGTATTGACGGAAGTGTAAATGATCGAAGAGTTGCAGAATTTGAACTTTTTGATGAACGTGGTGTTATGATAGATAATGTAGCAGATGTTTTATCTAGATCTACATCGTATAACATTGAAGGAATGGTTGTTATCAGAAAAACAAGTGTGGAACAAGACAATGATACCTCTGATGCTTACTACATTGGTGGTTCCACAATGCCTGTGCTTGATGTTACAACAGATGGTGGAGATGTTGAAATATCAGAAGAAGTAGTAGCAAACCGTGGAATACAACATGGACACGCTCTAGACAATCAAGAAAAACCAGATACATATCAAAATTTAGGCTTAATGAGAAAAGCGAGACCGTCAATGACGCAAGCATTCGTTGTGTCTGGATGCGAAATGATTAAAAATGTTACGCAGCTAGCTGCGATTACTCCAGAAATGTTACAACTTTTATCAGAGATGCCACCATTATCACAAGATAACAGGAGAAAGCTTGATTTAACAAGAAATAATCTGCATGATAATGTAGCTGGTATTAATCTGGATGATTGGTTAAGTGGTGTAGGTAGAGATGCTGAAAAACTTTTAGAAAGAATTTTCTTGGATAAAGATAAAGAGTATGAGTTAGCTATGCAAGAAGATCCAACACTTGCCAATATAGGAGAAATACAATATACGGGGACAAATTCTGAAGATAATAACTAAGGAGGATTAGAATATGAATTATGAAAAATTAAAACGTTTAGCAATTCTAATTGGTGTAATAATTATTGTGATTTTAATCGCAACTAACTGCGAAAAAAAGGAAGATTTAGAAACACAACAACAAAGTTTTAAAGAACATCAAGATGTACCTACTACAACGCCATTTGATATTTCAGAAGTTGAAGAGGATGGAATTGCTAGGGATTATACTAATCCTACTGAAGAAGAGGAAGAGGAAGCATATGCTTTGTATGGAAAAAACGGTTGTTATTTTGACGAGAAAGGTCTTCATATAAAACATTACGAAGCTGCAACAGAAACTTTAAGAACACAACTAATCTTAGAAGAATATGATTTTGTAAAGACTATTCCTTTACCAGATGAAAAAAAGGTTGAGTATTATGAGTATGAAGAAAATGCGTTTAGAATTTTCTTGAAAAAAATTAGTAAAAAAGAGATGGAAGATTATTTGAAAAAAATAAAAGAAACATATAAATATACCGTAACAATAACTGAAACCGGTGTTATTTATAAGGCTGTTTCTGAAGAAGGGCATAGAGTTACAGTTTCTTATAATAATTCTAATGAAAAAGGTTTGTTTGATTTTAAAATCGCAAAACCACAAGAAGAAACAATGTAAATTAATAATAAAAAAGCACTCCCATACGGAGTGCTTTTTGTTTGTCTATTATTCTTTTATCCAGTCTTTACCGTCAATAATTCTTGCTGCAAGCATTGATGATGCTGAATCGCCGACAACGTTTAATACTGTGGCAGGAGCATCAATAATAGTTGCTATGATAGTAAGTATTGGAAGTGCTGATAGTGGGCAACCTAACATTGTTATAATTAATGTTTCAGAAATTGTACCACCACCGATTGGAACTGCTGTAACAAGTAATGTTGCAAATACAGATATTAATAAGATTTTTACAAATCCTGCTGGATTCATTAAATCAAGTCCAAATAAATATACTAAGAACATTGCTTTAAATACAGAACCAATGATTGATCCATCTTTGTGAAAACTTGTTCCAAGTGGAATAAGCGTTTCGGCAATATCATCAGATACACCGATTTTTTTAGCTGCTTGTAAATTAACTGGGATTGATGCTGCACTAGAGCATGTTGCAAGAGCAGTAACTGTTGCAGGTATAATTGAAGACCAGTATCTTTTTACACCAGTTTTTCCTGCTGCAATAAATGCATAAAGTGTATAAACACCAAAGTAGCAAATCACACAAGCAATTGTGTAAATCACAAAAGTTTTTAGATAACCAACTGCGATTGATGCACCAAATGTACCAATTAGCGCTGCAAAGTAGCAACCAAGACCAATTGGGGCATAGTACATTACAAGTTTAAGAACAGACATAATTACTTCTGTTAAAGATTCTAAAAGCTCTTGTGTTCTTTTTCCTTTTTCACCAGACATTCTAATCGCACAACCAAATAACAAAGCAAATACGATAATTGCAACAATGTTATTTTTTGAGAATAGTCCTGAGAAATCGCTAACTGTAAGTACAGAAACAGTTCTATCTAAAATAGAAAGTTTTTCAGCTTCAGCATCTGTTTCTTCTAATCCAGCTAATATCGCTTGACCGTCTTCAACCTCCACAAGTCGAATAGGATAAGCAAAAGCTAGACCAATAAGTACAGAAACCAAAGATGTTATTACGAATACAAGTACAATTGTACCCAGTATCTTGCCAACTCTTTTAGGTTGGGTGATTTTTGAAATAGAAGTTGAAATCGTAAGAAATACAAGTGGCACAATGATTATGAACATTAGGTTGATAAACAAATCTCCTAATGGACTAAGTACTGTGGCTTTTTCTCCTAAGATTAACCCCGCGATAGCACCTATAATTATAGCCGCTAACAAAATTAACGTTTGCTTGTAATTTTTTAGAAACGTTTTCATAAGATTTTCCCCTTTCTTTCCATAAAACCAACTCGAAACAATCGGCTAAAGTAGAAAGATTTTTAGCTTCATATAATATGAAACAAGAAGTTTTATGGATACAACGCTATTATATAAATATTAAAAAAGTTTTGCAATATGATACGAATATTTTTCGCAGAAGGGACAGTCCTTGTTGTCAAAAAATTGACACTAAGGGGTGTCCCCATTGCTAAAAATTTGACAACAAGGACTGTCCCCTCTACGAAAAATGTGATAAGATGCTGGTAGAATCATTGGAGGGATGTTAATATGTTGGAAAATGTCACTGTTTTTTGCCACAATAGTATAAAAATTGAGGGGTCAAAAACTATATATATAGATCCGTTTAGTTTAGAAAGGAAATATTATGGAGATGCTGATTATGTCTTTTCGACTCATACGCATTATGATCACTTTTCAGAAGATGATATTGAAAAAGTTTTAAAAGGCAACACATATATTGTTACTCCAGAATCATCAAGAGAACTTGCATGTGATTTGACTAAAGATAGAGATAGAGTTTTCTTAGTAGAACCAGAAAAAGAATATGAGTTACCTGGAGTTAAATTTAAAACAACATATGCGTTTAATAAAGAAAAAATGTATCACCAAAAGAAAGAAAATTGGGTTGGGTATATAATAGAACTAGATGGTGTTAAATATTATATTGCCGGAGATACTGATAATATAAAGGAAATTAGAAATGTAGAATGTGATGTTGCTTTTTTACCTGTAGGTGGTAAATATACTATGGATTATGAAGAAGCAGCAGAACTTGCAAATTCAATCAAAGCAAAGATTGTAGTTCCAACACATTATGGTTTGATTGTTGGAGAAAAAGATGACGGAGAAAAATTTAAAGAATTAGTTAAAGATAAAGAAGTTAGAATTATGATTAAATAATTTTGGAGGCAATAAATGCGAAATATTAGAATAACTATTGAATACGACGGTAAAAACTTTCCGGGATGGCAATCGCAACCTGGAAAAATGAGTATACAATCTGAAATTCAAAAAGCAATATTTGAAGTGACAGGTGAAGAAGTTGATGTTATTGCATCTGGTAGAACGGATGCTGGTGTGCATGCGTTAGGTCAAGTTGCTAATTTTCATACAAACACTAATATTGAAATTAATAAAATACCGTATGCACTTAATTCAAAATTGCCTAAAAGTATTGTTATAAAAGATGCTGTGGAAGTAGAAGAAAGATTTCATTCAAGATACAATTGCAAATTAAAGACATATCGCTACATAGTAAATAATTCTGAATTTCCATCAGCACTTGAAAGATATAGAGAATTTCATATGCCATATAAATTAGATTATGAAGCAATGGAAAGAGCGATAAAATACTTTGAAGGAGAGCACGACTTTAAAGGATTTAAATCTTCGGGTGGAAGTGAAAAGAAAACAACAGTTAGAACATTAACTAAATGTTCTATAAGAAAAGAAGGAACAAGAATATATATAGAATTAACGGGTAATGGATTTTTGTATAACATGGTTAGAATTATTTCTGGAACGATCGTTGATGTTGGTTTAGGAAAAATAAATGCTGATGACATTCCTGAAATTTTAAAATCCGGAGATAGAACTAAGGCGGGAAAAACATTGCCACCACACGGTTTATACTTAGTTAGTGTTAATTATGATTGCTAGGAGGAAGAATGGATTTATCAAATGAAAACATTATTCATGTAAAGAAAAATGGATATGAATATTTACAATTTAAAAAGTTATTAGAATATCCAGAACTTTGGCATGCGTTTGTTATTAAACCATTAAATTTTAGAGGAAATAAAGCTGAGAAAACGATAGCAGAAGATTATGAAAGATTTTGTGAACTCGAAAGTCTGAATTATAAATATGTAGTAAGAGCGCTTCAAGAACATACGGATGTAGTAAAAACTGTAGAAGAAAAAAAGAATCCAAATGGGCCAGAAATTTTAATGGAATATCTAAATGATGTAGATGGATTAATTACAGATAAAAATGATTTTATTTTAGCTACTACTAGTGCGGATTGTATTGCCTTACTTATATATGACCCAGTGAAGAAGGTTGTTGCAAATGTGCATTCTGGCTGGAAGGGAACTTTCAAAAAGATTTCTTTGAAGGCTATTGAGAAGATGAAAGCAGATTATAATTCAAATCCAGAAGATATAATTGTTTGCATTTGTCCAAGCATAAGAGAGTGTCATTTTGAGGTAAAGACTGATGTTGAATCTGAATGTAGAAGAATATTTGAGTACACAAATAAACTTGATGAAATAATTAAGTATAAAGGTATTGAAAATGATGAAGAAAAATTTTATATAGATACGGTGTTAATTACCAAACTACTTCTTGAAGAAGCTGGTATAAAAGCTGAAAATATTATTGATTCAGGAATTTGTACCCTATGTAAAAAAGAATTATTACATACTAGAAGAGGAGACGGAGAAAAGTTTGGTCTTAATGCAGCGTTTATAAAAGTAAAATAAAGATATAACAAAGAGCATCTCAAAAATAGAGATGCTCTTTAAAATTTTTATTTAGATACTTCAATTTTATTTACTCTGTATTTTATCCAGTTATTGTTTGGCATTGTTGTTATTGAAAGTGTAACGTCTTCGGCCTCAACAGATGCATCTGCAATATCCTCTGCTATAAAACATTTGATTGAATAATCGTTACCATTTGCTTTTGTCGAAGTGATTTCTTTTACTTTAAAATATGATGGTGAAGCAGGTCTATAAAAATAATAGTCGTTTTCGCTATCATATAAATAATAGAAGTCTTCAATTTCAATTGGAGATTCAAGAGTTATACCTGTGAAGTCTTTTATTATTGAATGTAAATCTTCTCTTGAAACATATTGAATAAATGTTGATTCGTCTGAAAATTCATTCATTAAGTTGTTTTTTTCTGCAAGTTGCATTGCAACATCTAAAAGTTTTGATTCGTCGTAATTTTTAGAATCAAAGTTACCTAAATTAACAAGTAAGTCTAAATCAAAAGTGTCTTTTATTGTCGCTAAATCTACATCGTTATTTACAGTAGTGCTTCCTGAAAGAGTGATTAGAAATATCACAACGATAATCACTAATAAAATAGCACCATAAGCTATCATTCGTTTTTTCATATAATTCCTCCTAAAGAATTGGTAGTATGTTTTAAAAACATGTGTATTAACACTACTATTTTACTACAAATTCTCTTTTGTGTGTAAAAAAAGTATCTTTTTATAGAAAAAAGATTTGTAGAATGATAATATGTATTTATTAAAATATAGGAGTTTTGAGCATAAGGGGGATTTTTTATGATTCAAAAGAATAATGATAACTATTACAAAGCGTTCTTTTTAGTACATTTGGTGCTTAATCTATTTTGTTTGGACCCATGGTGTGATTTTATGAATACCAAATGGGCAATATTTTTTACTCTACTTACATTTGTACCTATTTTTTTATTGGGTATATTGTCTATAAATAATAAAAGAGATTTATTAAAAATATATATTGTAGCAACCATAGCATTGTATTTACCGTTACTGTCTATTATTATTAGCAGTTGGGAATATTCGATTTTTAGTGATAGTGTTAGTTGCTGTATTTTATTTAGTACCCTTTCTATTGTGGTAGGATACCTGATAGTGAAGATTATAAAAAAAGAAAAAGTATTGCCTGAAGAAATTGAAAAATCTGATATAGATGGAATTGATAAAAAAGAAAAAACTAAATCTACTAAAGAATCGCTAAGTTGGTTTTCGAAAATAATAGTAGCAACTTATTATTTAATTTTAGCGTATTTGATTTTAGTTATACTGTTTGGTAATTTTAATGATGAAAACGGATATCGGAATGATAGCTTTGGGATTGATGGTGTGGGTGGACATTATTATAGTTGCTCCGATAGTAGCAATAATTGCTTTTTGGAAAAGTGCGCGTAGAGGTCATAGAATATGGACGATGATAGGAGTAAATTTTTTGATTTTAGCTGTTTTTTATGCATGCATGGCAAATTGAATGATAATGTTATAAGAATATCTGAAAAAATAGACCATCTGTATAAGATGGTCTATTTTTTTGTTTTTAGTATAGTAGAGATTTTGTAAGATTATTTAAGTTTATTTAGAAATGTTACAAGCGCGTGGTCTATATGGATATTCAAGACTATTCAAATTCATTTATTATATTCAAGATTATTTAAAATTATTTTTAACAAAAATGCTGTAAATAGCTTGATACAAGTACTATTCAAAATATATATAAAATTATTTAAAAATAAAAAAAGTAGCTAAAAATCAATGTTTTTAGCTACCGCGTGGTGGAGATGAGGAGAATCGAACTCCTGTCCGAAAATCCATTCACAAGAACTTCTCCGAGTGCAGTTTATCTTTTAAAATTCCCAAAGTAAGTCGCCGGTAAACAGGCTAAATAAATCGGTAACTTGATGAGTACCCACTATCTCAAAGTTTTGATAGTTTCGTTTCCACTTTTAGATGACGTTTGCGTTGCGCGAAAGTGGCACATGCAGGCAAACGTAGCCGCAACTAGGCAGCTAAAGCAACTTTATTGTTGTTAATTATTTATAATTCTCACATTTTTTAGATGGCCAAGTGAGAATCCATCACTCGCTATTCTAGCTTCAAAATATCCGTCGAAACCTTTACATCCCCGTATATAGAAACATTAAAATTATACCAAAGAAAAAGAGATTTTGTCAATAATTTGCGACCTTCAAAGGTTGACAGATGTTGACATTACGTGGTATAACTAGCTAGCAAAATATGAAAATGGTACATGCGAATTTCATTAATATGAAATGAGAGGTGAATTGTGAAAACTGTAGAAATGTCAAGTGGAGATTTCGTAATTTTGCAGGAAAGGTGATGATTTTTGTGACATTAAATGTCGAACAGCAAAAACTAGTTGACGACAACGAAAGACTAGTATATTACTTGATTGCACGTAAATGCGAGGTTGAACCACGGGATTACGATGATGTATGTCAATTAGGTATGATGGGCCTTTGCAAGGCGGCCGCAACTTTTAACCCGACTTTAAATAAAAAATTTTCCACATATGCGTCTAGATGCATTTTGAATGAAATCAAAATGTTTTACCGAAAGGAAAACAAGATAAGGGCAAAATGTATATCAATTGATGAAGCAATTGATAATAATAGTGACGATAGACCAAAAGAGAAGTCGACTTTTGCTGAACTGCTCGCAGACACACATAACTATTACGAGGATATCGTAGTGAGAGAAGATTGTGAGAGAAGAATCAATCTACTCTTGAATCGTCTTACTGTTAAAGAGAGAACGATCGCACTGTTGAGTTTGGGAGAGCTTAATCAGTACGATATTGGAAGAGACTATTTCAATCTTTCTCAATCATACATATCTAGATTGATAAAAAACGTCAAACAGAAGCTTCTTAGATTTGAAGAGTTGGGTATTGAAAATGTATTAGGACAATATGAGTTTTCGATTTTGGGAGATTATTATTATAGAGTTAGAATTTACGGTGGCGAAATCCTTACGCAGGAAATGTATTCCGAGATTCGGGATATTGTAAAAAATACTAAGGTAGGGAAGAGACGCGTCAGAAAAACTCCTGAGATGATCGAAATAATCATGATACGTGACAGCTCGTTTTTTGAGATGCTTGCGAAAATCAATATGGCATTACACAAAGAAGAATTCAGTTCTTGGATTCGTTCATGATATAAATAGGCACTTCATTTGAAGTGTCTATTTTTGTATCATTTTACTGTTTTTGACATTTTGCTCCTTGCGCATATTTACTTTTGTGATATAATGTTTGTGATGAACTTGTAACCCTACGGAGGTGAGCATTGTGAGTGCAGACAAAGCTATTCAAATTAAGGGTATGCTTAGCAGAAAAAAAGATAAAATTAAGTTAAAAAAGAATTTTAGAATTGTGTTTGGCTGTATGCTATTAGCACTTTGCATTGCTGCCGGCATTTATATGTATGCTAAGGGGACTGTTATTGCATATCATGCAAAGAGCGATGCTTTAGAAATGGATAAAGAACAAGTTGTGAAAGATCAACTAGTTATAGAAGAAACGAAAAAAGAAATAGAGGAACAAAAGAAGGAGATAGCTGAAGAACAAGAAAATCTTGCTTATACGGCAGAGATGTTAGCAAAAAATAATCAAAGCATTATAAAAGAAAATATGAGACTTCAAGATACTTTGAAAATCGCAGCGTCCGTAGGTATTACACCACAAAATTATGGTGAAGCAGAAGATGCTGAAGCGGCTGTTGATTTTAGCAAACTTGAATATATTGGAGAGTTTGAAGGTACAGCGTATACACCTAGTCCAGAAGAATGTAGCAATAACTTAGGATTTACAGCATCAGGTAAACCTATTGTTGCAGGTGTTTCAATAGCTGTTGACACAAACTATTGGAAATTGGGTACGGAGTTTTATATCGAGGGTTTAGGTTATGTTGTTGCTATGGATACTGGAAGTGCGGTAAAAGGAAAATATCGTTTTGATTATGCAGTTTTCGATAAAGACTTTGCATGGCAATTAGGCAGAAGAGATTGGAAAGTTTATAAAGTTATTAAATAAAATTATATAAGCGTGGGAAATATCATAAACTCACGCTGTTTAATTTGTAAGGAATAAAAAGGAGTGTGAGTTACCATGATGAAATTTTATAGAACCCAAGATGAACAAGGGTTATTTAGAGAGACAAACAAATTGGAAAAAGGCTGTTGGATAAATCTGGTGAACCCCACAGTCCAAGAAATAAATACGCTTTGTAATAGTATTGGTGTATTAGAAGAGTTTTTAAGATATCCTCTAGACCAAGAAGAAAAAGCCAGAATTGATATTGAGGATGATCAAACACTTATCATCATTGACATGCCGATTGTTGAAAGAAATTCGGATTCAATTACAGGATTTACAACAATGCCACTTGGTATGATTGTTGTAAGAGATGATTATTTTATAACTGTTTGTACACAAGAAACTCCAATCATAAAAGAGTTTTCAGATTGCAAAGTAAAAGGATTTTATACATTTAAGAAAACAAGATTTATTTTGCAATTGCTATACAAAATTTCAACATACTATCTAACATACTTAAAATACATTAATAGAGAAACTGAAAAAGCAGAACGTAGAATTGAAAAAACAATGAAGAATCAAGAGTTATTAAAATTACTTGAATTAGAAAACAGCTTGGTTTATTTCACTACATCTTTAAAGTCTAATGAAATAGTAATGGAAAAACTTATGAGAACGAAATGCATTAAAATGTATGAAGAAGATGAAGATATACTAGAAGATGCAATTATAGAAAATAGACAGGCGATAGAGATGGGTACAATTTATAGAGACATCTTAAGTGGAACTATGGAAGCGTATGCGTCAATAATTTCAAATAATTTGAACCTTGTAATGAAGTTCTTAGCATCGGCAACTATCGTAATGACAATTCCTACAATCATTGGTGGATTATGGGGAATGAACACAGCAGGACTTCCTTTTGCCACACATCCATATGGATTTTGGATTGTAACAGGAATTGCATTAATAATTTCGTTTGTTGCGTATTTGATTTTAAAGAAGAAAGATATGTTTTAATAAATAGCAAAGAAGCTGTGAGGTAAACTCACAGCTTCTTTTTTGTTTGTGGTTATTTGTTTTGCAAAAAGTCTTTTGCAGCATTGAGAATTTCAAAAAAGTTAGGGTCCAAACGATTGAGTTCATACTCAAAAAGTCTGAAACATTCGCCCATGGAATTTCTACCTCCATCACTAAGCTCTACAGTGAGAGGAGTTTCTTGCAATAGAGTTGTTGCTTTTGTAAGAGTACAGCTTTCATCTTTGTCATAGTAGAGACTCATGAGATCGGCATCAAGTTTGTCACACATATATGCAAAAATAGACTCTGGTGTTTGATGTGCGTCAAATTCAAAAATCAATGATTTGTACGCATCGGATTTACCTAAGTGTGCAAGCACTTGCTCAACAGCTTTGTGACCGATGGTTACTTTCTCTTCAGCAGAGACACCATCGCAAGGTGTGATATCAGGGATTAAAATTTCCTCGGTCTCGTGCAGAACGAGCATCATCAAAACTTTGGACAAATCGATGTTATAGTGATACTCAGATTCAATGGCGATAGCCAACGTGCAGGTGCTAAAAACGTGCTCAGCAACACTTTCTAAGCGGTCGCGCGAGACATTCCATTGTTTCCAGCCTGAACGTATGACTTCTTTTAATTTGTTTGCGAGGAAATAAAATTCCAAAACATTTGTTGCGGGACTAAGATTAGCCATGCGGAAATTCTCCTTTCTGGTATTTGATTTGAACTAATTAATATATCAAAAGTGGCTAAAAGTCAATATTTTAGAAAACTAGTAGACATAATGTGGAGGAATGTGATATAATCACATCGTCTTAAATAGTCAGAGTATTTAATATGTGGTTGCTCTAACCCGCATATACAAGGATTTTGTTGCACAAAAACCTGTAGGCATCAGAGTCTACCATTTTGGTAGAAAGCATCAAGTATCATTACAAATATGGAGGTAATTATTGTGCCAAGAAAACATCAAGTTGATTTATTCAGACCTGTCGTTGACAGAAGAGAGCAGATTGCATACGAGGTATTGTCCCTGCAAAGAAGTGCAGAACCTGGATGCATGATTGACGATTATATCGTTGACTGCGCAAATTACGTTGCAAAGCGTGTTATCATCACCATCTGCAACAAGCTGGACGAGACCAGAGAAGCTTTGATGAGCAAGCAAAACTATAGTCTTGTCCTTAACGTTCGTGCTCATGATGATATGGGCGACACCGAAGTGTCCGTGATTCAGTGGGAACATCCGATTTACCACGAATTGAACGGCGAAATCAATCTCGCTACGTCATACGGTTTCCTTTTCGCAAGAGGCGTGGCTTACTTCTACTATGAATGGTTCGAAGCCCTGATTCAGGCTTTCGAAGAGCTGCTGGACTACTCTGGTGAGGCAGACGATGAAGATGAGAACCATTACAAGTGGTATATTAAGGTAACTAACTAATCCAGTAACTGATAGAAAAACCATCAAGGAGGAACATGAATGAAGGAAATGGTTACTATCGGAAAGGTTGCTGCAACCGAGCAGGAAAGGCTCGCGTTTGAAATCATCAACCTCCGAGAAAAGGCAGAACAGGGCAAGAAACCTGACGACTATCTGCAGGACGCGGCCAGATGCACTGCGAAGGCGATTGTCAACATCATCACCGACGATGTTGATGAGTATTGTGTCGAATGCGGTTGCACCGACAAGCCCACAGAGATTAAGCTCCGTCTGATTCGCCATGAAGAATGCGTCGGCGACAACATCTACAGATGCTGGTACGACGTGGTTTGGCAGACCGTGAATGAAGGTATCCCGAAGACGGTCATCGACCTCAAAACGCGCTTTGGTCATATCTTTGAGTACGCATCCACGTACTTCTCTGAAGACCTGGTGGCTGCTGTGGTCACATCGCTCTCCGACATCCTCGGTGAGTCTGAAGAAGAAAAGACGAAATCCGCCAAGATGCACCTTTGGAAATATAAGGTGAGCTAAAAATTGCAAACGCTGTCATCCCTAGTGGGTGGCAGCGTTTTTGCGCGTTTATAAGACATTGAAATGTTAGGGTACTAATTATTGAATAAAAAATCTCGGAAATCCAAATTTCCGTAAGAAAAGACTTGACATTTATATAATATAAGAAGTATAATATGCGTAGCATAATAAAATTGATACTTAAAGAGTGAGGCCCGCCTCACTCTTTCGTTTTGCAAGGAGGTATTATGACTAATAAAGAAAAAGAATTAGAAGAACTACTTTCACCAATAGTTGAAGAGTTAGGATACGAACTATACGATATTGAATACGTTAATGAAAATCATGAATGGTTCGTAAGATTGTTTATCGATAACGAAAAAGGAATCGATTTAGATGATTGCGAAAAGGTGAGCAACGCAGTAGGAGAAAAATTGGATGAAGCAGATCCAATACCAACTTCATACTCTTTAGAAGTTTCATCATGTGGTTTAGAACGTAGACTAAGAGAACCAAGACATTATGAAGCAGCAAAAGGAAAACAAATTACACTTAGCTTATTTAAACCAGTTAAGAAAAAGAGAAGTTATGAAGGCTTGTTAAACGATGTTAAAGAAGAAGAAATTATAATTACATCAGAAAATGAAGATATAGAAATCGCATTTGCAGACATATCAAGTGCAAAAATATTATTTAATTGGGAGGAATCTAAAGGTGAATAAGGAATTTTTTGAAGCATTGGAAGAACTAAGTATTGAGAAAGGAATTAGTAAAGAATATTTGTTAGACGCAATCGAATCAGCATTGCTTACAGCATATAAGAAAAACTTTAATTCTCAAGAGAACGTAAAAATCGTTATTGATGAAGAAAAAGCTTCAATAAAAGTATATTCATTAAAAGAAGTTGTTGAAGAAGTGTTTGATCCAGCTATCGAAGTTGCAATTGATTCTTTGAAAAAAGGAAGAAAGAAGATTGCATTAGGAGATATCATCGAAGTTGAAATCACACCAAAAGACTTTGGAAGAATTTCTGCTCAAACAGCGAAACAAGTAATTGTACAAAAAATTAGAGAAGCTGAAAGAGAAATCGTATTTACAGAATATTCTGATAGACAAGGTGAAATCGTAAGTGGATTAATTCAAAGAGTTGAAAAGAACATTATGATTGTTGATCTTGGAAGAATCGAAGGTATTATGACAGCAAATGAACAAGTACCTGGTGAAGAATATGAAGTTAACGACAAAATTAAAGCATATGTTTTAGAAATTCAAAAGAACATGAAAGGTGTTCCTCAAATGTTAATTTCAAGAACACATCCTGGTTTTGTTAGAAGATTATTTGAACTTGAAATTCCAGAAATTTATGAAGGTTTAATTGAAATTAAAAACATCGTAAGAGAAGCTGGTTCAAGAACAAAAATCGCAGTTTACTCAAAAGATATGAATATCGATCCTGTTGGTTCTTGTGTAGGTCCAAGAGGAATCAGAATTCAAAATATATTGAATGAATTAAGAGAAGAAAAAATAGATGTTGTTGAATGGAGTGAAGATCCAGTACAATACATTGCTTCATCATTAAGCCCAGCAACAGTACTTGCTGTAGATATTAATGAAGAAGAAATGGCTTCTAAAGTTGTAGTTCCAGATAATCAATTATCACTTGCAATCGGTAAAGATGGTCAAAATGCTAGACTTGCTGCAAAACTTACAGGTTGGAAAATTGATATAAAGAGTGAAACACAAATTAAAGAAGAAATGGGTCAACAACAATAGGAAGGATTGAAAATATATGAAGAAGATACCACTAAGACGTTGTCTTGGTTGCTTTGAATCAAAACCTAAAAGTGAATTATATAGAGTAGTAAGAAAAACGGATGGCGAAATATGTATTGATAAAACAGGCAAGATTAATGGTCGTGGTGCATATATTTGTCATAATATTGAATGTTTAGAAAAAGCAATTAAAGGTAAGAAGTTAGAAAGAGAGTTTGATACTACAATTTCAACTGAAATATATGATTGTTTAAGGAGAGAATTAGCCGGTGACGAATAAAGTTTATTCGATGTTAGGACTGTGTATGAAGGCGGGAAAGCTAAAAGCTGGTGCTGATGTTTGTATAGATAACATTAAAGCGGGTAATGTTTATTTAGTTATAATTGCTGAAGATGCATCGCCAAGTACAATAGAAAAATTTAAATATATAACGGACGAATGTAATACAGAGATGATTTTGTTTGGACAAAAGGATGAACTAAGTGCAGCAATAGGTAAAGACAACAAAGTTATATTCGCCATCACTGATGAAGGATTTAGCAAAAGAATTTTAGAATTAGTAAAAGAATTGAAGGGGGCAAACAATTAAATGGGAAGAATGAAAGTACATGAACTAGCGAAGGAACTTAATATGCAAAGTAAAGAGCTAGTTGATAAATTAGTTGAACTAAAGTATGACGTAAAGAGTCATCTTTCCGTTCTTGAAGATGAGGATGTTGCAAAAATAAAGAAACAATTAAAAGGAAAGAGTGCTTCTGGAAACAATGAGAGTGACAAAGCTCCAGCGAAGAAAGAAAAGAAGCCAATAGCTCCTGTTATAATTAGAAGAGAGGTTACTAGAGTTGCTGAAGTGCCTGAAGAAAAACCAGCTCAAAGAAATCCAAGAGCCGGAAATGATTTGGGTGTTGTTCAAAGAAGAACAGATACTTCAATGAATATTAAATATAGAACACCTCCAAGAAAAATAGGAACTATAACTCCTAAAAAAGAAGAACCTGTTGCCCCAAAAACAGAATTAATAGAAGAAAAAATAACAAAAGTAGAGAATACCAAAGTTATTGAAGAAGTGAAAGAAACAACAGTTGCAAAACCAGTTGAAGCAACAACTCCTTCAGTAAAGCAAGTTGAAGAGAAGAAGGTTACAGAAATTAATAAAGAAGTTCAAAGTCAAACTGTAAAAACAGAAAATAAAAATAAATATGTAGATAATCAAAACAGAAATAATGATGGTCAAAGATTCAATAATAATAGAAACTTTGATGGTCAAAAGAGATTTGATAACAATAGAAATCCAAACTTTAATAAAAATGATAGATTTGGAAACAATAATCAAAACAGAAACAATGACGGAAGATTCCAAAACAGAAATGGTGAAGGCAAAAACTTTGAAGGAAGAAATAATGGTGAAAGATTCCAAAACAAAAACAGCGATGGAAAATTCCAAGATAGAAATCAAGGAAATAATAGATTCCAAAATAGAAATAATCAACCAAGAGAAAGCAAAGTTGAAAAAGAATTAAAAGGAATACTATCTACACCTGTTGAAGCATCTACAAAAGAGCAAGGTAGAGAAACTGTTAGAACAGGTTATAAAGATAAAGAAAAAGATAACAGAAAGTTTGAAGAATCTACAAAGAAAACAAAGAACAGACCATCAAGAGGTGGTAATGAAGATATTAGTTTTGATACATTAAGAGATATTCAATCAGAAAGTAATTTCTCAAATATGTTCAATGATACAGAAAGTAAAATGTTTGATTACTATGATCTTTCTAGAAGAAAAGGTAACAAGAAAAATAAAAAGAAACCAACAGAAAGTAAAGATCATATTGATCAAAAGATTTTCGAACTTACAGATATCGACATTCCAGAAACAATTACAGTAAAAGAGCTTGCTGAAAAATTAAAGAAACAAGCTGCTGAAGTAATTAAAAAATTGATGGCATTTGGAATACTTGCAACATTAAATAACGAATTAGATTTCGACACAGCATTTTTAGTTGCTGGAGAATTTGGTGTAACAGCACATAAGAAAGAGGTTGTATCTGATGAAGATATCTTGTTTGATGAATCAGATGATATCGAAGAAGATTTAGAGCCAAGACCACCAATAGTAGTAGTTATGGGACACGTTGACCATGGTAAAACATCATTACTAGATGCAATCAGATCAACAAACGTAATTGAAAAAGAAGCTGGTGGTATCACACAACATATTGGTGCTTATAAGATTAAAGTAAATGATAGAGAAATCACATTTATCGATACTCCAGGACATGAAGCATTCACAGCAATGCGTGCTAGAGGTGCTCAAGTTACTGACGTTGCAATCATCGTTGTTGCTGCTGATGATGGTATCATGCCACAAACAGTTGAAGCTATTAACCATGCTAAAGCTGCAGGAGTTTCAATTATCGTAGCTATTAACAAAATCGATAAAGAAGCTGCAAATATAGATAGAGTAAAACAAGAAATTATGGAATATGGTTTAGTTCCAGAAGAATGGGGTGGAGATGTAATCTGTGTTCCTATCTCTGCAAAATTAGGAAAGAACATTGATTCATTACTAGAAATGGTTCTTTTAGTTGCAGACATGAAAGAATTAAAATCAAATCCAAACAAACAAGCTAAAGGAACAGTTCTTGAAGCTAGACTTGATAAAAATACAGGTGTTACTGCATCACTTCTTGTTCAAAGGGGTACACTAAATACAGGTGATACAATTGTTGTAGGTAGTGTAATCGGTAAAATCAGAGGTATGACAGATGATAAAGGACAAAAAGTAAAAGCTGCTGGTCCTTCTACACCAGTTGAAGTTATTGGTTTAACTGAAGTTCCAGATGCAGGTGAAGTATTCTACGAAGTAGAAAATGAAAAAGTTGCTAAACACTTGATTGAAAAGAGAAAACGTAAACAAAGAGAAGAAATGCTTAGAAAAGCTTCTCCAGTTACACTTGATAACTTATTCAATCAAATTGAAGAAGGTAAGTTAAAAGACTTGAACATTATCATTAAGGCTGACTTACAAGGTTCTGTTCAAGCGTTAAGAGCTTCTTTAGAAAAAATTAGAAATGAAGAAGCAAGAGTTAGAATTATTCATAGTAACGTAGGTGGTATTACAGAATCAGACGTAACACTTGCTAAAGTTACTAACTCAATTATTATCGGATTTAATGTAAGAGCAGAAGCAAATGCTAAAGCATATGCAGATAAAGAAGGTGTAGATATTAAAATTTACTCAGTTATCTACAACGCCATTGATGATGTTGAAGCTGCATTAAAAGGTATGTTACAACCTAAATACAAAGAAGTTATTCAAGGTACTGCTGAAATTAGACAAACATTTAAGATTACTGGTGCCGGCATGATTGCAGGATGCTATGTATTAGATGGTAAGATTGTTAGAAATTCAGGACTACGTGTAATAAGAGATAATGTAGTAATTCATGATGGAAAACTTTCTTCATTAAAGAGAATGAAAGATGATGCTAAAGATGTTGCTGCAGGATATGAATGTGGTGTACAAATCGAAAATTATGAAGATATCAAAGTTGGAGACAAATTAGAATCATACATCATGGAAGAAATCAAACAATAATCTTAAACTTGAAAGGATAAAGATATGGAAAGAACAGAACGTTTAGAAGAAGAAATCAAAAAAGTTGTTGGACCATTTATTGATCAAAAATTAAAAGACCCAAGACTTGATGGTATGATAAGCGTTACAAAAGTATATCTTGCAAAGGATTTTAAACTTTGCAAGATATATGTAAGTATGCTTGCTGTTAAGGATCAAAAAGAAGCTTTAGATGCATTGAAATCTGCGGCCGGTCTTGTTAGAAAAGAAATTGGAAGTAAGATTAGAATTCATTCAACACCAGAAGTAAAATTCGAGTTTGATGATTCAATTGAATATGGAAATAAAATTCAAAATATAATAAACGGATTAGATATTAAACCATTAGAAGATGATGAAGAGGCTTCTGATGAAGAAAAAGGAGTTTAAGACATGTCAGTATTAGATGATATAAAAGAGTTAGTAGAAGCAGCTCAAAAAATATTAATCGTAACTCATGAAAATCCTGATGGAGATGCAATCGGAAGCTCACTTGGTTTCATGCACGGTTTAAAAAAATTAGAAAAAGACGTAACAGTATTCATACCATACATAAATAGAATGTACGATTTCTTACCAGGAAGAGAAGAAATAAGACATGAATTATCAGATGATGAAAAATTTGATTTGTGTATAGCTTTAGACTCAAGCGATATCGAAAGATTAGGCGAAGGTAAGAAATGGTTTGATAAGGCTGAAAAAACAATTGTAATAGATCATCACATAACAAATCAAAACTATGGTGATGCTAACTACGTAAATGCGGTTGCTTGTTCAACTTGTCAAAATATAATTGTTGTACTTGCATCTTTGGAAGTTGCAATCAACAAAGTAATGGGAACATGTATATATGCTGGTATGTTAACAGATACAGGTGGATTTAGATATAATGTTCAATCAGAAACTTTTGAATTTGTAAGTATGCTTTTAGAAGCGGGTGTTGAAATTGCACCAATCTATAGAAACTTGTTTGATCTTACAACTGAAGCTAGAACAAGACTTCTTGGAAGAGCTTTAGAAAGATTAGAAGTTTTAGAAGATGGTAAAATAACATATACATATGTAACAAAAGCTGACGAAGCTGAATTTAATTGTGAAGATGGAGATTACGAAAACATAGTTAACTATGGACGTAATATTGAAGGCGTAGAAGTTTCAATTTTCTTCAGAGAAATTGAAGAAGGAAAAATCAAAGTTAGCTTAAGAGCTAATGACTATGTTGATGTTTCTTTAATAGCTTCAAAATATGCTGGTGGCGGGCATTTAAGAGCCGCTGGATTCTCAATATCTGGTTCAATGGAACAAGCTAAAAATATCGTAATAGATGAAATAAAAAAACAATTACAATAGAAAAAAGATTATAGGCGGGCAAAATAAACCCGCCTATACTTTACCAAAAAAGGAGGAGTTAAAGTGCAAGATGGAATTTTAATAATAGATAAACCACAAGATTTTACATCGTTTGATGTGGTTGCAAAAGTAAGAAAAGCTTTACATACAAAATCCGTTGGACACACAGGCACTTTAGATCCTTTGGCAACTGGTGTGTTAGTAGTGTGTGTAGGTAAGGCAACTAAACTTGTGCAATACCTAACTTGCGAAAATAAAAAATATGAAGCAGAAATGAAGTTTGGAATACAAACTGATACAGGAGATATAACAGGTAAAGTTATTTTAGAAAAAGAGTATGATTTAACTTTAGAAAAAATAAATGAAGTTATCTCAAAATTTATAGGTGAGCAAAAGCAAGTACCGCCAATGTATTCTGCACTTAAGGTGAATGGGAAAAAACTTTACGAATATGCACGTGAAGGTGTTGAAATTGAAAGAGAACCTAGAGATATAGAAATTGATTCGATAGAAAATGTTTCTTTTGAAAATGATACTTTAAAATTTACAGTGGCATGTTCAAAAGGAACATATATCAGAACATTATGTGAAGACATCGCAATAGCGCTTGGAACATGTGGAACGATGACAAATTTAAGGCGTGTTCAAACGGGTGAATTTGAAATAAAAGATGCAATTCAAGTAGAAGAAATATCAGAAGAAAAAGTAATATCAATAGAAAAACTTTTCGACAAAAGTATAGATGTAAAAAACAATATGAAAAAACTTTTAAATGGTATGGAAATACCAGTAGATTTGCCAGATGGACTATATAATCTATATGCTGATGAGTATGTAGGAATCGGTAAAGTTCAATCAAAAAAATTAAAAAGAGAAATCATTTTGTAGAAAAAACACAATCGAAAAATTTGAACACACGAATTAAGTGTGTGAAAATAAAAGTATGAAAATATTTTAAGGGAGAATATTTATGATACAAAAAAACGAAGAGTACATAGTTGATATTATAGATATGGGATATGAAGGCGAAGGAATTGCTAAAATAGAGGGTTATACACTGTTTGTGAAAGGCGCTATAACTGGCGAAAAAGTAAAGGTTAAAGTACTTAAAGCAAATAAAGATTTTGGATTTGCAAAATTACTTGAAGTAATAGAAAAAAGTCCAAAGAGAGTAGAACCTGTTTGCCCTGTGTTTGAAAAATGTGGTGGTTGTGAACTTCAACATTTAGATTATGACGCTCAATTAGAACATAAAACTAACATGGTAAAAAACACATTAAGAAAATCGTTAGGGTACGAAGTAAATGTGGAAGATGCGATTGGAATGTGCATTCCATACAATTATAGAAACAAAACGCAATATCCTGTAATGAATGATAAAATTGGGTTTTATGCTTCTCGTACACATGCAATAATAGAAAATGAAGGTTGCTATATTCAAAACAAATATTCAGATAAACTTGCAAAAAGTACTTTTGAAATATTAAAGAAAAATGGTAACACAACATATAACGAAGAAACTAAAAAAGGAAATCTAAGACACATAGTAACAAGAGTTGGAGCTAATACGGATGAAGTAATGCTTATGATTATTACTAAAGAAAATAAAATTAAAAACTCTGAAAACTTTGTGAAAGAAGTGGTAGACAAATATCCAGAAGTTACAACAATCGTTCAAAATATAAATGAAAAAGATGGTAATGTGATACTTGGCAAAAAGTGCGTAGTATTACATGGTAACGGATATATTGAAGATAGCATTGAAGGGATAAGATTTAAAATCTCTCCACTTTCATTCTATCAAGTAAATCCAACACAAACAGCTCAACTATATTCTGTTGCAAAAGAATATGCAGAATTAACTGGTGAAGAAAACGTGTTTGATTTGTATTGCGGAATTGGAACAATCGGACTATTTGTAGCAGATAAAGCAAAGAGTGTTTACGGAGTTGAAATAGTTCCAGAAGCAATTGAAGATGCAAAGGAAAATGCCAAATTAAACGGCATCACAAACGCAGAGTTTATATGTGGAAAAGCAGAAGAAGTAATACCACAAAAATATGCTGAAGGAAAAACAGCAGATGTTGTATTTGTAGATCCACCAAGAAAAGGTTGTGATGAAAAACTATTAGAAACTTTAAAAGAAATGCAAGCTAAAAAGATAGTATATGTAAGCTGCAATCCAGCAACACTTGCAAGAGATTTGAAATACTTAACTGATAATAGATATGAAGTTAAGAAGGTGCAACCAGTTGATATGTTTCCTCATACGAGTCACGTGGAGAGTGTTACTTTACTATCGTGCATAATTTAGTTCTATATGAGTGACAACCTGCAAAGTAAACAAGTGTTTTTTTTAAAAAGAAATTATAGTTTAATGAAATGTAAAAACAAGTTATTGAGGAGAAAAAAGTATGAATTTGAAAATTGATGAAAAATTTGTTTTTAAAAATTTTAACATGATTACTGAATTAGATATTGCAGGAGAATTTATTTATGATGGAATACATACGCTTAATCAAATGCATAGTATAGAAGAAACAGCATTATTGTTCTCTTTCCTGTATCACATTTCTGTAGGAATAGAACGAATGCAAAAAATTATAATAGTTCTTTTTGAAGATATTCCTAAGGAACAACAAGAAGAATTTGAAAAAAGTCTAATTACACATAGTCATGTTGCTTTGGCTACACGTATAGCTAAACTTACTAATAAAAAATTAGATTCTCGCGAAAATGAGTTTTTACAAGTTCTTTCAAATTTTTATAAATCGGTTCGATATGATCGCTTTAACATGGGATATGCATTTTCAAAAGAACAAAAAATGATTCGAGATTATGTTGAAAAGAACGTTATTGCTGAAAAAATTCAATATCATTTTATTACAAACGAAATAATTATTTCTGATAACGTGAAAGAATTTCTAGGAAAAGTGATTAGGAAAATTTCGGGATTTTATTATAACTTAATTAAAGAAGGTAGCGATAAGAATAATACATATACATCTGAATTGCGTTCTGCTTCTAAAGCTGAAAAAGTTTTTGGGGTAAGTGAGGATGAAAAATCTTTGCAAGAACAAAAAATCAAAGAAGGAATAGCACTTAAAGAGTTATTAATATATTTGAGAAATACGAAAGAAAAAAATTCTTTTGTACGTTTTCTTGATGAAATAGAACCATTGGAATTAGATGTAGAATTACTAAATGAATATATAGAAGAATTAAGCAAAGGAATTGTTTCTCAAAATCTTATAGACGAAGTAGAATATCTTTATGAAGAAAAGGGAGATATTAAGAGGCGAATTGATATATTGCATGTTGTTGGAAATACAAATGTGTTATTTGATATGTCTGATATAGATGATGAAGACCAAATTGATGAAGCGAAATAGCCAAATTCAATTTGGTCTTTTATTGTTTAATTTAGTCAAAATAACACAAAATGACTAAATTGAGGTTGACAAAACTAATTATGCATATTATAATGTAATTAAGTCAAAATATATACAAATGACTAAATTAAGGAGAGATGTTATGAGAACATATAATTATAAGAATAACTGGCAAAAGCTACTTACTCCTGAAATTGTAGCTATGCTTACTCAAATTCACGAATTTAAAGGAAAACAAAACCTTTTTATTGAATCTAAAGCTGATGTTTTGACAGGCCTGTTAGATATAGCTAAAATACAAAGCGTTGAAAGCTCAAACAAAATTGAAGGTATCTATACTTCAGATGATAGAATTAAAAAACTTGCTTTGGAGAAAACACATCCTAGTAATAGAGCAGAAGAAGAAATTGCTGGTTATAGAGAAGTTTTAAAGACTATACACGAAAATCATGATAATATAAATGTAACACCAAATATAATTTTGCAGCTTCATCGTGATTTATATAAATATGGGGTTTCTAGCAAGGGGGGACAATATAAATCAAGCGATAATATAATTGAAGAAGAATTGTCGGATGGTACTAAAAGAGTTAGATTTAAACCTCTAGAAGCATGGGCTACTCCACAAGCAATAGAGCAAATATGTGAAGAGTTTGCAGAGGTTCTAAAAGATGATTTGATAGATCCTTTAATCGCTATACCAATGTTTATACTTGATTTCTTGTGTATACATCCATTTGGTGATGGCAATGGTAGAATGAGTAGACTTTTAACTTTATTACTTTTGTATCGTTCGGAATATATCGTTGGTAAATATATCAGTATTGAAAAGATGATAGAAGAAACAAAAGACCAATATTATGAAACTTTGCAAATGAGTTCTATTGGATGGCATGAGAATGAAAATGATTATGAACCATTTGTTAAGTATATGCTTGGTGTGATTTTACAAGCATATCGTGAGTTTTCTTCAAGAGTACAAATTTTAATTGAAAGCAATCTTTCAAAGCCTGAACGAATTGCAAGAATTATAGAAGATACACTTGGTAAAATAACAAAACAAGAAATTATGCAAAAGTGTCCAGATATAAGCGACACTACAGTGCAAAGAACATTAAATGAACTTGTTAAAAGTCATAAAATTATAAAGCAAAGCGGCGGAAGATATACATCTTATATTTGGAATAGGGAGGATTAAAATGATAACAGGGGAATTGAAAAATAAAATAGATAGCTTGTGGGATGTTTTTGCATCAGGTGGATTAGTAAATCCACTTGATGTAATTGAGCAAATTACATACATGATGTTCATACATGATTTGGATGACACGGATAATTTAAAAGCAAAAGAATGTGCAATGCTTGGTCTTCCATTTAACAGCATTTTTGCTGGAGAAGTTGTAATTGGTGAGAGAAAAATAGAAGGCGAACAATTAAAATGGTCTACATTTAAAGATTTTCCGGCGGGGAAAATGTATTCGGTTATTCAAGAATGGGTATTTCCTTTTATAAAAAATCTTCATGCAGATAAAACTAGTGCCTATTCAAAATACATGGATGATGCAATTTTCAAAATACCAACACCATTAATGCTAGATAAAGTTGTAACATCACTTGATGCAATTTATGAAATGATGAAAAATTCAGATAGTGTAGATGTTCGTGGTGATGTATACGAGTATCTTTTAAACAAAATTGCGCAATCTGGTTTGAACGGACAATTTAGAACACCAAGACACATTATTAGAATGATGGTAGAAATGATGGATCCAAAACCAAATGAAGTTATTTGTGACCCAGCCTGTGGTACATCAGGATTTTTAGTAACTGCTGGTGAATATCTAAAAGAAAAATACAAAGAAGAAATTTTCTTTAACAGAGAAAAGAAAGAACACTACATGAATCATATGTTCTTTGGATATGACATGGATAGAACGATGCTTCGTATAGGTGCGATGAATATGATGACTCATGGAATTGAAAGTCCTTTTATAGAATACAGAGATAGTTTATCTGATCAAAATATGGACAAAGATAAATATTCTTTGATACTTGCAAATCCACCATTTAAGGGAAGTTTGGACAACGATATAGTATCTGCAGATTTGCTTAAAATGTGTAAGACTAAAAAGACAGAGTTACTATTCTTAGCATTGTTTATACGTATGTTAAAAGTTGGAGGAAGATGTGCTTGTATAGTTCCAGAAGGTGTACTTTTTGGTACATCAACAGCTCACAAAGCAATTAGAAAAGAGTTAATAGAAAACCAAAGATTAGAAGCTGTTATTTCAATGCCTATGGGAGTTTTTAAACCATATGCGGGAGTAACAACAGCAGTATTAGTATTTACAAAAACAGAACATGGCGGAACAGATAAAGTATGGTTTTATGATATGAAAGCAGATGGATTTTCGCTTGATGATAAGAGAACACCTGTGAAAGAAAATGATATACCAGATATTATAGAAAGATTTCATAATAGAGATAAAGAAATGGAAAGAAAAAGAACAGAGCAAAGCTTTATGGTAGACAAAGATGAAATCGTAAATAATGGGTATGATTTATCAATTAATAAATATAAAGAAGTAGAGTATATAAAAGTAGAATATCCATCAACAACTGAAATTATGGCAGAGCTTCATGAATTGGAAATGGAGATAACAAAGGGCTTAGAAGAATTGGAGGCGATGTTGTGATGGAGCATATAAAACTAAAAGATATTGCAACGCTCATAACTAAAGGAACAACACCCACTTCTTTAGGATTTGATTTTGAAAAAGAGGGGATAAATTTTGTAAAAATAGAGAGTATTACTGAGGATGGTAATTTTATAGAAAACAAGTTTGCGCATATAAGTAATGAGTGTAATGAAAAACTTAATCGTTCTAAATTACAAGAAAATGATATCCTTTTTTCCATTGCTGGAGCTATTGGTAGAGTTGCTGTTGTAAATAAAGAAATTTTACCTGCTAATACTAATCAAGCTCTTGCAATAATAAGAATACCAGAAGGAATGTATGAGTATCGATTTTTAGAGTATGTACTAAAATCTAATTATGTTGCAAAACAATTTGAAAAGAAAAAGCAAGGAGTTGCGCAATTGAATCTATCTTTGCAAGATATTGGTGAGCTATTAATTCCGAGAGTTGAATTAGAAAAACAGAAATACATAGTTGAAGTGTTTGAAAAATTAGAGAAAAATATTTCTTGTAGGAAATTACAATTAGAAAAGTTAGATGAGCTTGTCAAAGCACGATTTGTCGAACTCTTTGGTGACCGATATACAAACGATAAAAATTGGGAAAACAAGCCGTTATACGAGTGTGCTGATTTCTATAATGGCAAGGCTCATGAGCAGGTAGTTGACGAAAATGGAGAATACATTTTAGTGACTTCTCGTTGTATTGCTTCTGATATTACAGATTATAGAAGAACAAATGCCTTGCTGTTTCCGCTGAAAACAAATGATATTGCTATGGTTATGAGCGATGTTCCAAATGGACGAGCATTAGCCAAATGTATCTTGATTGACGAGAATGATAAATATACACTCAATCAGCGTATTTGCTGTTTGAGGAACTATTCCTTTAATCCTATTTTCTTCTATTATTTGTTGAACAGACACGAATACTTTTTGAGTTTTAATGATGGCAATGCACAAACTAATCTTAGGAAAGATGATTTGTTGGCTTGCAACATAATTATGCCACCGATAGAGCTTCAAAATCAGTTTGCCGCTTTCGTCGAACAGACCGACAAATCAAAATTGGCAGTACAAAAATCTTTAGATAAATTAGAATTATTAAAAAAAGCATTAATGCAGAAATATTTTGAGTAAGGAGTAATTTACAATGGCAAATTTTACACAAAAAATTAAATCTAAATACAATGTTAATACATATGAAGAAACCAAAAAAGCATACGAGTGGATTGTGTATTCCATTGAAAAATTAAAATTAAGTAATAAAAAAACGGAAGTAGAATTTTATTTTTATACTGGGGACATTGGCTGTGAATGCAATAGTCTTGAAGAATTCACCAAATATGCATATGGGCAAGATAGGTATCGTTTAATAACTTTAAAAGTTATGCAATATCAAAATGATGGTAAAAGTATAATATATGCATCTTGTTTTGGAAGTGAAGTGTACTTGTCGACTGAAGATAAAATGATTTTAGAAAAGGTTGTTAAATCGTTAGAAGAAACTAATATAGATAAAGATGAAAAGAATACAAGTAATATTAATATTCAGCAAAATTTGTATAATATTGGCAGTATAAATGGTAATAATAACAATATTGTACAAGGGAACGATAATAAAGTGATTATAGACAAAGAACAAAAGAAAGAATCCAAGTTCAAAAACTGGATAGAAGCTATACTTCAAAATCTATTAGCTAACTGGATTTGGATTGTTATAACCGTAGTCGGTGGAGCTATAATAGGAATAATAACAACAAAGTAGAAATGGGGGATTTCTATGACAAATTTTGATTTCTTAAAATCAGATTCGCAGTTTGCTACATTTGCAGATGCAGCGATTGCAGCAGAAAAAACTTTAAATATTGATATTGCAACTTGCGCAATTAATTGCCGCAGGGCGATGGAGCTTGCAATTAAATGGATGTATTCTGTAGATAAGGATTTAGAACTTCCTTACGATACATCTTTATCTTGTCTTATGACTAATGAGAATTTTAGAGAAGTTATAACTAAAGATTTATATTATAGAATAGATTTTATAAGAAGAAAAGGCAATGATGCTGCGCATAGTTCAAAAAAGATATCTTTGGAGCAAGCAAAGTTATGTCTAGAAAATCTTTTTGTTTTTATTGATTTTATAGCTTGTTGCTATAGTGATAATTATACTCAAAGAGAATTCAAGCCAGAGCTATTAGCAAATGAATCTGAATCGTTAGTTGTTATGCCTAATGATGTTGATTTAAATAAGTTAATTGAAGAAAACAAATCTTTAAAAGAAGAATTAACTAAAAGACGTTCGGAAAAACAAAAATCTTATGCTCCGCTAAAACCTCTTAAAATCACTGAATATGAAACTAGAATTTTGTACATTGATTCAATGCTAGAAGAAGCTGGTTGGAAAAGAGGAAAAAACTGGCTTGATGAAAAAGAAGTTTTAGGGATGCCTAATAAATCTGAAATTGGTTTTGTAGATTATGTTTTATATGATGATATGCATAAACCACTTGCTCTTATTGAAGCTAAACGTACATGTAAAGATGTAGCGGTAGGTAGACAACAAGCCAAATTATATGCAGATTTGTTAGAAAAAGAATATGGAAGAAGACCAGTAATCTTTTTAACAAATGGTTTTGAAACTAGAATTGATGATGGTCAATATCCAGAAAGAGAAGTTGCTACAATATATTCTAAACGTGATTTAGAAAAGATGTTTAACTTACGTAGAATGCGCACATCTTTAAATAAAATTGTGGTGGATAAAAATATTGCGGGTAGATATTATCAAAAGGCTGCGATTAAAGCTGTATGTGATGCGTTTGATACAAAAAATAGGAGAAAGGCGTTACTTGTAATGGCTACAGGTTCTGGAAAAACTAGAACTGTGATTGGCCTTTGTGATGTTTTGTTAAAACATGGTTGGGTGAAAAATATTCTTTTCTTAGCAGATCGTAATTCGCTAGTTACACAAGCAAAGCGTTCGTTTGTAAATTTATTACCTGATTTAGTAGTAACTAATTTGTGTGAAGAAAAAGATAATTATGCGGCACATTGTGTTTTCTCTACATATCAAACTATGTATAACTGCATAGATGAAGCTAAGGATGAAGAGGGAAAACTTTTCACGAGTGGTCATTTTGATTTGATTATTTGTGATGAAGCGCATCGTTCAATCTATAATAAGTATCGTGACATTTTCAATTATTTTGATGCTCCATTAGTAGGACTTACAGCTACGCCAAAAGATGAAATTGATAAGAATACTTATGAAATTTTTGAACTTGAAAATGGAGTACCTACATATGGATATGAACTTAAAGAAGCTGTAACAGATGGTTACTTAGTAGATTATTTATCCGTTGAAACAAAATTAAAATTCATTGAACAAGGAATTACTTATGAAGATTTAGGTGAAGAAGAAAAATTAGAATATGAAGAAAAATTTATTAATGAAGATGGAGAAGTTCCGGAAAAGATTGGTTCATCAGCACTTAACGAATGGGTATTTAATAAAGATACAATAAAACAAGTTTTAAATATTTTGATGACTGAGGGATTAAAAGTTGATTACGGTAATAAGATTGGTAAGACAATAATCTTTGCAAAAAATCATGAACATGCAGAAAAAATTTATGAGGTATTTAACTTAGAATATCCTCATCTTAAAGATTATGCTAAGGTTATAGATAATTACACAAATTATGCTCAAAGTGCCATTGATGAATTTTCGGATAATAAAAAACTTCCTCAGATTGCAATTTCGGTAGATATGTTAGACACAGGAATAGATGTGCCGGAAGTATTAAACTTGGTGTTTTTCAAAAAGGTTATGAGTAAGGCAAAGTTTTGGCAAATGATCGGACGTGGAACTCGTAAATGTGATGGGTTAATTGACGGCAAAGACAAAGATAAGTTTTATATATTTGATTTTTGTGGTAACTTTGAATTCTTTAGAATGGGAAAAGAAAGACCAACTACGAATCAAATTGCTTTACAAGGGGCAATATTTCATTTGAAAGCTCAAATAATATCTAAACTTCAAGATGTTGCATATCAAACAAATGACTTGATCGAATTTAGAAAGACTCTTGTAAAAGAAATGTCTGAAAAAGTTAAAGAACTTAATCGTGAAAATTTTGCAGTAAGACAACATTTGAAATATGTAGATTTATATTCGAATGAGGCTAATTATTTAACGGTTAGTTATGAAGATACGCTTATCATAAGAGATGAACTTGCACCGCTTATAACTCCAGACAAAGATGAACCAAGTGCTGTTCGATTTGATGCATTGATGTACGGAATTGAATTAGCATATTTGGCAGGAAAAAGTTATACAAGGCATAAAAGTGATTTACTAAAAAGAGTAAAAGCAATTTCAACAGTTGCTAATATTCCAGAAATTACTGCGAAAACAGAGCTTATAAATAAAATCCTAAACACCGATTACATCGAAGATTGTGGAATAAATGAATTTGAAGATATACGTGAGGCTTTAAGAAATCTTATGAAATATATTCCAAGAGGAAAAGCTAAATATACAACTAATTTTACAGATGATATTTTATCAACTGAATGGAATGAATCAGAACTTGAAAATGATGACTTGAAAAATTATAAAGCCAAAGCAGAATTTTATATAAGACAACATCAAGAAAACGAAGTGATTGCAAAAATAAAAAATAACATTCCGCTATCTGAAAATGATATTTCAGAACTTGAAAAAATATTATGGTCTGAACTTGGAACTAAAAAAGATTATGAAATAGAATTTGGACAAAAGCCATTAGGTGAGTTTGTACGTGAAATTGTAGGATTAAACATGGAGGCAGCAAAAGAAGCATTCGCAGAGTTTTTAAATGACACTAATCTAGACTCAAGACAAATATACTTTGTAAATCAAATTATTGAATATATAGTTCAAAATGGATTGATGAAAGATGTGTCGGTATTACAAGAATCACCATTTACAGATAGAGGTAGTATTGTAGAAATATTTACTGATTTATCTATATGGCAAAAAATTCGTAGAGTTATAGAAAAGATAAACATGAATGTGGCATCGTAACGATGAGATTTATATCACGAAAAATTCAAAAAAATTGTGATATAAAAATGCATGTCACGAAAAAAATAAGAAATTCGTGATATAAAAATAAGTTGGATTGACATAGAAGCGAAGGATGTGTTGGAAATTGAATGAATTTTGTATGATAGAAACCGCTTTTGGTAATCAAGATGAAGCTAAAAAAGTTATTGATAGATTATTAGAAGAAAAATTGGTTGCAAGTTGTCAATTGATAGAAAGTAGTAGTAAATGGAGGTGGAAAAACAAGTTAGAAGAAAGTAAAGAATATATAATTTTAATGAAAACAAAAAAATCCTTACAAGAAACAATTTATACAGTTATAAAACAAATACATAGTTATGATTGCTTTGAGTTTGCAGTATTTAATTTAGAAAGCAATAATCAAGAGTATTTAAATTGGATTGAGGAGGAAACTAATAAATAAAGAGTTGCCAGAAGATTATATAGCAGAAGAAACCTCTAAAATATATTTGGAGAGATTTGCAAAGCCTAGTGAAATTGCAAAAACAATTTGTTTTTATTCAGATAATGATCCATATGTAAAATATGAAGTAGAAAAAGAATTCGCAGATAAAGTTGCAACAGAGCAAATTTTATTAAGAGGTGCAGGACATATAAATGCAGAAAGTGGATTTGATACATTTGAAGAAATCGTTAATTATTTAAAATAATTGGAAAAACCGCGGAAATTTTTCCGCGGTTTTAATTTATATGTTCTAAAATTTCGATTGTTTTGCGAGATGCTTGCGCGTGGCTTCGACACGAGATGGATAGGCGAACATATTTAAGTTCGCTCTGACATCGCGGCAAAAACGAGTGTCATAGATGCAAGGATTTTTTTCGTATTCGTGAATGAGTCGCAGAAATTTAATGTTGATTCTGAGGTATATAAACAAAACTAACAAAAGAGCGATGTTCATATTGTATCCTCCTTGCTGAAATTTAAGGCTGATGATTGCTTACAAAATCCCAGGTTTTATTTTCTCCAAATTGTGCTACAGGAGAATGTTTCTTTAAAATTGAAAAAGATATGTTCTTTGCTTTCACCTGGTGTGCAGTGATTATAAAACCGTTAGAGCCTTCTTCGTTGCAGTGCAGTACAGGGCCCAAAAACTCCAAAGGTACATGTTTGTGGACGACTCCTATTTGTGTGTGACCATCTGGGAACTTGAATTTGATGACTGAACCTTCTTCGATATCGTAAAGAGCAACGAAGCTAAGTGTGCGCATTCGCATTTTTATTCCTCCTAATGATTATCCAGAGGTAACACCTCTGAGTACAAATTTGTTTCAAAGGCGTATGATTGATATGTGATTCTTGCTTAAAATATCACATTTGCAGCATTTCTTCAATATTTATAGAGATTTTAATAATAGAATAAGTTACTTGCTTGACTTAACAGTAAAAACGATGATAAAATGCCCCAAGCAAAGATATTCATATTTGGAAAAAAATTCAAATTTGTTTTTTTACGTAGATTGTTCGTAAAGCCGTTGTAGAGTCATATGGGAGAATATAACGGAGGTAATGTGTATGCCAATGGTGTCAACTGTTAACAAAAAACGAGTTGAAATGCAATTCAAAGAGATGGAACGGCTTCAGTGGAAATGTGAGGAAAGTATCTTTTTAAAAGGGAAAGTTGCGGAGGAAATTTTCTGCTATTTCGTTTGCGGAGACTATGAAAGCGAAGGTGGCCCGGCGTTGATTACAATCGCTAAATTCGGCGATGTTTATGCAATGAGCACTCCTTTGTACTTGACGGACGAACAGATGGTTATTTTCGAGTTCGTCCTGAGAGATGTCGAACCGCACGAGACGGTGATTGTCTTCAATAAACGTGATTACGAAGCTGCTGAAAAGTACGCGTACGGCAAGAAATTTGACTTAAAGTTAAGTCGTCGATAAAACTTTTGGACCGGTTGCAACGTTTTGCACTGGTCCATTTTTTTGTATAAAAATAAATACTTTAATTTAGTAAGAAAATAATATATAATAATGTCGAATGTTGAAGAAAAACAAAGGAAAAATTCTTAAAATATAGATTCGTAGGGGAAAATATGGATAATAAATTTTTTATAGTTAGTTTAAAAAAATCAGTATTAGTAACATATCTAGGCGTTGTTTTTGGAATAATGGCTATGTCTTGTGCGTTTACAAAGATGGCTTTTGCAGATGTTGAGTATATAAGATACTCGTTAATTTTGCTTATGTTTGCTGGAATTTGTGATATGTTCGACGGAAAAGTTGCACGCAAGTGCAAAAGAACAGAAATGGAAAAAGAATTTGGTATTCAAATTGATTCGTTGGCAGATACGATAAATTTCTTGGCGGTACCTGTGGTTATAATGTTGTCTTTAGGAATGACAGCGTGGTATGACGTTTTAGTATACATACTATTCGCGTTATGTGGCATATCTAGACTTGCAGTGTTTAATTGCAATGCAAATCCGGATGGACCGGTAGAACATTTTACAGGATTACCTGTAACAACTACTGCTATAATATATCCGCTATTAGGTTTGCTTAGAGGATTTATTACACCATTTGCATTTAACAAAGTATATTTAGTTACAACTTTAATAACTGCAATTTTGTTTATAACAAAAATGAAAGTACCTAAGTTAAAAAAGAAAATTTATTTTATAATTTTTCCACTTTTAGCTGCGTTAATGACAATTTTATTATTGGTGGTTAGATAATATGTATTATGATATAAAGAATAATTCGTACACAAAAGAAGAGACTAGTAAGTCTCTTCAATTTATATATAACAATATTTTAGGCAGACTTTTTCTTAAATTAGCAACAGGTAAAACTGTTGCAAGAGTTTATGCTAAATATATGAATAGTAAATATTCTCGAATAAAGATAAATGGTTTTATAAAGAAAAACAACATTAATATGGAAGAATATAAAGAAAAACATTATGCATCTTTTAACGATTTCTTTATGAGAGAAATTAAACCTGAAAAAAGACAAATTGAAGATGGTTTAATAGCTGTTTGTGATGCTAAATTAATGGTATATGAAATTGATGATGAATCGAAGTTTTATATAAAAAATAGTATCTATACAGTTGAAGAATTGATTGGCGAAAACAAAAAATATAAGTACGCGTTAGTGTATAGACTTTGCGTAGATGATTATCATCATTATGTTTTTCCTGATAGTGGAGAGGTAATCAAAAATAGACATATTGATGGAATTTTACATACAGTACAACCGATAGCACAAAAGAAGTATAAGGTGTTTCATGAAAACACAAGGGAAATAACATTCTTAAATTGCAAAGAGTTAGGCGATGTTTGCTATATTGAAGTTGGAGCAATGATGATCGGGAAAATTGTAAATTTAGAAAAAAATAGATTTGCAAAAGGTGAGGAAAAAGGTCATTTTGAATTCGGCGGCTCAACTGTAATTGTGCTTATAAATCAAGATGTTGAACTGAATGAAAAAATATTAGAAAATAGCAAAAACGAAATTGAAACAATTGTTAAATTGGGACAATATATAGGAAAATAGAATTGGGATGATAGAATGAAAACTAAAATCTACACAATATTGATTGCTGTGTTTTCAATTATTTGTGGAATATTATCCAAAGATTATTTGTTGGGAACAATAATCTTACTTTCAGGATTATTAAATGCATATTATGCTAGCTTAGGAAAAGTATACAATTATTTTTGGGGCGCATTATATTGCATATTAAGTGGATATGTAAGTTATATAAATGGATTATATGGAATTGCGGTTTTATCTTTTTTAGTGTATTTCCCATCACAAATACAAGGTTATTTAAGTTGGAGAAAGAAGAAAGATGAAAATAATGAAGTTGAAGTAAGAGGATTTACTTTAAAAAATTCAATTATCATAACTTTATCTTGTATAGTAGGAAGCTTTGCTTTAGGTATGATACTTAGCAAAATACCCGGACAACAACTTGCTTTTTTAGATGCAAGTAGCAATATTATAAATTTATGTGGCATAATTTTGATGAATCTAAGATTTAAAGAATGCTGGTTTGTATGGTTGTTTAATAATGCAATAGATTTAAGTATTTGGGTTATTAATGCAATAAATATGACATCAAATTCAGTGATGATGCTATTAGTATCTATAGGATATTTAGTGATAAATATTTATGGATTAATTAAATGGACTAAAAATGCAAAGCGTGAAAAAGAGGAAAAATAAAAACTTAAAAAGCCACTTAGTTTGAGTGGCTTTTTATAATGAAAGTAGGGGGCTTCCTTGACTTTACGGCTTTTAGCTTGTATAATGCTCTCGAAATAAAACCTATGGAGGAGTGCTTATGGTTGTAAAACGGAGATTTCCTAGGCGCAAATATTTGATCCTGTTTAATTCATATTTGTATACAGTCAAATCTATTTATCGGCGTAAAATGCCGGACGGTAAACATTTGGTGTCCTTGAGATTCAATGAGACTAAGGAACAATATAGGGCTCAGGTAGATGACCTTACTCTTGTGAAGGATATCAAAAAAGGAGATCAGGTCACGATTCACCTAGGAAATGGTGGATACATGTGTATTGAAAAAGGTGACAAGATGCCGAAAAATGGACAAATTTTGTCTTGTGAGGTATAAAAATACATATTTTAGGAGCGAGTTGGGTGATTTATCCGACTCGCTTTTCATATTTACTTTGTTTTTGTAGTTCTTGATTCCGTAGGAAAAGCTAAAAAATGAATTTAACAATAAAAATGTAAGAAAAATTTTCTTTGCTACGGAAGGCTTACAGCGAGAACTATTTAAAAGAAAGTGTATTGAAATACATTTTTTTTATTGATAAAATTTTGGTGTAATAAAAATGTAGAGGGGGATAATTTATGTTTTGTTCAAAATGTGGAGCTCAGCTAGAAGATTCTGCAAGATTCTGTGATAAATGTGGAAACCCAATGAATGGTGTACCAGTATCGCAAAATACAGTAAAGGAAAAGATTCCTGACACAGAAGTAGTATTACGAGTTAAACCAGAATTTAATTTTTTATATTCAAATATGGGATCAATCATTGCTGCAGTAATGGTTATTGTAATGACACTTCTAATGTCTTTTGCTGTTGGTTTTGTTGCTTTTGGAACTGGACTTTTCATTGCAGGTATAATTATGGTTTTTGCAATAATTGGTTCGTTTTTTAGAAAAGCGCAAATTAATAATATGAGATATGATTTCTATAGAACGAAAATAGAATATTCAGATTCTTTCTTAAACAAAGCTGAAAAAGAAGTTAAATACAAACACATAAGAGAAACTGTTTTATCAAGAGGAATATTCGAAAGACTTTTCGGTTTTGGTTCTGTTATCTTGTATACAAATGCAGAATCTGGATTAGGAAATGGAATTGTGATTTCTTGCTTGAAAAACTCTGAACAAGTCTATAAACAAATAAAAGACTTATTAAATAATGATTAAAAAGGAGGGGAAAATATGTTTTGTAAGAATTGTGGCAATCAATTGAATGATGATGCGGCATTTTGTAATAATTGTGGAACTCCAGTAGGAGATGTTGGCGTAAGTTTTGTACAAGAATCGAAAAAAGTTGTTGATGACGGACAAGTAAAAGTAGTGTTGCAACCAACATTTATTGGGGGATATCAACTAATAATGATGATTTGGAATATATTTTTGACAATGCTATTTTTAGGAGTATTCTTATTAGATTTAGGATATATCTTTAGAAGATTTCCTTTTTGGGGTTTTGTGATTGTTTTTATTGTTACTATATGGCATATTGTGGCAATGCTTTTTAAAAAAGCACAATATAATAAAATAAGATATAACTTTTATAATACTAAAGTTGAGTATGTAGATGGTTTCTTAAACAAAGAAGAAAAAGAAGTAAAATATAAGTATATTAGAGAAGTTACAATGACTCAAAATGTAGTTGAAAGATTCTTTGGAATAGGTTGTATTAGACTATATACTAACGCATCAAGTGCTGTTAGCACAAGTGGAAGACATTCACAAACAGGAAAAAATGGTATAGTTATTCATTGTGTAAAAAATTTAAAGGAAAATTTAAGCGCGGTTAAGGCTTTGATTGATGCTGCCGACGAAGAATAAATTTAACTATAAAAAGCAGGCTGGATTTTTTATCCAGCCTGCTTTTTTGCATAAATATTAACATATAAAGCTTTGATATAAGCTAGAAGTGGGATATAATAAAAAGAGTAAAATTTAGGGCCAATTTTAAGCTTTAAAGGGGGATAATGTTGGGGAAAATAAATGAATATTTAACAAAAAATGTTGAAAACTATCCTGATGACTGTGGGATTATATATAGAGTTGGAGAAGAATATAAAGAAGTAACTAACAAAGAAATTTATACGTACGTAACATCTTTAGTTTCATATTTGCAAGATAAGTATAAAAATGTTGCTGTTATAGGTGGCAATAAACTTGAATGGCTAATTTCTTTTTGGGCAGTGTTTGGATATCTTGGAAATGTTATGGCAATAGATAAAGAATTGGATAAAGAATCTATTGTGAAATTATTTGAACAAGTACAACCTGATTTAATAATTCTTGATGATGATTTGAATCTGAATTTTGAAGATGTAGATGTTTTGAAATTTAGTGAAGTAAATAAGATTATGAATCAAGATAATAGTGGTGCATTAAATGCAACACATCTTGGAGAATTATATTTACATACATCTGGCACAACTGGGTTTCAAAAGATTGTAAAATTGACAGAAGATAATTTATTTGGAGTTATTCCTGAATTAAATAAAAAATGGAAGGCATCACATAAAGATTCTTGTTTATTCATTATTCCAATGTATCACATATATGCACTAACAACGATGTTTCATTCATTATATGCAGGTGTAAATATTATTTTAGAAAATGATTATAAGAGAATGGGACAAGTGCTACAAGCAACCAAACCTACATTGTTTATGGGTGTGCCTTTAATGTACAACAAGATTAAAGAGGCAATGCTTGCTAATAATGAAAAATTGATTATGCGAATGATTAAAATATCTAATTGCTTATTAAAAATTGGTATTGATCTGCGTAAGAAAATTTTCAAAAAGGCACATTCATATTTTGGTGGAAATTACTTCTTTGGATGTTCTGCCGGAAGCTTGTTAGCTTATGATACAAACAAATTTTTTAATGACATTGGGCTACCGATATACAATGTATATGGTATGACTGAAACGGCAGGCCCGGTAGCGATGAATTACAAGAAAAATAATGATTATAATTCTGTAGGAAAAATACTAGATGTAAATGATGTTAAAATTGAAAATGCTGATAGTGAAAACGTAGGTGAGATTTGGGTAAAAGGAAGCAATGTTTTTGAAGGATATCTTGGTGACAAGGATGTTGAGTATATAAAAAATGGGTATTTTTATACAGGTGATATTGGGTATATAAAAAAAGGCTTTTTATATGTGCTTGGTAGAAAGAAAAATATTTTGATTGGAGATAATGGCAAAAATATTGCGCCAGAAGAACTCATAAGAATACTTATAAAACACAAAGGTATAAATGATTGTAATGTTGTGATGAAGGAGAATAAGTTACATGCAATTATTAATACGGAATTAACTGATGAAGAGGTAAAGAAAATTATTGATGAAGTTAATTCTAAATTACCTAATTACAAAAATATTTTTGATTTTGAAACAACAACTAAAAACATTAAATAGTGGTGATTATTGATGCAATTAATAGAAGTAAATACAAATAAGGATAAGAAAAGATACATTGATTTTATATATAAAGTATATAAAAACGATAAGAATTTTTCTGATATGAATCTGATATTTGTTAAGAATTTTTTATATAAAAAAGATAGCTATGCAAAAAGAGCAAATGTACTTCCAATAATGATTGAAGATGGAGAAATTAAGCTTGTTTGCATGTTTATAAATACTAAAGCGGATAAAGAATTGAAGTTATCTTTTTTAGAGTTTTTGCCTAATTCGAAGGAATATATAAAATCTGTAATTGAGTATGGAAAAAGCTTAATGAAAAAATACGGATTATCCAAAATGGTTGTAGGGATAAATGGACAAATAAGTTATGGATTGGGAATATTAGTACATGGACATAATGATGAATTTGAGTTTAATGCAAATTATAATCCTGATTATTACGTGAAAGAATTAGATGAAATATTTGAAATAAAGAAAAGAGCCTTTTCTTATAAATACGATGCAACCAAGACTTTAAATGCATTTGATCAAAACATGATAAAACATATTTATGATAATTATAGTTTTAGATATTTTAACAAGAAAAAGTTTAAAGAAGAAATGCTTACATTCGGAGAACTATGCCATCAAACATTAGAAGATACACCATATTATGCGGAAAAGAAACCATATGAAATGTATGAGCTAATGAAGCAAATGAAGTTAATGATGAGAGATGAAGATTTGATTTTTGTAGAAAAAGATGGCAAAGAAATTGGATTTGTATTTACTCATCCGGATTATGCAGAACTTTTTGATAAACCTAAAATAAACTATTTAAAGCTAGGCTGGAGACTCTTAACTAAAAGACCAAAGAACGTTATATATAACGTAATTGGAGTGCTTAAAGAATATCAAAAAGAAGGTGTGGCTGTAGGATTAATAGACTTTTCTACAAAGATGAGAAGTAAAGAATTTCCTACGGGAGTTTCTTCTTTTATTCTAGAAGAAAATGTTGCATCAACAAACTTATGTAGAAAAATTTCCACAGGAATTAATAAAGAATTTAGAATATATGAGATAGAGGAATAATATGTATCAAGTTATAAAAAATGCAAAAGATTTGCCTAAAGAATGGGATAAGCTTTGCGAGAAAAATGTGTATATGTCAAAACATTTTCTAGAATACATGGAAAAAGTGAATTATTGCAATCAGTCATATCATTTGTTTTATAAAAATAATAAATTGTATTCTTGCTTTATGATGTTTGAACGAAAATTTAATTTGTTTATTTTTACAGATAAATATGACATAAAAGTAAACATGAAATTTGTGTATTTGCCACTATCGGTTACAAAACCAAGTATTGTATTTGGCAAAGATAATACAGAAATAGAAGATGCTTTAAATAAAATGAAAGGTGTTAAAATATTAATAAACACTGATGAGAAAGACGCGTTAAAAAACTTTACACAAGGTAAGTATCTACCAATTTGTACTCTTGAAAATAGATGGGATTCGTTTGAAGAATACATGCACGACTTAAGAGCTGGTTACAGAAGAAGATACAATCAAGCTTTGAAAAAAGGCGAGAAAATAAAAGTAGATATTTTAAAAGACAATGATGAATTTACGGATGAAATGTATGATTTGTATGAACAAGTCTTTGAACATTCTACATATTCACTTGAAAAATTAAATAAAGATTTTTTTAAAAATGACATCTCTAAGATTTTAACTTTATCTGTTGATGATAAGGTGGAGGCAATTGTACAAATTGTAGAAGATAGAGTCAACGATACTCTTATATTTGAATTCGGTGGCTATAATTACGAGATGGCTCATGAATATGATTTGTATCACAACATGCTTATAGAGATTGTGAAATATGCAATAAAAAATAAGTTTAAATATATAAATTTTGGTCAAACGGCATATGATGCTAAGTTAAAGTTTGGTGCTAAGATGACACAAAGTTATTTCTTACTTTCACATAGTAATAAATTTTTAAATTATTTAATAAAGAAACATATTAAATTTTTAGAATATAAAGTGAAAGAATATAATTTTAATGTATTTAGAAATGGGGATGAAAAATAATATGAAAGTGATGCTTGTTAACCCAAAACCACATAAAGATTCGTATGGACTTACAGATTTAATGCATTGCGAACCATTAAATTTAGAGTATATAGGAACTCTAGTAGAATCTTTAAAACACGATGTTTTGCTTGTAGATTTGCAAGTGGATAGAAAAGGTTTAAAACACTACTTGAAAAGCTATAATCCAGATGTTGTACTTTTTACATCATATTTAATTCATGTGAATATAGTAAAAGGATATAGTAAAGAAGTAAAAGAATATAAAAAAGATATTGTAACTGCGGTTGGTGGTGTACAAGCCGAAGTTACACCAGAGCTATTTGTTGATGATAATATAGATTATATTATTGGAATAAATGGAATGGAGAATACAGAGATATTATTAAAAGCTCTTGAAAATGGTGAAAAACCAGTATTCAACAATGAGAAGATTAATAAAGATTATCAATTGCCAAAAGTTAATCGTCATTTTGCAGATAGATATAGAAAGAAATATTATTATTCGTATCGTATGCCATGTACGCTTTTAAAAACATCTTTTGGTTGCCCATTTAGATGTAGTTTTTGTTTTTGTACAGCGATAACAAATTACGAATATTATACTAGAGAACTAGAACCTATAATGCAAGAACTTATGGAGATGGAAGAGGAAAATGTTTTTCTAATTGACGATAACTTCATGGTAGATAAAGAAAGACTAAAAGCATTTTGTGATTTGCTTGATAAATATAACATACATAAGCATTATAACTATGCGGCAAGAGCGGATTATATCGTGGAAAACGAAGATATGGTTGAATTACTTGCTAAGCACGGTTTTGATACAGTTTTTGTTGGCTTGGAATCATTTAAACAAGAAGATCTAGATGACTTTAATAAGAAGAGTAGTGTTGAAACTATGGAGAAAGCAGCGCAAATTCTTGCTAAACATGGTGTTGAATTGCATGCTAGTGCGATTGTTGGATTAGATTGGGATAAACAAGATTTTAAAGATTTTGCTAAATGGTTACATACTATTAAATATAGATATATCAACTTCATGTCTATTTGTCCTTTGCCTGGAACAGATATGTGGGACAAGTATAAAGACAAACTTTTGTATGGTCCGGATGAGTGGGAAAAGTTTGACTTTATGCATGTGATGGTTAAGCCTACAAAGCTAAAAACAAGTGAATTTTATAAAGAGATTATAAAAATTTATTTTAGAGTTACAGCAAACTTCGATAACTTATTCTATATAACAAAAACGTGTAATTTGAAAGTTGCTGTGATGACAGTATATGGACTGCTAAAAATAATTTTTAATTATTTGAGAATGAGTAGAGAGTATAAGAAAAAAGGTGATTAAAGAATGAAAGTAATGCTAATAAGACCAAAGCCTCACAGAAACTCTTTGGGTTTATCGGATTTGATGACATGTGAACCATTAGAGCTGGAATATGTAAGTGCTGTTGTAAAAAAAGAAGGGCACGAAGTTGCGTTCGTTGACATGATGTTAGAAAAGAAAACACTTAAATATTTTGTTGAACAACATTCTCCAGATGTGGTTTGTTTTACTTCATATATTACACACGTAAATGTGATAAAAGCGTATAGCGAAGAAGTGAAAAAAGTTAATTCAAAAATAGTTACTGTAGTCGGTGGAGTACATAGTGAAGTTATTCCAGAAGATTTTAAAGATGAAAATATAGATTATGTTTTGGGCATAAATGGATTAGAAAACATCGTTATTCTGTTAGATGCTTTAACTAAAAATGAAGAGGTTAAATTTAAACACGATAAGATAAATAAAGATTATATCTTGCCAATGCCGGATAGAGAACTTACTAGAAAATATAGAAAGAAGTATGATTATGCATATCATGTTCCTTGTGCATTATTAAAGACTTCTTTTGGATGCCCTTATAACTGCAGTTTTTGCTTTTGCGTAGAAATTACTGGACATACATATTATGAAAGAGAACTTGCTCCAGTAATTGAAGAATTGAAAGTTATAGAAGAACCAAACGTTTTTATAGTAGATGATAATTTCTTAGTAAGTAGAGAAAGAATCCAAACGTTTTGTAAATTGTTAGATGAAAATAATATAAAGAAAACTTTTATAATTTTTGGTCGTGCAGATTTTATTGTTAAAAATCCAGATATGATAGAGCTTTTAAGCAAGCATGGATTAGATGCTGTATTCGTTGGAATAGAAAGCTTTAAACAAAGTGATTTAAATGATTTTAACAAAAAGACAGATGTTGAAACTAGTGAGAAAGCATCAGAGGTTTTATATAAATACAATGTTGATTTATATGCAGGAGCAATTGTTGGACCGGATTGGGATAAACAAGATTTTAAAGATTTTGTTAAATGGCTTAAGAAAATGCATATACGATTCACAAATTTACAACCACTTGTGCCGCTACCAGGTACGCCAATTTTTGATGATTATAAGGATCAGCTATTACTTAACCCTAAAGAATATGAAAAGTGGGATTTGACGCATTTGGCGATAATGCCTACAAAGCTTACTCCGACTCAGTATTATCATCAAATAATAAGAGGATACTTTAATACATCGACAAGCTTTTCGTCAGTTTGGTATATCTATAAAAGATGTGGTTTCAAAGTTGCTTTTAAATGTGTAAGAGGTGCTTTGAAAATGTATTGGCACTATGTAAGAATGGAATGGGAATATAGAAAGGTGGGTAAATATGAACGCTCAAAAGAAAAAAAGAATGCTTCTAATACAACCAACAATATATGATCAATATAACAAACTAGTTAAAAAGAATATGTTATATTTTATTGGTCTTACAATGCCACTTCTTGCTGCTGAATGTGGTGATGATTGGGATGTGGAAATTTGTATAGAAACAATAGAGGATATTCCTTGGGATACAGATATCGATTTAATTGGTATTGGAAGTATGGGGCATTCAATAATCAGAGGTATTGAAATTGCAAAAGAATTTAAGAAGAGAGGCAAGACTGTTGTAATGGGAGGTTACATGGCGAGCCTTGTTTCGGATGAAGTGAAACAATATTGTGATGCGATATTAGTTGGTGATGCTGAAGGTTATTGGAAGGATATGCTTAATGATTATTTAAATGATGAATTAAAACCATTCTACACCAAAAAAATTGATACATTATCTACACCAATTCCTCGTTATGAATTAGTAACTAAAAAGAAAATTGGAGATTTCTTGCCGGTTCAAGCAGGAAGAGGATGTCCTAATAGTTGTGCTTTTTGCTCGATAGCGTGTTTATATAAAGGAAAATATTTAAGAAGAGAAATTCCTGAAGTGGTAAGAGATATAAAGAAAGTAAAAGAGTTAGGATTCAAAAAATTCTTATTGATTGATGATAATATCTTATCGGATAGAAAGTACATGATGGATTTGTGCGCAGAAATTAAAAAGTTAAAAATGGAATGGTATAGTCAATGTTCTATTCATCTGGCTAATGACGATGAATTGCTAAAATGTGTTGTAGATAGTGGTTGTACAACTTTAAGCTTTGGAATTGAGACTATCACAAAGAGCAATCTTCAAAAATTAAATAAAGATTGGGAAGATCCAGGAGAATATAGTAGACTAATTCAAAAATTAAGAAATGCGGGAATAGACGTAGCTACTGAAATGATGCTTGGATTAGAAGATGATACTGTTGAAAGTATAAAAGAAACAGCTAAATTTATAATAGATAATAAAGTTGAGGCTCCTAAGTTTTATATTCTTTGCCCAGTGCCAGGTACACCATATTATGAAGAGGTAAAAGACTCTCCAGATTTGGTTAATCATGATATTTATACATACTCACCTAATAAGGCTACAAAGAATACACCGAATTTATCTGCTGAAGAAATTGATAAACTTTATTGGGAATTGTACAACGAAGTTTATTCTATAAAAAATATTTTTAAGAGAGTGATTTTCACAAAGAAATTTTTGAAGCATCCGGCAAGAGAACTGTTTGTTTTTGGAGTTAATTTGTTTTATAGATATCACATCAAACATGGGATTGCTCCAATTATTATTTAGTGGGTGATTAATATGACTAAAAAAGTTATTCTGTATGTGGCAATTTTATTATGTACATTAGGATTTAGTTTTGTTGAAACTATAGATGCTTATGCGATTCGTGCTGTTGGAAAAATTGCTTTAGGAATTTTAATTCCATGCATAGTTGCAGTGATAAATAAAGAAACAAAAATTAAAGAATTCTTAAAGTTTAGAAAAGAAGGACTTAAAAGAGGGGTAACGTTTGCGTTACTCACATTTGGCGGAATTCTTATTTATTTCTTTGCAACCAAAAACATAATTGATTATTCGGGAACGATAACCACAATTATGGACTTGACGGGTGGCAGTATAGTTAAAATATTACTAATAGATTTTTATATTATTTTTGTGAATGCTTTTGTAGAAGAATTCTTCTTTAGAGGATTTGTGTATCGTAATATAAAAAATGAAAAGTGTGCCACATTTGTAAGCGCTGTCTTATTTGCAATGTATCATACGTTATTGCTGTTTAAGATGTTTGATCTAATAATAGGTACAGCTGCTTTAATATCCCTTTATATAGTTGGAATTATTTTTATAAAGTTAAACGAAAAATCTAATAATATATATCCATCGTGGTTAGTTCATATGTCAGCTAATTTAGCTCTTAATATTTGTGGACTAATCTTAATGTTAGAAAGTGGATTAATGAATATATAAAAGAGAGGTAATAAAGTGTATATATATGTTACTTTGGTTGAATTGCATACAATAGCGGGGCGTTTGATGAAACTTTTTTCTGGCATTCCTTATTCGCATGTCACATTTTCATTTGATGAGAGTTTAGAAGATTGTCACGCAATACAGGCTAGAAATATTGGCACTCCGCTTGTTGCTGGATATGTAAATGAAAACAAATCATATTGGATAAAGAATGAAAAAAATATTAGATATGTGAAATATAAAATTCCAGTTACAGAAGAAGAAGTGGAAAAAATAAAAAAATTTATAGATGAGTATTCGAACGATACAGAAAATTTGTATAACATGTATTCGGCTGTAACATATATTTTTGCGCATGGAATTAAAATTTATAAGACGATGTTGTGTGGTGAATTTGTAGCGGAAATATTAAATAATACATCAAGTGTTAAATTAACTAAACCAGCACACAAAATTTTTCCGAAAGATTTGTATGAACTATTAAAGGAATTCAAAGAACATGAAGGAATTTTGTTAGCATCTGAAATGAAGAAAAATAGAGATAAAAGTAATCCCTATTTTAATAAGGTAAAGACAAGCAGTCATTGGAAAAAAGGTTTATACATACTAAAAGAAAATACGTATAGATTGATTTTCAAAAAAGTTTCTAAAAAATATGATTGTTTAAAGACAAGATTAAATGAAAACGATTATAAAACTGTTCGTTTGGTAGATTGATAGAATAAGGAAAAGTGCCAAGGATAGAGGCTTTTAGGAGCAACTATCCTTGCTTTTTTATGTAAATCGTGATATACTCCACACAATTCAAATATTGTCATACGAAATTAAGCTTTTTGAAATTTCAATCTTAAGTAAATCAGGAAAGGAGTTTATTATGCCTGGATACTACATTCATTTAGCTACAATTACTGGTAAGTCGGCTGAAAATCGCAGTTTTGTTTGTGGTGTGGAAGCACCCGATATACTTAAAAAGCATCTTCGTGATGCAAATGGCGATTTCGAAAAAGCAAGAGTCAAATATGAGCAGATGCGTACTGAAGAGATGCCTAGCTACGAGACTTTTATTCCGCGTCTTATGCAGGTGGAAGAGCGAGGAAGTACTGACGGTATGCATTTTGGAAAAAGTAGTAGTACAAATGTAAGAGCCTTTTGGACAAGCTTATCTCAAGAACAAAGAAAAATGCCGTTCTATAAAGGTTATGCCTGGCACCTTCTGACGGATGCCATTATGTATGGTCGTTTAGATATTAATGCAAGATTTAATAAAGTGCTTAATGCACGAAATGTATCTGTAGAAAATTGGGCTACAGAGCGTGCAAAAGAGGTTGAAATCTTGCATGATGATTGGGATAAAACTAATGCAAAAGTTAGAGCGGCCTATCCAGAAGTAAAGTTGACGCCGGAAGTTGAAGAACTAAATATGGTGCAATTTATAGAAGACGGAGAACTGACATATGTGGAGTGGGATTTGTTAAAACGAACAATTGATTATCTGAGAAGCTTCGACCCATTGGTTGAAGATATGGATGTCATTATCGAAACAATCCTTTGTAACATCTAATAGTAAGTATACTAACAAATTTGTCGTTTGATTGAGGAGAGAAAAATGGATTCTAAACAGCGGAAAATATTGGGCATAACAGGAATTTCTGTTATATGCTTGTTTGTTTTTTGTTTGCTTCTGGTGGGGTGTGCAATAAACAAAACTGAATCGACACAACCTGCAGTGCAATACGAGAAAGACAATACCACTGATCATACGCATAGCTGGGACAAAGTAGAAAATGTTGAAGATGCTCTGTTAGAAACGACTACGTTAAAAAGCTTTGCGTGTAAAGGGATTGAAAGAGTATATGTCGTTAGATATCGCTATAGTTTGTATAATCCCACAACGGATCACTATACTGCTTGTGATGAAAATTTCAAAGATATCGAAATATCGGCGCGGGACTCTAATATCGTTATCGAGTATATTTCTGAAGGACCACCTCGTTTGGAAAAATACAAAGACCCGCAAGTTTTTTGCAGCGAATGTGGTGCGCGATTGGTGCATGAAGGTTACACGTACAAATTCTGTATTCCTGAAGGGACATATCTTGTTCGATTCGAATAAGAGACAAGGAGGCCGAAAGGCCTCCTTTTTGTGCTTTGAATGCTATTTAATGCATTGAAAAAACTCTCAAGGAAGTTGTATTAGGACTCAAAAACTAAAAGAAATTAAAAATGCTTAAAAATAGCCTAAAATTACGGATATGAGGCTTAAATTGCTATTTACTTTATAGTTCTTTTCGTGTATAATATTTCGGCGAATGTAGATAATCCTATTATAGAAAGAAGGTTAGATATAAATGAGATTTGAAGAATGGAAAGGATTTAACAAAGGCAGATGGGAGAAAGAAATTGATGTAAGAAACTTTATTCAATTAAACTATACTCCTTATGAAGGCACAGATGAATTTTTAACAATGCCAACTGAAACTACAAAGAAATTGTGGGACAAAGTTTTAGAGTTATACAAACAAGAACAAGCAAATAATGGAGTTCTTGATATCGATACAGAAACTATTTCTACAATCTCTTCACATGAAGCTGGTTATATTGATAAAGAATTAGAAAAAATCGTAGGCTTACAAACAGATGCTCCTTTAAAAAGAGCTATTATGCCATTTGGTGGTATTAGAATTGTTGAAAAATCTTGTGAAGCTTATGGCAGAAAAATTAATGAGAATGTTGCAAAAACATTCCATGAAATTAGAAGAACTCACAACGATGGTGTATTTAGTGTTTATACACCAGATGTAAGAGCTGCTAGAAGTTCACACTTAATCACAGGTCTTCCAGATGGATATGGACGTGGAAGAATTATTGGTGACTACAGAAGAATTGCTCTTTATGGTGTTGATGTTCTTATCGAAGAAAAAATGAAAGCACTTGAATTGTTAGATAAAGATTTTGATGAAACCGTTATTAGAGAACGTGAAGAAATTTATGATCAAATCGCTTCATTAAAAGAATTAAAAGTTATGGCTTCTAAATATGGTTATGACATTTCGAAACCAGCAACAAATTCTAAAGAAGCTGTTCAATGGTTATACTTTGGATACTTAGCTGCTATCAAAGAACAAAATGGTGCTGCTATGAGTATTGGTAGAGTAACAACTTTCTTAGATATCTATTTTGAAAGAGATCTTAAAGCTGGTAACCTAACTGAAGAAGAAGTTCAAGAATTAATGGACCATTTCGTTATGAAATTAAGAATGGTTAGATTCTTAAGAACTCCAGAATATGATGCACTATTTAGTGGAGATCCTGCTTGGGTTACTGAAGCTATTGGTGGTATGGGACTAGATGGAAGAACTTTAGTTACTAAAAACTCTTTCAGAATGTTACACACATTAACAAACTTAGGACCTGCTCCAGAACCAAATATGACGGTTCTTTGGGCTCAAGGATTACCAAAAGGATTTAAAGAATATACAGCAAAAATGTCTATCAAAACTTCATCAATTCAATATGAAAATGATGATTTGATGAGAGGTTTCTGGGGAGACGATTATGGAATAGCTTGCTGCGTATCTGCTATGAGAATTGGTAAGCAAATGCAATTCTTTGGTGCTAGATGCAACCTAGCTAAAACGTTGTTATATGCACTAAATGGTGGACGTGATGAATTATCTGGTAAACAAGTTGCTCCAAAATTTGAACCAGTTACAACTGAATATTTAGATTATGACGATGTAATGTATAAATTTGATAACATGATGGAATATGTTGCAAAAATTTATATTAAAGCATTAAATGCTATTCACTATATGCATGATAAATATGCATACGAAAAAATTGAAATGGCATTACATGATGAAAAAATCTTAAGAACAATGGCTACAGGTATTGCTGGTTTATCAGTTGTTACAGACTCTTTATCAGCTATCAAATATGCTAAAGTAAAAGCTATCAGAAATGAAAATGGAATAATAGAACACTACGAAGTAGAAGGAGATTATCCTAAATACGGTAACGATGATGACAGAGCTGATGACATCGCTGTAGAAATCGTTCAAAGATTTATGAATAAGATTGCAAAACAAAAAACATATAGAAATGCAAAACCTACAATGTCAATTTTAACAATCACATCAAATGTTGTTTATGGTAAAAACACAGGTGATACTCCAGATGGAAGAAAAGCTGGAGAACCATTTGGACCAGGTGCAAACCCACTACATGGTAGAGATACAAACGGTGCTATCGCTGTTATGAACACAGTTGCAAAGCTTCCATATGAATATTCAGAAGATGGAATTTCATATACATTCTCAATCACACCTGCTGCATTAGGTAAAGAAGTTGATGGAAGAGTTAAAAACTTAATTGCTTTATTAGATGGATATTTCAAACAAACAGGACAACACATTAATGTAAATGTATTCGACAGAGAATTATTATTAGATGCTATGGATCATCCAGAAAAATATCCACAGCTTACAATAAGAGTTTCTGGTTACGCTGTTAACTTTGTAAAACTAACAAGAGAACAACAACTAGATGTTATTAACAGAACAATTCACGAAAGAATCTAGGTTGAATATATGTTTATAGTTAAAGAAGTTGGCGAGTTAAAAGGTAGAATACATTCATTCGAAAGTTTGGGCGCGGTGGATGGTCCAGGTGTTAGATATGTTATCTTTATGCAAGGATGTCCACTTCGTTGTAAATATTGCCACAACAGAGATACAAGAGAATACTCTTTTGGAACAAAATACACAGTTGATGAAATTGTAAATAAAGTAGAAAGATACGTTTCGTATATGGGAGAAGATGGTGGAGTTACTGTAACAGGTGGCGAACCACTACTTCAAATTGATTTTGTAATAGAATTATTTAAAAAATTAAAAGAACGTGGTATACACACATGCTTAGATACATCTGGTTTTATACAAATAGATAAATTGAAAGATTTATTAGATTATACAGATTTAGTTTTACTAGATTTAAAACATATGGATGATAACGTGCATCAAGATTTGATTGGCGTAAGTAATGAAAAGATAAAAGCATTTGCTAAACATTTAAGTGACAAAGGTATTCCAATGTGGATTAGACATGTTTTAGTTCCGGGAATTACAGACTCTGAAGAACATTTAAAATCACTTAAAGAGTTTATTGGCACTTTAAAAACAGTGCAAAAAGTAGAAGTACTTGGTTACCATACTTTAGGAGCGCACAAATGGGAAATGTCTGAAGAAGATTACCCATTAGCTGGGGTGCCTGAAGCAACAATTGAAGATGTGAAAAGAGCAAAGCGTATATTAGGAATTGAATAGCAAAAAAAAGAGACACTACATTTATTTTGTAGTGTCTTTTGTTTTTGTATAAAATTATATACTAAGGAAGTTATAAATGTGTTAGAATAAAAATTAGAAAAACTGAGAGAAGGTATTTTATGAAATATCTGAAAGTGATGTTTGGCAATAAATCTAATGCAAATGGAACTGGTTATGAATATAAAATTGGTGAAGTAAATATAGCTGATAAATGGAATCCTAAAGCTGACAAACCAGAAGATATGGGTGGTTTTAATTTCTCTGTTGAAGACAAGATTATAAGATGGCTTGTTAGAGGGGATACTATATATGATGTTGAAATACCAGATGATGCAGAAATGATAGAGGTCGAACATCATGCAACACCAGGCGGCGTTTTTAGAGCAAATAAAATTATTATTTCTAATCCAAGAAAAGTTACTGACGAAATGGCTATGGAACTTTATAAAAAATCGACGATTCCAGAAAAAACATATTTTAAAGCTATTGCGGGATGCGCGATTAGAGGGCACATGAAGACTGTGATGCAGATGATAAAAGACAAGGTTAATTCTGAAAATATAAATGTTGCGTTAGATGAATTTAAAGACTTTTGCACCGATAAGAAAATTGGTGTGTTTGATGAAAATAAATTGGGAGAAAATACTAAAAAAGTGTATGATACATTGAATAAAATTAAAGAAGGAAAAAATAATATGGAAGATAAAAACGTGGAGAAAAAACAAGATAAAAAAATAAAAATTTTTGGACTTGTTTCACTTGGAATTATAGTTGTTTTAATAATTGTTATTGCTATTATAAATGCGACAACTACTAGAGAAGAAAAGATTTTGAAATACTTAGAAGATGAGTATAATGAATATTTCGAAATTGTGAGATTAGTAGATAGTGGAGAAAAGATTTTGATTCATGAAGTAGGGATGGATGGTGGAGTGTTAATTCCTGAAATAAAATCAAAAAGTACAATATGCTATGAATATGAAGTTAGAGCATATAAAGACGATTTGATTTTTGAAGTTGTGTATGAAGATAAAAGATTTGCTGATGAAATACACGAAGCGTATTTTAGATTATCTAGAGGAGATAAGTTTTTAAATGAGATTGCTGAACATGTCGTTTTTGAGATAGGTGATAAAGATTCTAAGGTTGAACTTTCTAAGTATGAGTACAAAGACTATGGAATGGAAGGCGAAATTACGATATGGATAAATAAAAATTTAAATGATAATATGAGTGCGGATTATATTGAAGACAAACTAAGAAAAATATCTTCATATATAAAGAAAAAAGTAAAAGAACAAAATGATGTGACTTTAGAAGTTGATGTTAATTTTAATGATGGAATGAGACTTTGGTTTTATGAAAAGAACGTAGTTCCACTAATAAGCGTAATTCCAGCAGATGAATATCAAAATGTAGATTTTTATACACCGTATGAATATTTAAAGAGCATCCAAGGGAATTAAAAATTTTTTCTTGACAAATTAATTTTATGGTATTAAGATTAATTCATATTCAAATTCGACGAAGGAAAGAGTAATTAAATGAAATACCATTACAGAGAAATTCCTATTAGCTGAGAAGGAATGTGTAAAGATTTAATGAAAAAGGATCCGGAGATGAGTAGCTGAAATAGTAGTAGGTTGCTACAGGGGTGCCTGTTACAGCACAAACGTATGATAGTACGTTGTTGAGGTCAATGCAGTAATGTATTGATGAATTAGAGTGGTATCGTGACATATGTCGCCTCTAGGATTATTCCTAGAGGCGTTTTTGTTTGTCTCAAATTTAATAAAGTTGATAGAGGTTGCGAGGTTTATAAGTAAAACATTTTTAGTGGTTTAGACACCTATATTTGTTTGAAAGGAAACATCGCCGAAATTGCGATCATAGTCTAAATGATTGCTGTTGGGGCATTGCAAAAGATGCAATGAACTGTCACATGTATATGTGGAGAGCTATCTAAAATATAAGTTACATTGTAAATTCTTTTGTATGATGTAGTTGTATTCGTGGATGCTTGATATATATAGTGTCCACGATTTTTTTTATTCGATATAAATCTTTTTATAAAAGAATTTATATAAACAAAATTTTAAGGAGGAATTTTTATGAGAAGAATTTTAAGAATGTTAGGAATGGTAGTAGCAGTAATTGGGGTGTTGTTGCTTTGTGGATGTCAAAGTACAACAAATGATGCGATGGGTGAAAGCTTAAGTGGAGAAAGCGGAGACACTCAGGCAAAAGTTTTAAGAGTTGGTATGGAATGTGCATATGCACCTTATAACTGGGCGCAAGCTGATGATTCAAATGGCGCAGTGCCAATAGCAGGAAGCAATGAATATGCGTATGGTTATGATGTTATGATGGCTAAATACGTAGCAGAACAAATGGGATATGAATTAGAAGTACATCAAATTGATTGGGATAGTTTACCTTTAGCACTTATGTCAGACAAAATTGATTGCGTTATAGCTGGTCAATCAATTACTGCAGAAAGACTGCAAACAGTAGATTTCACAACACCATATTATTATGCTTCAATCGTAGGTTTAACAAATAAAGATAGTGCATATGCAAATGCACAAGGTGTTGCAGATTTAGCTGGTGCAACTTGCACATCTCAAATAAATACTGTTTGGTATGATGTATGCTTACCACAAATAGAAAATGCAAATATATTACCTGCAATGGAAACAGCACCAACAATGTTAGTTGCCTTAGATTCTGGTAGAGCAGACTTAATTGTAACTGATATGCCTACAGCTATGGCTGCTGTACAAGTATATCCAGATATGACAATTTTAGATTTCACAAATTCATCAGGAGATAACTTTGAAGTTTCTGAAGAAGAAATTAATATCGGTATTTCAGTTAAAAAAGGTAACACAGAATTATTAAATAATTTAAACACAGCGTTAGCTAATTTAGATGTAACTGATTTTGAAGATATGATGAATACAGCAATCAGTGTACAACCTTTAGCTGAATAAAATAGAGAGGGATGGATTAAATGAGTTTGCCACAAGACTTTTGGGGAAGAATAATTTTTATTATAAATGAATATGGTCTTTCGCTTTTGAAAGGTGCTGGAACTACACTGTTAATAGCTTTAGTTGGAACTTTAATAGGTTGTGTAATTGGCTTGATTGTAGGTACAATACAAGCAATTCCGATTTCTAAAAAAGACAACATTTTTAAAAAGATATTTTTAAGAATCTTAAAAATAATAATGAGTATATATGTTGAAGTTTTTAGAGGAACTCCTATGATGGTTCAAGCAATGTTTATCTATTATGGTCTTGCTGTATGTTTTGGAATTAATATGAGTATGTGGTTTGCTGCATTCTTTATAGTTTCAATTAACACTGGAGCATATATGGCTGAAACAGTGAGAGGTGGTATTTTATCTGTAGCTGATGGACAAACAGAAGCTGCAAAAGCTTTGGGGATGACATATACACAAACAATGCTCTATGTAATTCTTCCACAAGCTTTAAAAAACATTATGCCTCAAATAGGAAATAATTTAATAATAAATATAAAAGATACTTGTGTTCTTTCTGTTATAGGAACGGTTGAATTATTCTTTGCAACTAAATCTGTTGCGGGAACATATTATACATATTTTGAAGCTAATGCTATAGCGATGGTAATGTATTTATGCATGACTGTAAGCTGTGCAAAGCTTTTAAGATTGATAGAAAATAAATTAAATGGTCCTGAAAATTATTCGTTGTCTACAACAGATACATTGGCATTCACAAGTGGACTTTTAAAATATCCTAATAAAAAGGAGGCTAAATAATGAGTGAGAGAATAATAAAAGTTAAAAATCTAAAAAAGAATTTTGGCAAACACGAAGTTTTAAAAAATATAAATTTTTCTGTGAAAAAAGGTGATATAACAACTATAATTGGTGCTTCTGGATCTGGTAAATCTACATTGCTTAGATGTATTAATTTATTAGAAAATCCAACGGATGGGGAAATTTTATACAATGGAGAAAATATTTTGAATTCAAAAAATGTACCTGCGTACAGAGCAAAAGTTGGGATGGTATTCCAAAATTTTAATCTTTTTGAAAATATGAATGTTCTTCAAAATTGTATGGTTGGATTAAGAAAAGTCTTAAAAATGAATAAGGAAGAAGCTAAAGAGCGTAGTTTATATTATCTTGAAAAAGTAGGAATGACTCCTTATATAAACGCAAAGCCGAGACAATTATCAGGTGGTCAAAAACAAAGAGTTGCCATTGCTAGAGCTTTAGCGATGCAACCTGATGTACTTTTGTTTGATGAACCTACATCTGCGTTAGATCCACAAATGGTAGGTGAGGTGCTATCTGTAATTAAAAAATTAGCTGAAGAAGGTTTGACAATGATAATTGTTACTCATGAAATGGCTTTTGCAAAAGAAATATCAAATCACGTAGTTTTCATGCATAATGGTGTAATTGCTGAAGAAGGAAACGCTGATAGGATATTTGTAAATCCTAAAAAAGCAGAAACAAAAGAGTTTCTACAAAGATTTATTGCATGTGCATAGTGCAAAATCCCTTGCAAAATGGCCAACTCTTAGGTAAAATAAAGCCGTCCAAGAAAAATCTTGGGCGGCTTTTTAAGGAGTAAAAATATGAGTAAAGTTGCTAATATGTTGAATATGCTACAAATGCTAAAAGATGGTGAAATCCATTCTATAAAAGAACTTGCTGAAAAGCTTGAAGTATCTGAAAGAATGATACGTCAATATAAATTAGAATTGGAACAAGCGGGAATTTATTTGAAGTCAACAACAGGAAAATATGGAGGATATCAATTAGAGCCTGATAATAATTTCCTAAAAATCGATGATGCCCAAAAAGAAGAAATGTATTTCGAAATGAAAAAAGCTATTAAGAATAGAAATAAAGTTGAGATAAAATTCAAGTCTGTGAATTCTGGGATTACAACACGTGTAATTCATCCGGCAGAATTATTTTGCTATGTTGATATGTGGTATGTTGCTGCATATTGCGAATTAAGAAGTGAAATAAGATTATTTAAATTAAAAGATATTAAATCATATAAAATATTAGCCGAAACATATGGCTCGAAAGTAAAAATAAAAAAATAATTGTGACAACAATATTTCCTCAATATATGATAGAATCATCATGTAAAGAGGAATTTTTTAAATCAAGAAAGGAAGAAAAGCATGGAAGAAGTAGTATTTGTGACACATAACAAAGGAAAAATTGCGGCAGCAAAGCATAACATGGAAGGCGTAGATTTTGTGGCATATGAGTACGAGCTTGAAGAGCCTCGTAGTGATGATATTACATATATTTCAAAATACAAAGTTATGGAAGCATATAAAATTGTTCAAAAGCCATGTATTTCTTTAGATTGTGGCTTCTGGATTGATGAACTTAATGGTTTCCCAAGAGCATTTGTAAATTTCGCGTTAGACACATTGGGGATTGAGGGCATATTAAAGCTGATGGAAGGTAAAGAAAACAGAAGTTGCAGATTTACCGAATGTTTATCATATTACGACGGTAAAGAGTTTCAACAATTTATGGGCAAACACGAGGGTTTCTTGACCACTGAAATGGTTGGGACAGATTCGGATGAAAAATGGTCAGACATATGGTATATTTTTAAACCATATGGTTATGAAAAAACATTATCTCAAATGACTTCGGAGGAGAGGGCAACAAGAATTAGATATGAATCTGTAAGCTCAATGCAAGAATTTGCAAAGTGGTGGAAAGCTAACAAGATGTAAAAGTGGGGACACCCCTTAAAATTCAATGTTATTGAATTTTAGGGAGTGTCCCTTTTATATGTACATGATATTTTTTATTAGTCTTATTTTCTTATTGACAAATTATAGTTCTATTGTATAATGTGTATGTAAGACACAAAGGTTCGTAAGAATCTTTGAAAAAGGTAGGTGAGATGTTATGGATATTGGTAATCCTAGATATAAAAATCAAGGAATACATGTGGTTTGTACATTGTTTACGGTTCGAGATGGGGAAGTTAAAGTTCTTTTAGTTCAAAGAAGTAATAAACCTTATACTGATAAATGGATGCTTCCTAGTGGTGCGGTTTATAATGATGAAGATTGTGAAACTGCTATGAAAAGAGAAATGATAGAGAAGACGGGAATCTCTGGAATATATGTTGAACAATTTCATACTTTTAGTAATCCAAAACGTTCACCGTTAATGAGAATGATTGCCGTTGGATACATTGGTATTGTAAACAGTGAAAATATAAAGATTAAAAAGAAAACAGAAAAAACTCAAAATTCAGAGTGGTTTAATCTAGCTGATGTTCCGTGTGATTTAGCTTATGATCATCGAGAAATTTTATTGGAAGCTATCGAAATTATGAAGAAGAGAATAATGAAGACACCTATTGTAAGGTCTTTATTGCCAAAGTATTTTACTTTGCCAGAACTTCAAAATGTATATGAAGCAATTCTTAATAAAAAGTTTGATAGAAGAAATTTTAGAAAGAAATTCCTTCAATTAAATCTGATTGAAAATACAGGTTTAATGCAAGATATAAAAGGTCACAGACCAGCAAACCTATATAAGTTCATAGGTACAGATGAATATGACGTTGATATTTTTTAAGAGAGACTAAAAGCTCTCTTTAAAAAATCTTATAAATGCGTAAAAAATACACATTGAAACGCTTGCGAAATATATATCAGAGAGGGAGGAGATTATGAAATTTGAGTTAGAGGCTAACACAAAAGTAAGATTCGAAAAAGATGGTATTTATATTATGAATTCTAAATACCAAACAAAAGAAAAAATAACTGATACTGAGGGCGATGGAAAAATATTTTACAAAGCTATACATTCTGAAGAAATTGAAGAAGATGATATTGTAAAAGGATTTCTAAAGAAACATTTTATTGTACCACTTCAAAGTTATGAAGAGATTATGGAAGAAAAAAATAGTCGTTATACGAGTGCTCCAATTTATATGACTTTAGGAATCACATCTGGATGTAATTATCGATGCAAACATTGTGGTAACAATTCAACTGCTCCTAAAGAATCTGACTTAAAAGATGAAGAAATATATAAATTATTAGATGAAATGATTGAGCTTAATTTATTAAAAATTAATTTTACAGGTGGAGAGCCAACAACTAATCCTCATTTGATTGAATATATCAGATATGTAAAAGGAAAAATTCCAAGAATAACAATGACTACAAATGGAAGTTTAATAACAGATGAATTTGCCAAAAGATTAAAAGATGCTGGACTTAATATGGCAAAGATTTCGATTGATGGTTTAAGTATGTTTCATAATCAATTTAGAAATTTTGAAAATGCTTATGAAAAAGCAATTGCAGCAATTAAAAATTTTCAAAAGCACGGGATAGAAGTAAGAGTACAAACAACTTTAACTAAAGATAACACAAAAGATTTGCTTGATCTTATGGAGGTATTATCTGATTTAAAAATAAGTCACCAGACAATTGTTCCAGTTTGTCCTATCGGTAGAGCGGATAGAGAAATGATGTTAGATAAAGAATCTTATAAGAATTTTATTTATGACATGCATTTAAAAGTAAAAGACTTAATTGAAAAAGGAACAACGACTAACTTTCAAATACGTCCTGTTTTTGGTGCGAGAGAATTATTTGAGGGTTTGAAAAATACTTCGTTTGAAACGCTTAGTATGAAATATAGTTGTGAGGCGTTACAAAATACTATGGAGATACAACCAAATGGTGATATAGTTCCATGTTCGTTTTTGAGCTTGCCTATTGGAAATGTTAGAAATAAATCGTTATTGGAAATATGGAAAGATGCTGAAGCAAATAAATTGAGAGGGTTGTTTGAAAATAATAAGAATAATGAGCATTGTTCAAATTGCAGCAAGAGCGAACTTTGCAATGGCGGATGTATAGCAAATAAATATTATTACCACAATGATTTGACTAAAAAAGAACCATATTGTTTTGTAGATTAGGAGTGAGTAAATATGTTTAAAGAATTAAGAAATATTGAAAAAAGAGATGACGGAATTTATATCTTAAATAAGCTAGGACATGTAGCGATGATAACTTTAGATTTAGAAGAAGAATTGTACAGATATGCAGAATTAGAGGAAATACCAGATGATGCTCCAGAGTTTATTTATGATTTAGCTAATATTGGCTTATTAGAATATACAAACTATGTTCCTAATGAAGATAAATTATATTTTGATGATGCAATACTAAAAAGTGTGGATGATAAACCTGTTTATAGAGGTCCTGTAATTGCACATTTAGCAATAACTCACGCGTGTAATATGAATTGCAAATATTGTTCAGTAAAAGATATGCATAGCCGAATAAAAAATGGTTTACCTACTGAAGATTATAAAAAGATGATAGACAAATTGGTAGATATCGGAGCTTTTCAAATTGGTCTAACTGGTGGTGAACCTACAACTAGACCTGATTTAGTCGAACTTACAAGATATGTTGCTAGTAAAAATGTCGCGTGTAACTTAACTACAAATGGATACAATGTTCCGGAAAAAATGATCATAGATTTAAAAGAAGCAGGACTTACTCAAGTTCAAATTTCATTAGACTCATACAAAAAAGAAGTACATGAAAAATATAGAACAGAAGGTAGTTTTGACAGGGCTATGGAAACAGCCAGATTGTTCAAAAAACATGGTTTTATCGTTGGGGTGGATACGGTAGTTACAAATGATAATTTAAATGATTTAGAGGCTTTTATGGACTTCTTAGAAGAGAATAATTTTGATGGTCTTACAATCATTAAATTAAAACAAGGTCACTTAGATTTGGAAACATTCAAAAAACAAGTTCCAGACTATGATAAATACGCTGAGGTTATAGATAAAATTTGTAGAAGAAACGGACCTTTGAAAGTGACAATTGACTGCTCATCAGTTTCTAATTTGTGCAAGACTCTTACTTTAGAAGAGCAAAACAAAATCCATTCAGCAGGTTGTCCTGCCGGACATTCATTAATATCGATTGCGCCTAATGGAGATATGTTCCCATGTGCTGCGCTTACTAATGACAACTATAAAATAGGAAACTTGTTAACGGATGATTTAGAAAAAGTTTGGAATGAAAGTGAACTTTTAAAAGGATTAAGAGGAGTAAAAAATAAAGTTGAAGGAAAATGTAAAACATGTCCAAAGTTGGATGTTTGTAGAGGAGGATGTCGCGGCATTGCTGATAGTTTATCTGGCAAGAAATTTTCTAGCGATGCCAATTGTAAAATAAATATTTAAAAGAGGGGGTGAGCTCATGGTTAAATTAATTATTTCTGCAATGGCTTGTGGTCACTATTGCTATTACAGCAGACTACCAAAAAGAGGTTAAGATGCACTAGGCGTGAATGAAACTTAATATCTAAGAATCATTCCGAGAGTTTTTAGATATAGTTTCAAACACAAGAGGCGTCTAGTTTTAGACGCCTCAAATATTCTTTGGAGGTGTAGTATGTTAGAAACTAAAATTAAAGATATGTATAAAGATAGAACGTGGGATAAAAAAGTAACTGATGTAATTATAGAATTTGTAAATGGAATTCAAAAAATATATGGAGATAAATATCTAGATAGAATTTTAAATAGACTAACTGAACTTGAAGAAATTAGAGAAGAGTTTAATAATAGTAAGTATCAAGCTTCAAGCAAAAAAGAGTATATTGTCTTTTTTAAAGAGATTAAGGATGATGAGAATTTTAAATATGTGCTTGAACATGAACTATTTCATTTTATTCAAAAAGAGGGAAGCAAGTTTGAAGATGTTCCGGAAAAATACCAAGAACAAGTTAGCAAAAATATAAAATTATTTTTGTTTGAAGAGGCGTTTGTTCAATATTTTACGGCTGTTATAAATAACAAAAATCCAGAGTATACATTTGTAGATAAAAGTGAGAAGATAAAGAAATATTGGCTTAATGAATGTTATAAAGATATAGTTGGAATTGTTGAAGAACTAGAAAATAAAATAGGAAAGAAAGAGCTTTTTGATATGTATATGGATGATGAATGTTACGAAAATGAAATTAAAAAGTTCGATATTACGTACGGTGAAAACGAATTTTTAAAGTATATAGAAGAAATTTGCAAATAAAAAGACTACTCTTGAAATAGAGTAGTCTTAATTTTGTTATATTCTAGAAATTAAAATAATTTCTCTATTATCGCCGTGAACTAATGTGAAGTCTTTTGTGCCAGTATCGTCAACTCTAGTTTTTGATACTTTTCTATTAAATTCAAAAGGTCTGTCTTTAACTATTTCACACTCTGTATCTTCATCTAGATAATTAATGTTTAAATAATAAGGATCGAACATGTATGCGAATTCATCATCTAGAGCAGTAAGTAGGCAGTAGTGCTCGCAATCTTGATAAACTCTTAAAATTGCAACACCACCATTTTGGATATGTGTATTTAATTCTTGATTATAAATTGAACATTCTTCTTTGGGTAACACTTTGCAAGATATATTCATACCTTTTTTTGAACCATTCTCATTTAACCAATTGCATAAAAACTCTAAGGCATAAGTTGATGTGCCGCCTTTGCAGTTTTCGCCATCTTCGTTTGTTTTATCTAAAGTATATTGCATGATATATTTATATATTTCAGGTGATATCTCACTTCTTTTAAATAGATATCTCAATGCATTTAATAAAGTGGTGGTGCCGCAGTCATATTCTGTTATTTGGTAGTCTAAAGGTGTCTTTGTATATTCATATTTAACTTCTTTTTCCATAATTTCATCTCCTATATTTGAAAATATATCATAATATAATTAAGGCTTCAAGATTTGATTATGTTCTAAAATATGTACAAATTACGTTTTTGGTGCTATAATGTGAGCGAAAAGGAGTGATGTACCCGTGCAATACATGAGCTTATAATTATATAAGACTGAATTGTAAAGGAGATTTAAAATTGAACGATATAAGATTTGAAAAAGTTACAGAAGATAAAGAAAAATATATGGGGTTACTTTTAGAAGCAGATCCGGAAAAAGAAATAGTAAGAAAATATCTTGAGGCTGGTGATATGTACATAGGAATAGCTGACAATGAAGTTGTTTGTGAAATTGTTATAACTAAAGTAAACGATGAAGAATGTGAGTTAAAAAACATTGCCACATTACCTGTTTGCAGAGGTAAAGGGTATGCACAAAAACTTATTCAATTTGTTTTGGATGAATACAAAGATACGTATAAAAGAATGATAGTTGGAACTACTGAAAATATGATTCCATTCTATGTGCTTAACGGTTTTACAAGATATCATCATACAGTGAAAAACTTTTTTGTAGATAACTATTCTGAAGAAATTTGGGATGGAGATTTACATTGTATAGATATGTATTATTACTATAAAGATTTAACTAAATAAGTGCCGTAAAAAGGGGACAGCCTTCAAATATAAAACGAAATTATTCGATTTTATATTTAAGACTGTCCCTATTTTTTTTAAAAAAGAAGTTTTGCCAGAGAGTCGGCAATTTCTTGTTTGGTATTACACTCGGTGATAATACCGTTTTCGCTGAGGATCATTGCCCAGTGTTTACCTCCGCCAATTTTGGCAAGGTCGTTTGCTACGATGAAGTCAGCGTGATTTTTTTCTCTCAGTCTGTTTGCAACATCAAAGAGTTCTTCCTTGCTTACACCCTCGAGAAGCTTGAAGCCAACCAAGGTAACATCGGGAGCCATTTTTTTAATTTGGCTGATAACTTTTGGAGTAAGCTTAAGCATTGTCATAAGGTGAGGTTCATAAGAAGAAATTTTTGTTTCATCATTACAAACCGCACGAGGATTTTCAAAAATCTTCATCAGTGCATCAGGAGTAAGAGCTGCTTTGTCAGGAGCATTCTGAATTGCATCGTAGATTTCATCGATAAGATCTTCAGCACGAACTACATATTTGCCGGCGTAATCGCCAACTGCAGAAGAGTGGATGATAATATCAATTTTGGTAGTTGCGAAAAGTTCGCGAAGCGCGTTCAGCAAATCGTCAGTAGAGTCGACAGTGATAAATTCAATTTTTCCACTTGTACTACGAGGCTTGTAGGCCATTTTTGGAGAAATGTAATAAATGGTGTCAATAGCGTTGTAATACTGAGAGTGGGAAAGCAGAGTGTCTGCAATAACAGCGCCAAGAGCGCCTGTAGACATATTGGTGATTTTCATGACTGCGTCGATTCTTTCGTTGGTAGGACCAGCGGTGATAACAATGTTCTTTTTCATTTTTCATACCTCCATTAATTTAAAATAGTGATGTCACGTGGATTGTTTAAGTATTTGTCACTTCTTCCAAAACGACTTAAAGATTCGTGAAATACAAATTTGCCATAAACAGTTTGTGCGGTGCTTTTTTCAAGCGACAAGATGTGACATACGTTCTTTTTTGAATTTATGCCTTCGTCCACAAGCCAATCTTTTTCGTGAATAGAAATGGGACCGTAAATATAGCTTTGACCATCACCATATGGGTGACCTTGATATGTGCTGATTGCATTCAAAACAAATGTGTAAATAGATTCGTTATGATTATGAATACATACGGTTTCTTCTTCAAAGACATGTGTGTTGGAATTAGAGCAGATTGCCAAGATGCCGAACAAATCTTTTTGTAATTCAGGATTGCGAGCGATGTAGTATGCTGCATGGTAATATTCCATACAATTTAAGATGTAGATTTTTTTACCGTTAATCCAGAATTCATGTTCGCCAAGTTCATACGCGATAAATTCTTCTGGATTAACAAATGTGATTTTTCTTGCCATAGGTTCTGCACCAGAGGCATATGCTTTAGGAATTTCGTACATTTTACCATCTTGGAAGACTACTGTGATATTGATACCATTTTTATAGTGGCTACCGGCAACGATGATTCTGTTTTTCGAGAGTTCGATGTACTGTTGCTTGAACTTTTCTACATATGTCATTTCGGGGAAGAGTGCAATGTCAGGTTTGTGTGTGGAAATGAATGAAAAAGCCTTTTCGATTTGCGTTAAAACGTCTTCTGTTTCAATCAGATATTCGTTTTGACTATCGCAGTCACACTGAATAGATAATTGAAACATGCATACGGATAAATAATTATTCATCAGTTTTACCTCCTTAAATTCTTTTTACAATTGCAGTATATGAGGTTTGATGATATAATTCAAATACATAATATTCATATTTATTATAACTGGAGGTTATATATGGAAATTAGCTATGAATCATATAAGATTTTTTATACTGTTGCTATACATGGAAGTATAAGCAAAGCTGCGGAAGCTTTGTATATTTCTCAACCAGCAATTACTAAGTCAATAAAGAAACTCGAAAGTGAACTAGAAATAACTTTGTTTAACAGAAGTCCAAAAGGTGTGACTCTAACTGAAAATGGCAAGGTGTTTTTTGAGTTTGTGAAAAATGGAATTGAAAGTTTTTTGAACGGAGAACACAAACTAACTTCTTTAAAAAACTTAGAGACGGGTACTATAAAAATAGGAGCGAGTACAACAGTAACAAAATACTTCTTACTTCCTTTTATTGAAGAGTTTCATAAAAAATATCCTAATATAGATATTTCAATTACAAATCATTTAACATCTACAATGATTTCAATGCTGAAAAAAGGTAGTTTGGATTTATTGATTGTAAATTTGCCAATGGAAGAAGATTCAGAACTAAAGGTTATACCTTGTAAAGAACTTCATGATTGCTTTGCGGGAAATAAAAAGTATAAAAAAGAAATTGATAAAAAAATAAGTTTAAGAAAACTTGTTGAAGACTATCCAATAGTTACGCAGAAAGCGCCATCAAATACAAGAGCTTTCTTAAATCAACTTATGGAAAATCATGATATTAAGTTTCATCCAAAGTTTGATATTGTAAGTTATAGTCTTGTAAAAGACTTTGCTAAGATAGGGATGGGCGTATCATATATAACAAAGGAATTCACAGAAGAAGAGTTAAATAATGGGGAATTATTTGAGATTCCTATTAAAGAAAAAATTCCAGATAGAGGGTTAGGAATAGTTTTTCCTAAAAATATGATATCAAGCTTTGCTACTCAGGAATTTATAGATATAATATTAAGTGAAAAGAAAAAGTAAGAGGTGATTGTTTTGTTGTATACAAGTTTAACTAAAAAGGCTATGAAAATAGCTTTTGAAGCACATAAAGAGCAAGTTGATAAAACGGGAATGCCGTACATTTATCATCCTATTCATTTAGCAGAACAAATGAAGGATGAAAATACAATTTGTGTTGCACTATTACACGATGTGGTAGAAGATACAGATATGACATTCGAAGATTTAGAAAGAGAAGGTTTTACAAAAGAAATAATTGATGCGTTAAAACTTTTAACTCATGATGAAGCAGTGCCATATTTAGACTATGTTAGAGAAATAAAAAACAATCCAATTGCAACTGCAGTAAAACTTGCAGATTTAAATCATAACAGTGATTTGACTAGACTTGATGTGATTGATGAGAAAGCACAAGAACGTGTAGAAAAATATAAAAAATCAATCGCGATATTAACAGAAGGGTGATGTAAGAAATGAAAGTATTAATGGGAACTAAAAATCCTGGAAAAATAGAAGGAGCTAAACTTGCCTTTGAAAGATATTTTGATGATGTAGAAATCGTTGGAATACCTGTAAGTTCAGATGTAAGTGCACAACCACTTAATGATGAAATTTATAAAGGTGCTAGAAATAGAGTAGACAACTTAAAAAAATATGCTAAAGAGAATAATATAGAAGCAGATTTTTATATTGCTAGTGAAGCTGGAATAATGAATTACTTTAAAGAATGGATAGATATAAATTTAGTTGTTGTAGAAAATAAAGATGGTCTTGAAAGTGTAGCAACAAGTCAAGGGTTCCCTATACCTGAAAAGTATATGGACGAGATAAAAGCAACAGAATTAAGTAATGTTATGGATAGATTATTTGAAGGGAAAAATTTAGGTCAAGGCAAAGGCGGTATTAGAGTTTTGACTAAGGACGAAGTAACAAGAGTAGATCTTACAAGAAGTGCGTTTGTAATGGCACTTACAAAATATATAAATGGAGATGTATGGCAATAAAACAATAAGATGAAAAGGTGATTTTATGAGATTACTAACAATTCCAAAAGATAAATATGATGAGTACCGATTAAATTTAATTTTCGATTGCTACAAGTGGGATCCTCAATTTCAAGATAATAACACTGTAGCTAAACATGTTCTTGTAATTACGAAAGAAGAGCATGAAGAATTAAAAAAATTAACTGAGGCAATAGATAAAGAAACGATAGATGCGGAAAAATATTTAAATGAAAATCAAAAGTATGCGAAGCCTTTAAACTTACCAAAAGAAATAACTAAAGAATTAAAGTTGATGAAAAATTATGATGCTGAAAAACATGTTAGATTAATGCGTTATGATTTTCATCCTACTATTGATGGTTGGAATATAAGTGAAGTTAATAGTGATGTTCCCGGAGGTTTTGCAGAAGCTTCTTTGATGCCACAAGTTGCTAAATATTTATTTAAAGATGAAGCATTATGGCATATAAACTTTGGCGATATTTTAACTGGGGCTATTGCTAAAAAAGTTAGACCGGGTGGAAGAATCATGCTTGTACACTGCACATCATATAGTGATGACAGACAAGTTATGGAATACTTAGGCGACAAACTTGAGACAATGGGATTTAAGGTTATATATGGCGCAGCAGAGCATGTATTATTTAAAGAGCAAAAAGCGTATTGCATTCTTTATGGAAATGAAGGTCCGTTGGATGGGATCTTTAGATTTACTCCTTTGGAGTGGTTAAAAGATATTAAGCCTAAATATTGGGATGGATATTTTGATACAATAACTCCTTCATGTAATCATCCTGTTGCAATCTTTGCTCAAACAAAAAGATTTCCATTAGTGTGGGATAGATTAGAGTTAGAAGGATTAACTTTAACAAATTGGAAGAGATTGTTGCCAAAAACAGTTGAAGTAAAAGATGCAAAAGGTCAAAAAGGATTTATATATAAGCCTGCATGTGGAAGAGTTGGGGAAAAGATTTCTATAAAAGAAGCTTGTGATGAAAAAGAGTATGAAGATATTTTGAGAGAAGTTAAGAAAAAACCAAAAGAATATCTTGCTCAAAAGAAATTTATTAGTAAGCCTTTAACAAGTGAAGAAGGCGAACAATTTCATGTGTGCTTAGGTTCATATACTGTTGATGGAAAGCACGCTGGGTATTATGCAAGAATAAGTGATAAACCACGTATAGATTCTAGAGCGGCCGACATTCCAGTATTAATTGAAGGGAGTGAAGAGTAATGCTTACGAATAGAGAAGTCTATAAAATATGGGCACCGGCTGGCGCTAAATGGGTAGATTGGGTACGACCAGTACCATTTGTAGAAATAAAAGATTATTCAAAATCGTATAAGTTTTCAAATCTTTCAATTCCTAAATTAATATATTTAAGCGAGTTGCCAGAAAATACAGCGATTTTTTTAGATCTACCAGGATATGATGCAATAAAAGAAGGTCTTGCATTAGCTAGATTTGGAATGAGACCAATTCCTATATATAATGGAACAAATGAGCAAGTGGGCTCTAGAGCAACTGTAGATAATCATGCTGTAGAATTTGGATTATGGTGGGGAGCAAAAGAGCTACAAAAAATGCAAATAAAAGAAGATGCGCTACCAGTATTTTTATTAGATTCAAATCGTGTTGATCGATACAAAATGAGTGTTACTGTGTTCGATAATAGCTGGGATATATATCCGCAAGACGTACCTTCGGCTGAATATTTTTTAAACAACGGAATTAATAAAATTATCTTAAGAACAAAAGATGAAGCAAATGTTGATTTGAAAAAAATTCTATATAAGTATCAAGAAGCTGGTATAAAAATATATTATACAGATGGCTATATAGAACCTGTTGAAGCAGATGTATTAAAAATAAAAACATTAAAAAGAGCACCACATAAGGATGAGTAGTAGAGAGGTAATCAAATGATAAAATTTGAAGGAAACATTGTTCAATTCGGTTTTGGAGCAGTTGGAAAAAGTTTCTTTGAAAAGCTTCCAAAAGAAATAGATTATAACGAAAATAAATACTATGTTATTACTAGAGATAATTATGAGTTTCAAGCGTATGTTAATTTGGGTGGAATAGTTGCTAATTTTATAACAGCCGATGTTAATAAAGAAAACTTTGCAGATATATTTAGCAAATATCTTAGTGAAGGAGATTTGTTGATAGATTTTGCAGATACAGTTGGCACAAGGGATATATGTAATTGGTGTGCTGAAAATAATATCATGTACCTAAATACAGGAGAAGCTGACTGGCCTGAAAATTGGTATAGTATTTTTAACGAAAATGAACTGAAAAAAGAGCTTAGAGAAAAGCATAAACAAACAACTAACACAAATAAATATCCTATAGTTTTACAACATGGAAATAATCCTGGATTAGTTTCATACTTTGTAAAAGAGGGAATAGAGTATATTGCTAGAACACAATATAAGCATAATAAAGAATTAAAAAACTTTATAAAAAATAAACAATATAACGAAGCTGCAAGATTACTTGATATAAAACAAATTCACGTAAACGATATTGATTTACAAGAAGTTAAAGGCGAGAATAACGATGACACATTGTTTAGTACTTGGTGTACAGATTCATTTTGGTTTGAAATGCTTAGTGAAGCAACAATGAATTTCGGTACACATGAGCAAATAGATTTTGAAGATGAATGTAATTTGGTGAATAAAGAAAAAGGTTACATTGAGTTTAAAAAATTAGCGGCAGATAGGAGATGTCGTACATATTATCCGAATGGACCTTTTGAAGGTTTTTTAGTTCCGCATGAAGAAACAATTACAATTGCTCAAAATTTAGAAGTAAAGGAAAATGGTAAGAGTGTATATAGACCATCTACAATGTTTATATATCAACCTTGCAACTATGCTGTAAATTACTTTAATAAAGCTAAAGTAAATGAGTATCCAAATCCTGATCCAAATAAACCTCAAGATGTTGAGGACCCTAATGGTAAAACTATTATACGAGGATATGAATATCCAGCCAAAGCAGAAATTCTTTATCAAGAAAAAATATCTTCAGGAACTGAATATGTAGGAGTGCTTTTGATTGGCGAAAAATTTAAACCAGTTTGGGTAGGAAATAGGATTGAACAAAAGTTTTTATATAAAAATAAAAAAGATTCTTATTGGCAGACGCCAACAATCACACCTGTTGCAATGTCAGCTTTAGCTGGAGTATGCTGGATGTTGAAAAATAAAGATAAGGGAGGGATATATTTCCCAGATGATATACCAGAGCATAAAGAAATATTAAAACTGGCGGAAAAATATATTTCAAAAACAATATATAAAACATTAAAAAAAGATGATTTGGAAGCTAGTATGAAAATAGATTTTTCAAACTTACAAACAAAAGATATATTTGTAAAATAATAAAAATAAAAGAGAAGATTTTTTGAATCTTCTCTTTTATTTTTGTGGTTAAGTTTTGTGGAATCACTGTATTAGTGACCGCCACCGCCACCGCCGCCTCCACGGCCACCGCCATAACCACCACTATATCCGCCTGAGCGTGCAGTGTGTGATGCTGAGCGAGTTGCTGATCTAAATGATCTACTTGAAGAACGGAAACTTGAAGATCTGTAATATCCATTGCTTAATAATGGACTTTCAGAGATTTCAGGGCATCTTATTCTTAATGCTTTAACAACTTTTTCTGAAATACCAAATGCAGTAGCATAAATTAAGTATTTTTCCCATATAGGTAATTCGATAAGTGTACGTTCATTCATAAGTGTTTCACTATTTAAGAAGTTGTATAATCCTCTCCATTTTTGGTATTCGTCTTCACCTTTTTGAGTAAGTAAAATATATTTTGCAGCTATTTTTTTGATGTGACGACCACACAAAATAGAAACAATTATAAATATAAAGTATGATCCGTATGCTGTACCAACTCTTGTAGCTAAAGAACCCATTAAGAAGAAAAATGTTAAAATAGGGAACACATATGTATATGTCGCAGCCTTTGCATTAAGTTCATTTCTTGGTTCTTTATATTTTGCTTTTTGGAAGTATCCTTCATTAACACCAATTTCAACAACAGTTTTATCAAATGCTTTTACAAATGAGTCTGTATGTTCATAGTCTCTTAGTACATTTGCTTGGAATACGCTCAAAGGTATTTCTCCAAAAGTAGAATAACGAACAATTAAGTTGAAGTATAATTCTTCTGTAGGAGATAGAGCTTCAAACATTTCACCTGGAATAGGTTCTTCTGAAACGGGTTCTTCAGGAATAGTAGTAGCAGTTAAATCTGTAAAACTTGAATCTTCTGAAGATAAATCGGTGAATGGTTTTTCATCAACTGGAACGAATCCAGAAAAACTTGAAGAACTTGCTCCGAAAATTTCCATTTCATTAATAGCTGTATCAAATGAACGTTGAAGTGACGCTCTTGCTAATGCCATAGGATCATTTGGATCAATGTTTTCAAATGGATTAGTTGGATTATCTGAATAAGTTGGTGGTGTTCTGTGAATAGTTGGATTGTATTTTATTACAATTTTTATATTCTTTTTAACCCAGTCAAGCATTGGATTTATACGTTCTAATTCTATATATTTTTTACGAACAAGGCTTAGCATTGCAGCTGAATATCCATCGCGTGGTTCAGCTGAATTTTCATCGCTAACATCTTTTTTATCTTTACAGAAAACTAAGTGAGTAGCGAAGTTTGGATCTAAGTCACTTGGTATATCTCTAAAGTATTGTATTTCTTGTTCTGGTGTATAGAATTGATGCTTATCTCGAACTTTATTTTCAACATTCTTTGTTCTTTTTGCAATAAAGATAGTTAATGCAATCAAAGCAATAAAAGTAAATGTTTTTTGTACTTTACCATCTTTATATTCTTGAACATATTCTTGGTATTCTTCATTTATTTCATCAAGAGCAATATCATCATAATAACGATTTCGTGGAGCGAAATCTGTGAATTTGTGTTTGTCTACACCATATGAAACTAATTCAAACTCAATAAATTCAGTGAAGTTATCAAACTTTAAATCAGAACCATCAAGTTCAATTAAGAAAGTGTGATATCCTGGATTTAAAGTATCAGACTCTGAATATTCAAATTCGTTTTTCTTAGTACCATAGGTATATACATTATAGAAACCTTCTGCAGGCATATCGTCATCCTCAATCAAGATTTGAGCTTTGAAAGAATCTAGATGGTTAATTGTTTCTTCAGAATACATGCACAAATATAAATCTGAACAGTCTGCATATCTAAATGCTGCATTCGTCATTTCGTATTGAAGCTCAAAAACTAATTCTTCACGATATGTACCTGGAATGTAGAAGAATACACATTCATATTGTCTACGATATTCGTTGTATGGTCCGGGACTGTAAAACCATTTGTATGGTCCAGTACTAGCATATTGTCCTGTATAATCCCAATCTTCCCAATAAAGCTTTGAACTTTCTTTATAATTTTTAGTGGTTCCATCATCAAAAATTTGTTTAACGTAATTTACTTTGTAATCTGTTTTCAAACCATCTGTTGTAGACTCTGGCAAATCTCTCCATAGTTCCCAGAAAAGATTATCACGAGAAGCAGCGTGGATGTCATAAGTTAAACGTTCTGTTACAACAACTTTTGCTTCTGCTCCAGGTTCATCTACAAGAACAGCTGTATAATCAACATCTGTTATACGAGCGTAGTCATTAATTCCTGTACTTTCCTCACTATCAAATTCACTTACTATAGAAGAAAACATTCCCACAAACATAATGAATATTATGAAGAAAATGTACATTTTTAAAAGGGTATTGTTCATGCGTTACCTCTCTTTCGTACTTTGTATTTAACTAACACATTTAGTATATATGAAATGAAGAATAAAAGTAAATAGAGTGTGACTTTTATGTGAAAAAAGTTTGATGAAAAAAGTTTTTTGTAAGCTCAAATCATTGACATAACTGGATTGGGGTGATATATTGAACGCGAAAAAACAATCTGTAGATAAGGAGGAAGACTTCTAATGAAGAGATTCGGAACCGCTTGGCTTACAACCAATCGGAATTGCAACAACAACTGCAGTTGGTGTTATGCAAAAAACACATTAGGGACCAAAGCTGTAATGGATTTGGAACAAACCAAAATTGCTGTGGATGAACTCAAACGTCGCGGTGTCAAAAAGATAGTTCTCATTGGCGGAGAACCTACGATATATCCTCATTTTTTCGAATTGTCAAAATATATTGCTGAATCAGGAATTCAGGTTTCTGTTGCAAGCAACGGTCGTAAATTTGCAAATATGGAATTTGTAACTAAGACAAAAGAGGCTGGAATTAGCGGAGTTGATATTTCTATTAAAGCAATTACCGAAGAGGAATATCATGCTAATACGCATTCGTTTGGCCTTAAAGAAATGTTGAAAGGTTATCACAATTTGAAATCTTCGGGAGTGCATGTATCTACTTCATATGTGATTGTTGATGATGACAAGAAACATTTTGACGATTTTGTGAGTTTCTTGGAAAGAGAACAAATTGCATCTGTGTTTATTCAATTTGTGAAACCGACACTGAGTTTGGAAACAACGTACGAAATTATGCCTCTGGATAAGATGGGGAAATTTGTGACGTATGTATATGAGCGTCTTTCAAAAACAAATATCGATTATACATTGGAAATTTCTTTCCCAATTTGTCTTATTGATGAAGAAATTTGGGATAAGTTGCTTAAGGAAAATCGTATTTCGAATTGCTGCCACGTACCACGTGGAAGTGGAATAAATATCGATGAAAAGTTCAGAGTACTTCCGTGTAATCATTTTGCGGAATTTCCATTTGCAGAAACTCCGGTTGATTTTGCAGACCAAACCGCGTTAGACAAATTGTATGAAACTGCTGCGGTTAAAGAGTTTAGAGCGACTGCAAGAATGTATCCTGCTGAAAAATGTCAGACTTGCGATAAATGGAACATTTGCGGAGGCGGATGTTTTACCAGATGGCTGATGGAAGATCCTAATGCCTACATCAAGTGATTTCTAAATCAACTTAAGCTTAATAAAAATGGTGTGTAAGAGCAAAGTTGATTTTTGAAATAAATACTGAGAAAGGAGGAAGACATCATGAGTAAGCTTCAAATGTTGCTCGGTAGATATGCTGGTACCAGAAGTGCTGCTCCTGTGGCGCGTGGCGTGAGAGTTGCGTATAACATGGAATGCGGTGCGGCCGGTAACTTCGGCAAAGACTGTAGTGATCCTCGCGATTGCGACTGCGATTGCGTGTATGATGACGACGATAACTATTAACAAATAATGCGAACGGCTCGGGAATTTCCCGAGCCGTTTTGAATTGCATATTAAATTAACAAAAATAATATACTTTTTTAGAAAAGTTGAATAAAATATAAGCGATAAAATTATTTTTTGAATAAGGAGGTAATCATGAACGCGGTAGTTGTTTATAGATCAAAGTATGGATCTACAAAAGCTTATGCTGAATGGATTTCAGAAGAGTTGGGTTGTGATATTTTTGAGTATAAAGAAATAAAAATAGACGACCTACTAAAGTATGACACTATAATTTATGGCGGAGGATTATATGCTGAAGTTATTAATGGTGTTTATTTGTTAACTAAAAATATGGATAAGTTAAAAGGTAAAAAGATAGCAGTTTATTCAACGGGGATTACACCATTAGAGTATAGAGAATATTATGATAAGTTAGTTATCCAAAAGAATTTTACACCAGAGATGTTAGAACAAATTAAAGTGTTTAATTTTATGGGGAAAATGATTTTAGAAGAGTTATCATTACCACATAGAACTGCAATTAAAGCTTTAAAAGCCTTAATGAAAAATAAAGAAAATCCGACAGAAATGGAAAAGTTACTAATTACACTTTGTGATGCAAGCGGTGATTTTACAGATAGGACTGCGATAAAAGAATTAATAGACTATGTAAAAATGTAGGAGGTTTAAATATGAGTATTGTAATGCCAAACTATGAACATGGAGTATTAAACACAACAGCATCTATTTTGAAATATTATGGTGTTGAGACTAAATATAATACGTTGAGTACTTTAGATGAATATTTAGCTAGTGATAAAAAATATAAGAATATAATTTTATTAATCATGGATGGCATGGGTGAACATGTTTTAAATAATATTTCGCCAGAGGGTTTTTTAAATAAAAATAAAAAGACAGTAGGAACTGCGGTTTATCCTTCAACAACAACAGCTTCTCTTACTACATATTATGCGGGGAAACCACCTTATGAAACAGGTTGGATTGCTTGGTCTCAATATTTTAAAGAACTTGGAAGAGCTGTGGATTTGTTAAAACATACAGAGTCTTATGAAGGGCAACCTTTAAAAGGAACTGGTTTAAAAAAGTTTAAAGAAGTAATTAAATATAAAACAATATTTGATCAAATTAAAGAATCTTCACCAGAAACAGAAGTGTTTGAAGTTATGCCAGAATATTCGGAGCGTCGTGCTTATAATACTTTGGATGCTGATAATATTGATGAAATTATTGATGATATAAACATATTATTGAAGTTGCCATCGAACACTTTTATAATGGCATACTCAGATAACCCAGATGGAATCCTTCACAAATATGGTACAGATTCTGCTGAAGCGAAAGAATATTTGTTAGATGCAGAGAAGAAGATAGAGAACTTTGCTAATAATTTACCAGCAGATACTTTATTAATTATTTCTGCAGATCATGGTCATAGAAATATTGACAAAGCATACACATTGTTAGATTATCCTGATATCTGGGAATGCTTATTAATGCCACCAGCTTTAGAATCAAGAGTTGTAGGTTTCTATGTAAAAGAAAATATGAGAGAAACTTTTGTTGAAAGATTTAACAGCAAATTTAAAGATGAGTTTTGGCTTATGACTAAAGAAGAATTTTTAGATAAAAAGTTTTTAGGAGACGGAGATAAGCATCCAAAGATAGATGATTTTATTGGAAATTATGTGGCGGTATCAACGAGTGGAAGTATTATTAGACTAGAAACATTTTTGACTGAAGGAAAACCAATTAAAAAATCTACTCATGCAGGTTTAACAAAAGAAGAAATGGAAATTCCAATTATAATAATAGAAAAATAAAAAGCGCCCCGCAAAATAGGTTTGCGGGGCATTTGTTAGTTGTTTAATTTTTCTTCTGAGCAGCCAAGAGGCAGGTGTCGATAAGAGCAATCATTTTGAAAGAATCAGAAAGACGTGCAGCGGTATCCATAAGAAAATACTTTGCGCAGAATTTGATTTTGGGATTGCTTACCGGAATATGTTTTTCAGGTTCCAACGTTCTCATCGTAAGATACATGCGATAAGTCTGCAGGAATGTGCAGTCGGATTGCTTGATGCGCGTTGCGAGCTGGGCATAGATTTCTTTGTGAATCATGACCATTTCTGCAAATGTGCGGTCGGCGAAAGTGGGAATCCACTCCTGAACTTGTTCCGGGGTATAATTCTTATTTTCGATGTATTCGGTGAGATTTGTAAGTTCGTTGATGATTCGTGCTTCGTTCGGCTTACCGAAGATTACCTTGCTAATAACCTGTTTGGCAATAGTTTGATTCTTTTTTCTCCGGGGATAACTTGATGTTTCACTCATTAGAAGAATTTCCTTTCTACAGAAACGGAATTTGATTAGTGATATTTCTGCACGAATAGTATACCACAAAATTATGTAAAATGCAATGCTTAAGAGCTTAGGATTACCTGTTACAAATTTTGTGGCTTTTTATAAAATGTGATAAAATAAGGACAATATAATTTGGAGGATATGTAAATGGATGAGTTAGTTTTTAAAATTGCAGATGCAGTAAAAAGATGCAGCAAGATAATGATTAATATAAATGAAGATTTAGGAATAGAACCAAAAGAAGGAATCGGTAATTTTGTTACACGTTATGATAAAGAAGTTGAAAACAATTTAAGAGAAGAATTATTATCAATTATTCCTAATGCTGGTTTCTTTGGTGAAGAGGGAGAAGAAAAATCAAGAATATTAGAAAACGGGTATACTTTTATTGTTGATCCAATAGATGGTACTACTAATTTTGCAAGAGGTCTTGATATGAGTACAATTTCTGTTGGTTTGTTGAAAGATGCTAAACCTTTTATAGGCGTTTGTTATAATCCTTATAGAGATGAAATGTTTATCGCACAAAAAGGAAAAGGCTCATATTTAAACGGAGAAAAATTACATGTGTCTAATAAAAAATTAACTGAAGGCTTAGTATATATGGGAAGCGCTGCTTACTATGAAGAGTTAAAAGACAAGACTATAGATATGGTGTCTAAATTAATCCGTGTAGCTAATGATTTTAGAAGATTTGGTTCTGCTTCATATGAATTGTGCTTAGTTGCTGCTGGACATGTAGAAGCTTTATATGAAATGAGATTACAACCTTGGGACATCGCTGCTGGAGTTTTAATGATTGAAGAAGCTGGGGGAAAAGTAACAACAATTGATGGTGGAGAAATTATTTATTCAGAACCAACATCTATAATAGCTTCAAACAATTGCGATGATTATTTAGGGTACTTACAATAATATAAGTTGTATATTTTTTATATAAAGGGGGATTAAAATGAATATAGAAATTGAAGAAAGAGTATTAGATGTTGATGTAGAAAAAATGATAGAAAAACTTGAAAGCTTAGGGGCAAGTAAGGTCGGCGAATGGCATCAGAAAAGATATGTATATGATTTTAATCCGGTAAGAGAAAATGAATGGATACGTTTAAGAACTAATGGAGAGAAAGTTACGCTTACATATAAAAATATTGAGGATGTAAGTTTAACTGGTACAAGAGAACTAGAAGTTGAAGTAGAAGATTTTGAAAAAACAAACGAGTTATTAAATATTCTTGGATATATGCCAAAAGCTTTTCAAGAAAATAAACGAATTAGATATTTATTAAATGGAGTAGAAGTAGATATTGATTCATGGCCGCTTATTCCACCGTATATGGAAATTGAAGGTAAGGATAAATCTGAAGTTGAATCCATAGAAATTTTACTTGAAGTGGATAAAGAAAAAATAACTTACTTAAATTGTAGTGATATTTATAAAACTATTTATGGAATAGATAGTTCAAAAATTAAAGAATTAAAATTTTAAAAACTAAAACGCCTGCTTGAATAAACAAGTAGGCGTTTACTATTTGGTAATTATACCGGTTTGTCCTTTTCGATGAAGCGGTTAATCTGTCTTACAAAGAAATGATATTGCGAGAAATTTTTGAATGCGAAGGTGAAGATAAGCTCACCGTTTTCCATACGCGTTACAGATTTGATGGTCGCTTTGGAGTTTGCAATCTTGAAAAGTTTCCAGTACGCGATGTATGTGCGAATCATATCGGGATCACTTTCATTGTTTTTAAGTTCTTTGAAGATAGCTACCCAAAGCGAAGTTTGCTTCTCAAGTTTGGGGTAAATGAAACTTTTGGGAATCCGAAGTGACAAAGTCACATCGTATGACTGTATACCTAAGTTATCACGAATCATAAGACACCTCTTTCTTAAATTTTGCCAAGTGAAATATCGTTTGACTAGGATGTGTTTTTTTTGACGGGTTGATTATAGCATGTGGTTTACAAAAAATCAAGAAAAGGGTGAAAAAAGGCAACCCCAATGTCTTATGACAGAGGGGTTGTAAACAAATTTGTTAATTAGGTGCGAAGGTAATTGTAAAGATTTACGAAGTACTCTTCGACCATTCTGCTAGTCGAATACTGATTCGAGGTAACAATGGAAGCATACATCATGTTCTTCCAAACAGGTTTGTTTTCGTATGTGGGGAGCACCTCATATTTCAGAAGGTGCATCAGAGCTTTAGCATCATTTTCGTCCTGGAAAGCGGTGCCGTATTCGCCGTTACCGATGTTCCAACCGTTGATGCCGTGCTGAGCAGCTTCACGCCACCAGCCATCGAGGGTGCTTACGTTCAGAGTGCCGTTCATTGCGGCCTTCATACCAGAAGTACCACAGGCTTCCAGAGGAACACGAGGATTGTTCAGCCAAATGTCAGCGCCGGCAACGAGTTTCTGGGCCAGAGCGATGTCGTAGCCTTCCAGGAATACCACGTTGTTGGGATACTGCTGAGAAAGGTGATAAATCTCGGAGATATAACGCTTACCATGCTGATCGTGTCTGTGTGCCTTACCTGCGAAGACAATCTGGATACCGTACTCTCTGATGAGATACTCGAAACGTTCTCTTTCACGGAAGATAAGGTTCCAACGCTTGTACTCAGTTGCGCGTCTTGCGAATGCAATGAGGAATTTATCCTCTTTGAATTTGACTCCGGTTTTCTGCTCAATCAAATCGATGAGCTCGCGCTTGCATGCCTGATGTGCTTCATGGATGCCGTCAACATCCTTATGCTCGAATGCTCGTGCAATGTCGGGATGCTGCCAGGTGGGTTTGTGAACGCCATTAGTGATTGCGATGATGTTGGGAGCGCCGGATACCCAGTGCCACATATCGCGAGCTGCGATAACCTGGATACGAGAAACGCCGTTTGCCATGGAAGAAAGGCGAAGAGACGCAACGGTCATGCCGAAGGGGTTTCCACCGATTCTTTCCAGCTGCTGATAAGACAGGCCGACATTTGCGCCAACCTCAATCATCATGTCGATGGGGTGAGATTCGTTGCCGGCAGGGACGTTGGTGTGGGTGGTAAAAGCAGTACGTTCTTTGACATGACGCCAAGCACGTTCGAAAGCTTCATTGTCACCCAGATTAGGATCTTGTTCTTTGTAGAGTCTCATACGCTGAGAGATGAGTTCGAGTCCGGCAAAAGCAGGGTGACCATCGTTGTAATGGTAGCCATCAATCTTGAGACCAAGCGCAGCAATAGCGCGGATGCCGCCGACGCCGAGGACGATTTCCTGAGCAATACGCTCTTTCTCAGAATCATTCCAAGCACCGCCGTACAGGTTGTGAGAGATGTTTGCGAGGTCGCCGTTTACTTCGAGATCGGTGTCCAGATAGTAAACAGGGCCGTTCTTCAGTTTCCAGATCTTAACGTGAATTGTGCGACCAAAAACAGTAACGGTCACTTCTTTGCCTGTGTCTTCAACGAAGTTTGTGTAATTTGCGTTGCTGGATTCTTCATCGCGAATTTCGCCGCGGTCATTCAGCCGCTGCAGGCCGTATCCTTTTTTCCAGAGAAGATGGAAGAAGGTCATCGGATAAACCGTGGGGTTATCGATTACTTCTTTGATCATGTCGCCGGCAAGGATTTCGAGGCCGCCTCCGTAGGTCAGGAAGTCGTTGTATATTCCGGAACCCATGGAGAAGTAAGCGATCTTTTTAGAATACATAAAAGCTCCTTCCTTCTACATTGATTGTTGTAGATACATATATGAAAATATTTACGGACAGACAAAATGTTACACTATTTGATTTTGTTTGACAAGCTAAAAAAAATTTACGCAGTAAGAATAAATCTGAAAGTCAACTGTGGCAAGCTTTATAAATTTTTTTGAAATTAAAAAGGTTGAAAATCAAACATTGGTTATGGTATAAATATTATGTAACAAAGAAAAAAACAAAGGAGAGATATGTATGAAATTGTTTTCATCAGTGAATAGAAAAATTAAATTCAGAGAACAAGATTACATTGAAAAAAATTACATAAGAGCTGATGGAAAAGCAGTAATACCAATCTATTTAAAAAGTGTTGATGATATTTATATGAAACATGATTTTAAAAGATTAGTACTATCAGACGCAATAGTTGATTATATTGAAGAGGTTGCTTCAATAATTCCATTTAAATATGACATTGTGTTAGAGTTCCATTGTCCAAAGATTGAAGAATGGGAACAAAATAAGATTAGAAAAGTTGTTAGAAATAATTTTGGTATGGATATTGATGATGTTGACTATGAAAATAGAATGAATAATTTTGTGGCAACAGCATTAACATTACTTGGAATTTTACTTTTGGTATTGGCATATAGTGTAGAAGCTTTAGCTCAAAGTGTAATTCAAGAAATTATATTTATCATAGGCTGGGTTCTTGTGTGGGATATGCTTGAAACTATACTATTTGATAACAATAAAAGAAAAATAAAAAGATTAAATAAATTGCAATTATATGATAGCAGAATAGAATTTATCGAATATGAATCGAAAGATTAAGAAAGAGTTATATGCGGAACGGAGTGACGCATATAGTATTTCTTTTTATAGAATGTAAAAAGGCTGAATTAAATTCAGCCTTTTTTGTTTGTTTTTACATTACATAGAATAATTCTCCAAAGAATTGTAACACGCTTCCGGCAAGTACAAATAGATGAAAGATAGAGTGAAAATATTTTTTCTTTTTACCAACACCATATAATATTGCACCGATTGTATAGCAAATTCCTCCACTTAAAAAGAAAGTAAATCCACCCCAACCGATACCAGCAATTAATGGTTTTAAATAAAATACTACACACCATCCCATAACTAAATAGCAGAACATAGAAAATTTCTTTGTGCTTTTTAAGTCAATAGAATTGAATGTGATTCCAAGTGCTGTTGTGGTCCAAATAATTCCAAACAGCCACCATCCAGCAGCTGTATTTTGTTCTCTAATTGTGCAAAGTGCTACAGGTGTATAACATCCTGCTATAAGCAAGAATATAGAACAATGATCTAACACTTGAAATACTTTTTTTGCCATAAGTTTAGGACTAAGTCCGTGATAAATACTTGAGATTGTATATAAGATAATTAGTGTTGCTCCATAAATCGAACCACTAACGATACCATAAACGTTGTCATGAATGGCTGCCATTATTATGCATAATACAGTAGCAGTTATACCAAAAGCGCCACCAACAATGTGCGAAACCATGTTAAATATTTCTTCTCCTCTTGTGTATGAAGGGAGTATGCGGTCTTTTAACTTTGTTCTTTGCATAGCGACCTCCTTTTTACTGAAACTAATTATAATTAGAAAAATAAATGATGTCAATTCCTTACGGCTTGAAGAATTCAAAGGTATATGATAGATTATATTCATTGGAGGAAAAGGCAAATGAAACTTAAAGAATTATTAGAAATGTCAAAGGGTACATTAATTGGAAATGCTGATTTAGATATAGAGATAAAAAACTTTTCAATAGATAGTAGAAATGTGGGAGCGGCTTGCATATTTGTTCCACTGAAAGGTGAAAAAGCAGATGGTCATATTTATATAGATAGTGCTTTTTTAAATGGAGCTATTGGGTCTTTTATTTCTATTGATATGGAACCTATTGAAGGGAAAATTTTAATAAAAGTGGATGATGTGTTAACTGCATTACAAGAAACATCTAAAAATCTTAGAACAAAACTTATAGATATACCAGTTGTTGCTTTAACAGGAAGTGTTGGAAAGACAACAACTAAAGACATGATACATGCTGTGTTATCTAAAAAATACAATACATTAAAAACACAAGGTAATTTTAACAATGGGATTGGTTTGCCATTAACACTTCTCTCATATAAAGATGAAGAGATGATGGTACTAGAAATGGGAATGAATAGTTTTGGCGAAATTTCTTTGTTGTCTAATATTGCAAGACCAAATTTAAGTGTGATTACTAATATAGGCCATTCGCATATCGGAAATTTAGGTAGTAGAGAAGGAATATTAAAAGCAAAATTAGAAATCTTAGAAGGAATGCAAGAAGGCGCACCAGTTATTTTTAACGGTGATGACGATATGCTTGCAACTGTTGAGGATATTGATCAAGAATGTGTAGAATTTAGTATAGAAAATGAAGCTGCTGATGTCTATGCATATGATATTGAAGTAGATGATTTTTCAACATCATTTTCTGTAAAAGAAGATGAAAAAGAATATAGAATAAAGATAAATTTATCTGGAACAAAATTTGTTTACAACGCTCTTGCTGCTTGGACAGTTGGAAAAATGTATGATGTTGAACCAGAAGATAGGGTAGCAGCTTTAGCTGAGTGTGAATATACAAAAATGAGAATGAATATTAAACAAACAGATAAATACACGATAATTAATGATTGCTACAATGCAAGCAGTGAATCTATGAGTGTTGCATTAGAAATGCTTGCAAGACAAAAAAATAGAAGAGTTGCTGTGCTAGGCGAAATTTGTGAACTTGGTGATTTTGCTGAAGAGATTCACTTAGAAGTTGGTGGAAAAGTAGCATTAAGTAGAGTTGATGTTTTAGTCTTATCAGGTGAACATGCAGAAGCTATAAAAAATGGCGCGTTAAAGCACAAAATGCCAGTTGAAAACATATATATTTTCAATGATGCAAATGATATTGTTCAAAATATATTTGGAATTGTAAAAGAGGGAGATGCCATTTTAGTAAAGGCATCTAGAGTTATGGAATATGAAAAAATTGTAAGTGCACTTGAAAAATAATGCGGCAAAACTAGCTAGAAATAAGGATTCAGAAAAGTTTTGAAAAAATATTCAAATTAGTGTTGACTAAAAATGAACCGTGTGATAAAAATATACACAATTATTAAAAAACAATTTTCGATAAAACACGGAGCGTTAAGAAAATGAGAAATTTAGTTAAGACTAATGTAGAAAGAATCACAGAATATGTTATTTTAACTAAAGACGACTGCATAAGCAGCGCCATTATTTTGATGCGCGTTTAGACCAGGGAGATTCTCTCTGGTTTTTTTGTTGTTAATAACCTGTCTTTTCAGGCTATTATAAATTTTGGAATCTCTGCCCATTCAACAAACAAGTTCACCACCAAAAAACTAGGAGGAGGTAAGTTCTATGACAAAGTTAAGTGAAAAATACCAAGGATTGTTTTTAGACCAAAACCAAAGCCCTAGCCAGTTTTTGGAGAGACGGCTGGCTACGATTTACGGCATCAACTCCATGGCCATCCGTGCGTTGGATTTGATCCGTGAAGAGATGTGTGCTGCAAAGGGATTCAAGCGTGACAACGGTACAGACTATTACAACCACTGCGTTGATGTGGCCAACACTTTGATTTCGTTTGGGATTACCGACGAAGATGTTATCTGTGCAGCTTTGCTTCACGATATCATTGAAGATGTTGAAGGCTACAGACGCATCACAATTGAACGCATGTTTAACGAGAATATCGCTCGTCTGGTAATGCTTGTGACAAAGGAACATGGTGTTGATTACAAGCAGCCGGAGGCAATCAATCGTTATATTGAGGGCATCTTGTCTGACATGAATGCAGCAGCTATCAAAACTGCTGATAGAATGCACAACATGATGACTCTTGAAGAGAAGTCTTTCGAAGCTCGTTATAGAAAGGCGATGGAGACCAAGACTTACTATCTGCCGTTCTTTAAGCAGAGCAGATACATGTACCCTCGTTATGAGAATCTTTTCTATGCAGCAAGGGCGGAAATCGAACCTTTGATTTTCCACATCGAATCGTTTTACGAAGAAATCCTGAGGCTCAACAGCGAAATCGAAACCCTTAGATCGGGTAAGAGTTCCGAAGAAAGCGGCGAATCTTAATGGAACGTCGCTAGCAAAGTCAAACTTGCAACCAAATGATGATGGCACAAATTAGCTAATTTTTATCACCTCGTGAAAATTAGAAGAAACTTCAAAGAAAGGAAGAAGAGGCAAGCATATTATGACAAAGTCTAAATAAAAAGGCTCCAACTTGTGAAAGTTGGAGCCTTGCTCTTTGTCTAGGCTAGAGCGGCCTCAGATTTGTTTTCTTGGGGTGCGTTACCAACGCAGTTCATAATATGACGATGCGGACTCGGTGACGGATTGTGTATATTGCTTCACCTGGCTGTGACTTTTAACGGTCGGAGTAGTAGGCGCCAGAGAATATCCGTACTCGATTAGCCATGCTTTCACTTCATCGCGGAGGTCAATCGCGAATTTAAGTGTCGTGCTATATAAGGCACGATTTATGGCTTCGGCCATACGCTTCTTGCAGTAGATCTTTTGAAATTCAACAAGCTCACTATCGGTCAGCGTGCTGACATCTTTTTGACGGTAAGCATTGTACTTTTCCCGCTCTGCGGCAAGAAGTTGCAGGCGCTTGAAGCTTCTACTACGCTCTTTCGCGCGATCACTCAGAATCCGAGCAATTTGGGAGTTAACCAACTTGACTTGAGACATGATGAATCCCCTTTCTTATAGATTTTATATGACCAACTAAAAGTATATCATATAAAATACAGATGTATCAAGGCTTTTATAGATATATGTTGTTTGAAAAATAGATGCGACAAGCTTTTTACGAAATGTATGCTTGTAAATGCTTGTATACCAATGCTTTTTGAAGATTGATATTTTAACTAACAAACTCATAATCTAAAATTTTTATTTGATTAGAAATAAAATTTTCATTATTATCTATGGCATCACTTAGTGTTGTAGAAAGATATTTTTTGTTATCATCTGCAAACACAGTAACAATAGGTTTTTGAACGTTTTCACTTTTTATAATACTTGCAATTAAATTTGCACCCGAAGATATTCCAATGCCTATGCCTAATTGTAATGCTACTTTGCGGGCCATGTTTACAGCATCGTCATCATTTATAGTAATGACTTCATCAATTAAATTCTTGTCTACAATTTTAGGTATAAAGTCATCACCAATGCCTTCTATTTTATGATCACCCAGTATTTTTCCTTGGGAAAGAAGTGGCATTTTATCTGGTTCTAAAGCATATATTTTAATATTGGAATCAGATTCTTTTAATCTTTTTGCAATTCCAATTAAAGTTCCGCCAGTACCAATTCCTGAAACAAAACCACCAATATTATTTTGTAGTGAATCTAAAATTTCTTTGCCTGTTGTTTCATAATGGGCAAGGACGTTGTTTTCGTTTTCAAATTGATTTGTTAAGTATGAATTATTTGTTTTAGCGTATTCCTTAGCCATGCTTATAGCTTTTTGAAATCCGCCTTCTTCTTTTGATACAAGTGTTACTTTAGCGTTGTACATTTTCATAAGATTTAATCTTTCAACACTAACCCAATCTGGCATAAAAATGTGTACAGGATTACCAAAGTAAGAACCCATTGCGGCAAGTGCAATTCCGGTGTTTCCACTAGTTGCTTCAACAATTTCCATACCTTGTTTTAATTCGCCAGATTTATATGCTTCTTTTATCATGTAGTAGGCAACGCGATCTTTTATGCTGCCTGTTAAATTATAAGATTCTAGTTTTGCATAAATGTAATTTTCTTTGTTGTTGTAGTTGTATTTTATTTTTATTAAAGGCGTATTTCCAACTTTTATATTCATATTAATTCCTCCTGAAATTCAATCTTTATTATTGTATATTTATTCAGTGAGCCGAAAAACAGTTACAAAAAAAGAGCTATGCAGCCTGCATAACTCTTTTATATATAATAATCCACCAGTACTATTATATACATCGCTGCAGGCAGAAAAGACCTATGCCCACATGCGAGGCATAAGCTTATCTACAACAACAACATACTGTATATAATACTGATTTTTTCATTAAATTCATCCTTTCTAGAAATGTTTATGATTACATAATAATTGCTTTAGCACTAGAAGTCAAGCAAAATTCGTGGTATACTTACATCATCTAATAAGAGAATAGGAGAGAAGAAAATGAAATTAACAATTAAATCTAAACAAGATTATGGTACTCATATAGATGAATTTAATGAAGAAATGGAATGTATAAAAACAGAACTTGAAAGTTCTACATTGCTAACATTTCAAGAGGGAAATATTGAAATTGAAGATGATAGGATTACATATATTCGTGGTGAAAATGTAATGGAAATTACTAGAGGCGAGATTACAGATTTTGAAATGATAACAAAAGATGGCTCTATTAACATGCAAATAGAGGGGTTGATAGTGGAACGAATTAAACAAGATAAAGGGGTTTTGGCTAAAACAAAATATAAATTAATAATTAGTGAAGATTCTGCATATACAAATGAATTAGAACTATATTATGAATAAATTTTAACTGACGGAGAATAAGATATTCTCCGTTATTTTATACCCAAAAGCACAAAACTTGCATTTTGAGGCGTTTCATTATATAATGTGCAAAATTCTACACAACGAAATGGGGGATTTCAGAATGAAAAAGCCGAAATGTATCATTAGCAAGCAAGACTACTCTGTGCTTACTGTGCTGTTCTGTGCGGTAGTTGGGTGTATTTTGTTGCTGTTGGTAGTCTGGACATCTGAGCAAGGCAGACTTTGGGAGCGGGTACTCTTTTCTTTGATTTTTGGTACCACCGCTTTGGGTGCAGGTTCGATGTTTGGTTGCTATATTACGTACCTTAAGCAATGCTTTAAGGAAGAGAATATGCAAAACCAAAATAGGCATGGTGATACGGAGTAGTTTCTGACAAATGAGGGAAATGTAATTACAAATTTGGAAAAGCGTTATTTAAGTGTTATCGGAAGAAGACATTTAGATAACGCTTTTTGAATTTGAGAAAGAAAAAATAGCGCCTTGTTTTATAAAGTGTAAAGCGATATAATTTTTAATGAGAATGTAGCGAAAGAGGGAGGAGTCGAATTTTCGACGATTAATATATGCTGAATAAAATTTTTAAATTGAAAGAAAATAATACAACTGTTTTTACAGAGTTTATAGCAGGCTTAACCACTTTTATGGCAATGTCGTATATAATTTTTATAAATCCATCGATATTATCTCAAACAGGTATGGATTATAATTCTGTATATATGGCAACAATACTTGCATCAATTGTAGGTACATTGATTTTAGGGTTATATGCAAATGTTCCGTATGTGCAAAGTGCAGGTTTGGGAATAAACGCCTTATTTACTTATACTATTTGTGGAAGTTTAGGATTTACATGGCAACAAGCTTTAGCAATGGTGTTTATATGTGGATTAATAAGTTTTATTATTACACTTACGAGTGTTAGAAAGAAAATAATTAAAGCAATACCAACATTTATGCAAGAAGCAATTACTGTTGGAATAGGTCTTTTTATAACATATATAGGACTTAAAAGTTCTGGAATAATAGAGTTTTCTGTTTCTAAGATTTCTGAATTTGGAATTGCAAATGCAGCAGATGTTGTTCCTCAATTAGCACCATTTAGTACAGCACCAGTTATGCTTGCTGTAATAGGATTGATAATTACTGCCACTTTAGTAATAAAAAAAGTAAAAGGCGCATATTTACTTGGAATATTAATTACAACATTAATTGGTATTCCGATGGGAGTTACACCTTTACCTGATTTTTCAAACTATCAAGTGTTACCTTCTATAGAACCAACATTTTTAAAGTTGGACTTTGAAGGTTTACTTACAGCCAAAACAGGATTTATTGTAGCTGCAATGACTATATTTACACTTTGCATTTCAGATTTGTTTGACACAATTGGAACTTTTATAGGAACAGGGAAAAAATCTGGAATATTTAAAATTGATGAAAATGGAAATATGTCTAAAAATTTAGAACGAGCAATGATATCAGATTCTTTGGCAACTACTGTAGGTGCTCTTTTAGGAACAAGTAATGTTACTACATATGTAGAAAGTAGTGCAGGAATTGAAGTTGGTGGAAGAACTGGACTTACAGCTGTTTTTGCAGCTTTGTGTTTTGCATTATCCTTGTTTTTATCACCACTTGTTGCGTGTGTACCGATGGCGGCGATTTCACCAGTTCTTATTTTGATTGGTGTTGCGATGATTGAAAATATAGGTGCAATTGATTGGAAGGACATTGTGATTGCGATACCAGCATTCTTTATAGTGATTATGATGCCGTTATCATATTCAATAACAACAGGCATTCAATTTGGTTTTATATTTTATGCATTAGCCGGACTTGTTAATAAAAAAGGAAAAGAAATATCACCGCTTATTTATATATTCTCGATATTATTTATAATTAGTTTTGTATATCAAGCGTTAGCATAGGAGGAGTTTATGAAGAATAATAAAGGTATATCAATTTTAGCTTTAATAATAACTATAATTGTAATAATCATTATTACTTCTATAACAGTATATAATGGTATTGATTCTCTTGAGTCGGCGCGTCAAAAAAGCGCACAAGATACATTAAAAATAATTTGTAATTCATTAACTAAAGATGATTCGTTTTTAATGTTTGATGAAAGTGGAGATGCAGTTTTAAGTGAGCATGATTTTAAATTTTTAGATTTAGAAAACTATTATGATGAAGAAGTTATATTTACAGTCAATAAAAAAGAAAAATTTGAAAATAATCAAAAATCAGTAACATATAAATTAACATATAAAGAAATTCAAACGGAGAAAGAATATGAACATTCATATTCATATGATTTAAAAAATGAATTGACAAATTATAATGTTGTTTTTGATGCTGAGGCAGGGGTTAATATGCCGATTGTTTTAAGTGGAATGAAACCGCTTATGATGGATAAAGTAACACCTGTAGAAGATGTGTATTTAGATAATTGGTATTCATATGAAAGAAAAACTGCTCAATTTGCAAGAGTTGAATATAATGGAAAAATTTATGTTTGGATACCTAGATTTGCATATAAAATACAAAACTTTTATCAAGATAAAACATATCCAGAAGTACCAAGCACAGCGATTGATATATTATTTATAAATGGTAATGCAAATTACATGACAAACGGAGAAAGAATACCGGTTGATTATATAGTGCATCCTGCTTTTTCTGTCGGAACAAAAGAATTTGCTGGTTTATGGATTGAAGAAGAAGCATCACACCTGATTACAAATTTAAATAGTGCATCAATAATTCAAACGGTAAAAGATACAGAAGGGAAAGTTAATTATAATTTACACATGATGACAAATATGGAAGCTGGTGCTGCAATATATTTAACATTTGCGTTTGAATGTCCTTATGAGATAGATTTAACTTCAAATGAATATGTTGCTGCTAATGTTGGAGGAGCAGGTCCATTCGATTCAGAATTTGTAACTTTATATGAAGCTAATGAAAAGGATAATATGCTACGTGGTGATGCTGTTAGAGAAACACCGTGGAAGAGAGTTTTAGGAGAATATCCAACAAGCAGTGAGTCATATATTATTAGAAGATTTGCTTCTAGTACATTTGATTTTATAAATACAAATGGCAATCAAGAAGCTACAAGTAGAAGTGTAATTGCAATAAATTAGATTTGAAAGAGAGATGAGTGTATGGAAATAACAAGACCTACATTTATGGAAATAAATTTAAATGATTTTGAACATAATGTTAAACAAATACAAAATAAAGTGGGCATAGGCGTAAAGCTTATGCCCGTTATAAAAGCAAATGGTTATGGCACATATATTAATCAACGTTTAGATGTTTTAAATATGTTTGATATTGTAGCTGTAGCGTGTGTAGACGAAGGCGTTTATTTAAGAAGCATAGGTTATGAAAAAGAAATTTTTGTACTTAATCAACCTTATGAATCTGAAATTGAAAAAATTATTGAAAATAAAATCGTAGTTGGAATTAGTTCATATGGTTTTGCTGAAGCGTTAGCTAAAAATGGAGCAGATGTTTCTATTCATGTTGAAGTTGGAACTGGAATGGGAAGAACGGGGATACATCCACATAAGATGAAGGAATATTTAGAAGCTTTAAGTTCGAACATAAAAGTTGAAGGTATTTATACACATTTATCTTCGCCAGACATAGATGATGAATATACAAAGAAACAATTAAAATCGTTTAATATAGCTGTTGATACTGCAAAAGAAATTTTAGGAGAAATAAAATATATTCATGCAGGTGCTTCGAATGCACTTTTAAATTATCCAGAATCACATTTTAACTTAGTTAGACCTGGACTTATTTTATATGGATATCCTTCAGAAGATAAAATTGAAAATAAGATTGATTTGAGACCTATAGCAAAGTTAAAATCAAAAGTTACTTTTTTAAAGACGGTAGATGTTGGAACTAGTATAGGCTATAGCAGAAGTTTTGTTACTGATAAAGAAACAAAAGTTGCAACGATTCCGATAGGATACGCAGACGGATTTAGAAGAACTTTTTCGAATGGTTGGAAAGTTCTAATAAATGGAGTAAAGGTGCCTATAATAGGTAAAGTGTGTATGGACAGTTTTATGGCAGATGTTTCGGAAATTGCTGATATTAAAGTTGGAGATGAAGTAATTATTTGGGATAACGAAAACATCACATTAGAAGAACTTGCGGAAAAGTGTGATACGATAAACTACGAAATTTTGTGTACTATAGGAAATAGAGTTCCAAGAATGTTTATAAAATAACGGGAGACTAGCATGGGAATAATAGAGATTGTTTTAATATCGATAGGACTTGCGATGGATGCTTTTGCGGTATCTATTTGCAAAGGTTTGGCGATGAAAAAGTTAGACCTAAAAAAGACGCTAATTATTGGTTTGTATTTTGGAGTCTTTCAGGGATTGATGCCACTTATAGGTTATTTACTTGGAACAAATTTTGAAAGCTTTGTCACTAAGGTTGATCATTGGGTTGCTTTTATATTGCTTTCAATTATAGGTATAAATATGATAAAAGAAGCAATAAAAAGTAACGAAGAATGTGAATGTGAATCGCACGATGATTCAGTAGCGTTTAAAACGATGGTGGTTTTAGCGATAGCAACGAGTATAGATGCTTTGGCAGTTGGAATTACATTGGCGTTTTTGAAAGCAAATTTATTAGCGGTTGTATTGTCAATTGGCTTAATAACGTTCGTGCTATCAATGACTGGTGTTTGGATAGGTAATAAATTTGGGTGTAAGTATGAGAAAAGAGCGCAAGTAACTGGTGGTTTAATTTTAGTAATTATGGGAATTAAGATTTTAATTGAACATCTTGGAGTGTTATAAAATTATGAGAACAGTGCTATAAAAGGTACTGTTCTTTTATAATTCTATAAATGTCGAATTTTGTCGAACGAATTATTTGGAAATTACACGGTTCGATTGATTTTTCACTTTTATGGTACTAAAATGAGGAAACAATAAACCCTAAACGGGAGTGATGCATATGTTTTTAAAAGGCCCATATATACAATTATTCATAGATGTGATGTTGTATGTGCTTTTTATTTTCTTTATTATTAAAGATACAAGAAAATTGAGAAAATTAAGATTAGAACTCCAAACTGTTCAAATTAGAAATGAAGAATTAACAAATCAATATGATCAAATTAGAGAAGTTCGCCATAATTTTGGTAACTTCATTCAAGCTTTATGTGGTTATGTTGAAGTGAAAAATATAAAAGGTATAGAAGAGATGTGTAGTAGAGTTCAAAAGGAAACTTGTGCTACATATGAAGTTAAAGATTCAAACATATCTAGAATTTGTAATCCAGCATTAGAAAAGCTTATTGAAAATAAGGTGACTCTTGCTAGGCAGAAAAATATTGTTGTAAAGATTGAATCAAAAACAAATCTTAGAAACTTAAAAATAGATACATATGATTTGTGTAAGATAATAGGAATATTCTTAGATAATGCAATAGAGGCGTCTGGTGAAAGCAAAGAAAAGGAAATTATAATAAAAATATTTGAAAATAAAAGAGCTAAAAAGAAGAATATTCACATAGAAAATTCATATGAAGGTATGGTAGATCTTAATAAAATATTTACTAAAGGATATACCAGCAAGACGTATGAAAACGGTAGCCACGGTTTAGGCTTATGGAGCGTTAAGAAAATTGTACAAGCAAATGATAATATACACATAGTTACAAAGGCGAAAGATAGATTTTGCCAACACATAGAAATAAATTATTAACAAAAGGGAGATTTCAAAAATCGCTCTTATTTTTTTGCCCATTTTCTGGACTTTTTTATAGGGCCTATGATAATATGTTTTTGTGCAAATCAAGATATTTAGCACGTTTGGAAAGGATTAAATATGAAAGAAATTATTGTTATAGGCGGGGGACTTGCAGGCTGTGAAGCGGCATACCAAATCGCCAAAAGAGGAATACATGTAAAACTATATGAAATGAAACCTATAAAATTTTCTCCTGCACATTCAAATGAGAATATGGCAGAAATTGTGTGTAGCAATTCTTTTAAATCAAATAATTTGACAAATGCTTGTGGATTGTTGAAAGAAGAGTTAAGAAGATTAGATTCTTTGTTAATAAGATGCGCAGATGCAACAAAAGTTCCAGCCGGACAAGCTTTAGCTGTTGATAGAGAAAAATTTGCCGAAATGGTATCAGCAGAAATTAAAGCAAATCCTAATATAGAGGTTATAAATGAGGAAGTTTCTAAAATAGATGATGACAAAATTACAATTATAGCTACTGGTCCTTTGACATCTGATGCTTTATCAGAAGAAATTGCAAGACTTACTGGAAGTGAAAAATTGTTTTTCTATGATGCGGCAGCTCCGATTGTTTCTAAAGAAAGTATCAACATGGAAAAAGCGTTTACTGCGGATAGATACGGTAAGGGTGAAAGCGACTATATAAATTGTCCGATGACAAAAGAAGAATATGAAGCTTTTTATAATGAACTTATAAATGCTGAAGTTGTTACACTTCATAATTTTGAAAAAGGTGGACTTTTTGAAGGTTGCATGCCAATTGAAGAAATGGCGAGAAGAGGTTCACAAACATTAACATATGGACCTTTAAAACCAGTTGGCTTTGATAAAAAGTATTATGCGGTAGTTCAATTAAGACAAGATAATGCAGAAGATACTTTATATAACATGGTTGGTTTTCAAACAAATTTAAAATTTGGAGAACAGGCAAGAGTATTTAAAATGATACCAGCTTTAGAAAATGCAGAGTTTATTAAATATGGAGTTATGCATAGAAATACATATATAAATTCTTCTGAGCTTTTAGATAATACATATAATTTGAAAGGTACAAATATTTACTTTGCGGGACAAATCTCTGGCGTAGAGGGGTATGTAGAGTCTATTGCTTCTGGTTTAGTTGCTGCGCTTAATGCGGTTCAAAAAATAAACGAAGAAGCCCCAATAACATTCCATGCAGAAACTGTTATTGGCGCATTAGCAAATTATATTTCAACACCAAATAAAGATTTTCAGCCAATGAATGCTAATTTTGGAATTTTAAATTGCGATAGAAAAATAAAAAACAAAATTGAAAAATATGAATATCTTGCAAATAGAAGTTTAAATCATTTTTAAGGAGTTGATAAATTTGAAAAAATTTATATTCACATTAATTGCTTTACTATCAATGTCAACATATGTGTTTGCAGGAGTTACTGTTGAATTAAATGGCGAAACACTTAATTTTACAGATGCAAATGGATATACTGTTAATCCGCAAATTATAAATAATAGAACGATGGTACCTCTTAGAAAAATCTTTGAAACTTTAGGTGCTGAAATTGAATGGTTTGGTGATACTGAAACTGTTATTGCTACTAAGGGAGATACTAAAGTTAAGTTGCAAATAAACAATCCGATTGCAGAATTGACTAAAGACGGAGTTACTCAAAAAATAACTTTAGATTCAAAACCAGTGATTGTTAATGATAGAACTTTAGTACCATTAAGATTTATTTCGGAAAGTTTAGAAAAACAAGTTGCGTGGGATCAAGATACTCAAACTGCAATAATAATTGACTATGATTATTTTATAAATGTATTTAAAACAAAGGCTCCTGTTTTTTATAATTCGTTAGTAAAAAAATCTAGTGCTCAACCAGCTACTTTGAAAATATCGAAAGCATATTATGATTTGAAGAATGCCGCATACAACAATGTATCTAACGTTACTGCGCAAATTTATAACAATTCGGAGAATAGTAAAAAAGTAATTGTTAGTATGGATGGAAATTCAGAGTTGTTTAATGAAATAAGAAATGAAGGCTGGTCAAATTTTGATATTACAATAAATACAAACGAGAAGGGAGTATCTTGTACTTCTACATCTGCAACGATAAATCAGATGATCGGTACAGGATATAAGTCAAATGATGAACTTAATCTTATAGGTTCTGTAAAGGATTCGTGGGGAACATTTTTTAAAAACATTTTTGGTAAAGAAGAAAAAGATGTAAATTTAGCGACGTTTTATAATATAAATTCTGATTATATTAAATTTATAAATTTATTTAAATTTTCAAATACTGCAAATTCATCAACGATAACAGCAAGCGGAATTAATTACCTGAATGCAACTTTGAAAAACTTTGATTATACCAAGTTCGATAATGTCTTGCTTGAAAACGAAATAGTACAAGTATATAATATTTTAAACAAGTTAATATTTAACTATGATGTGACTATGGATGAGCTTCTTTATAATGCTTCTAATATAAATGTTTCGATTACAACAACAGTGGAAGGAAATTTATATAGAACTAATTTCATAGTAGAACTACTTAATGAATATAACGAAAAAGTAGTATACACGGTTAATGTAACAAGATAATGAGGAGGATGAAAGATGAAAAGATTTATTTCAATGTTGCTAGCACTTACTATGGTATTTTCAATTGCTAGTATTTCTTTTGCTACTGATATGGTAACAAGTGCTCCAATACTAATAAGCCCAAAACCAGTAGCAATAGCTGAAAGAGGAATTTCTGTAATTCTTAACGGAGAATATGTTGATTTTACAGATGAATTAGGAAATGTCGTTGAACCACAACTTATTAACGATAGAACAATGGTTCCAATGAGAAAAATATTTGAAGTTTTTGGCGCAGATGTACAATGGGACGGTGCAACAGAAACTGTTACAGCCGTAACGGAAGAGAAAACATTAAAATTACAAATTAATAATCCTGTTGCAAAAGTAATTTCTTTACCTTCTGGTGAAGAAACTGAAATTGTACTTGATTCTGTTCCTGTAGTAGTAGAAGGAAGAACTTTGGTTCCAGTAAGATTTATTGCTGAATCATTAGAATTAAAAGTTGGTTGGGATGGAGATACAAGTACAGTTGTTATCATTGATCCTCTAAAAATATTTGAAATAGTAAAAGAAAAAGCACCAACATTCTATGAATACTTAACAAATGAATATATTGTTCCAGAAGCAATGACAGCAGATGCTGATATGATTTTAAATATCAAATACACAAATGGAGATAATAAAGCATTAAATACAAATGCTAAATTTGTTATCGATGCAATGGTAAAAGGTGCTGCTAATCTATATGAAATGAATATGGATTGCAAGGTAACTGGTAAAGGTTTAATGTATGAAGAAATTAAATCTGCAGATATGACAAATATATCTTTAGATATGGTTCTAGATACAAATGATATGATTGGATATATTAGATCATCTTTATTAGAAGAAGACATCGGAAACAAATGGTTAATGGTTGCTGAAGCTGCAGAAGAATTTGAAGATGTAATTGCAAACCCACAAGAATATACAATGGATGATGTTGTAGATATGTTCTTTGATTCAATAACTATGACAGAAGATACATATGATGCATTAGTTGCTGGGGTTGAACTATTTTGTAGATTCGCAAGTGATGAATTCTTCACAGTATCTGGAAGAACAACAAAGACATATACATATGAAATTACATTAGATGAATTAAATTCTTTATTACAAGAATTAGGAATGAATGCTGATTTAAAAGATTATGCTAAATCAGGTAAAATTAAATTTTCATCAAAATACGCAAAGGGAATAAACACAGCTAGTGCATTTGAAATAGCTGCAACAATTTATAATGGTAAAGAAGAAATTGCACTTTCTTTCACAGGTGATTCTACATTAAATACAACAAAAGCTGTAAATATTAAATTGCCTGCTAAAAATGACGTTGTTGAATATTAAAATTAAATAAAAGAAATAATTAAATGAGAAAGAACATACTATTTTGTGAGGTGGTAATCTTGTATAGATACATAAACAAAATAATGGTTCTTTCTCTTTTTTTACTTTTTTTTATAACACATACATTTGCATATGAAGATGATAGTGAAGTGCTAGATTTAACAGGTGAAGAGTGGTTGGCGACTTCAACGAGTTATGAAAAAGAACCACAAATTTTATCTAAAGTTGCATTGGCATATGACCGAACATATAAAAAGATTTTGTACGAAAAAAATATGTACGAAAAAGTTCCGAATGCTTCTACAACTAAAATATTAACAGCTATAGTGGCATATGAAAATTCTACTTTAGAAGAAATTGTTGTTGTGAGCCGAAGGGCGGCGGCAATCGGTGGTTCGCGAATAGGTTTAATATCTGGTGATAAAATATCGATGCAAGATTTACTAAAAGGATTATTACTGTCATCGGGAAATGATGCTGCCATAGCAATTGCGGAGCATGTTGGTGGAAGTGTAGAAAACTTTTGCGACATGATGAATGAAAAAGCAAAAACTTTAGGTGCTACATCGACACATTTTACATCGCCACATGGTTTAGATAATGAAGAACACTATACCACGGCCAATGATTTATTAATTTTTACGGAGTATTTATTAAATATAGATTATTTAGCAAAGTTAGTTGATTTAAAAGAAGCAGCTATAAAAATGGGAGAACGAACAAAAAATATTAGAAGTACAAATGAAATGCATTCAATATATGAAGAAGTTAACGGGGTTAAAACGGGTTTTACAAATAAGGCGGGGCGCTGTTTGGTGACTTCGATAAAAAGAAATAATAGAGAATTAATAATAATTGTGCTTGGTGCAGATACTAAAAAACAGAGAACTTTAGAAACCATTCAGTTAATTAATTATGGGATAAATAATTTTGAAGAGGTTGATTTATATGAAAAAATGAAAAAGCAATTTCCAGTTTTTGTGGAAAAATCTAAAGACAAAAGGTATGAAATTTTAATTTCTGGAGAAAAAATGACTCTTTTGAAAAAAGGTGATGCTGGAAAGGTAAGGTATGAGTATGATTTGGTTAATAGATTTGTAGCACCTATTGAAAAAGGAGAAAACTTAGGAAAAATATCGATTTTTTTGGAAAAAGAATTGTTAAATATTGTAAATTTAGAAAATGATTGTCGAATTGAAAGAAAAAGGGTAGATGAATATCTAGAGGAAATAATAAAAAATAAGCTTAAATATATCGAGTTTGCACAATAAAATAAGGAAAAATATGGATGCTGAGAGCGTGAAATGATATAATGTTTGATATCTTAAATAAGTGTTGAAAAATATACTAAAATGTAGTATTATACTTTCTGGAATAGTGTCTCTATAGACCGAAAAGGAGGAAATATCGTGAAAAATAATTTGAAAAAATATGCACTTATGATATTAGCGTTATCGCTAGTTTTTGTTTTAGGAACAAATGCCTTTGGAACAGAATCTGTGGTAACTGATGGTTCAATAGATTTAGAATTAAATGCAACAAGAGAGGATTTTACAGAACCAGAAATACAAGAAACAGAAGAACCAAAACAAGAAGTTGTTAAAGATACAACTCCTGTAATTAAAGAAGATAAAGAAACAACATCAAATGAAAATGCAAGTGATGTTGAATTAAATGATGCAAGTGAAACAATTATTAATAGCAAAGATAAAAAAGCTAGAAGAATTGCTGAACTTACAGACAAGTATAATGATAAAGTATTAGGCAACGTTGCGTATTATTTAGAGTTAGCACAAAAATATAGTTTCCCAGTATGTTTTATTGGTTTAGCTATGGGTGCTTTTAATTTCTTAATTATAGGTAACAAAAAACTTGATAAAAAAGAGCAAGGTTTTGCTTGGATTGTAGGATTTACAATCGGATTAGTTGTTTTTAATGTAATACCTTTACTATTTGCATTAATCGTTGCGGGTAGATAATCAAATTTTATAGCAAGCAGAATAATTGGGAAGGTGATTAATATATGAAGGTGCTATTTGCAGTTGGATCTGAGCAAGTATCAAAGAATATAGCAGATAAGTATTACGAGAAATATGGGGAAGTACTGGAATATAAAAATGTGTTTTTCTTTAAGGCATTAATTGATGAAATAAAGAGAGACAAAACCTATGACAGAATAGTTGTTAGTGAAGAAATCGAAGAGTATGCTAGAACAGCTGATTTAGAACAAGTAGATAGAAGACTATTTAACTATATCGACCAAATAACTGATGAAACGCAAGATACAGATATTATTATCATTTGCGGAAATAGAAGAAATAAAGGCGATGCTTTTATTAATAAATTATTTAGCATAGGTATATATAACTTATTAATTGGTGATGACAGAAACGTAACACCACTTTGCGATATCTTGAAAAAACCAAAAACAAAAAGAGAGGCAAAGCAATATTTGGGAATAGATACATCACTTATTTCAGACAGTTCTATGACGAGAGACGATGAAGTTGATGAATACCAAATAAGAAGTATTTTAAGTTATTATGACGGAATTAAAAATCAACCTGAAAGATATGTTGAAACATTTGATAGAATTGCTGAACAATACAGTAGATTGCAATTAATAATTATATTCAATTATTTGCCACCTGCTGTAAAAAAAGCAATTGCAGAGACTGATAGATATAGACATTTAGCGGCGCCTCCAGGGGAAGCTGCTAGAGGACCACAAGGTGCTGGTCCAGCGCAACCAAAGCAACCACAACAACCTGCGGCTCAAGCACCACAAAAAACTACTATTACAAAACCGCAAAAAGAGAAGAAAGGATTATTTGGCAATTTTAAGAAAAATAAAAACAATCCAAATAAACCAACTTCAGAACAAGCAATGGAATCATTAGCACAAACGGGAAGCATAGATTTAAGTACAAATACACCGCCTGCAGCACCTTCAAGCCAAGCAGCAGAGCAAGCTAAACTAGCTCAAGAAAAAGCTGAAGCAGATAAAAGAGCTGCAGAAGAAGCTGCTAAATTAAGAGAAGAAGCAGCAAAACAACAACAACAAGAAGAATTAGCGAGAAAAGCTAGAGAAGAGCAAATGCAAAGAGAGCAACAAGCGAAAGCTCAAGCACAACAAAATCAACAAGCTCAAGTTGATTCTATACAACAAGCTAAAGAAGCTGAACAAAGACGTTTACAAGAATTAGCTAAGCAACAACAAATGCAAAGAGAGCAAGCACAAGCTAAACAAGCGGAAGCGGATGAACAAAAACGTTTGCAAGAATTAGCTAAGCAACAACAATTACAAAGAGATCAGGCGCAAGCTAAACAAGCGGAAGCGGACGAGCAAAAACGCTTACAAGAATTAGCTAAGCAACAACAATTACAAAGAGATCAAGCGCAAGCTAAGCAAGCGGAAGCGGACGAGCAAAAACGTTTACAAGAACTAGCTAAGCAACAACAAATGCAAAGAGATCAAGCACAAGCTAAACAAGCGGAAGCAGATGAACAAAAACGTTTGCAAGAATTAGCTAAGCAACAACAAATGCAAAGAGATCAAGCACAAGCTAAACAAGCGGAAGCGGACGAACAAAAACGTTTGCAAGAATTAGCTAAGCAACAACAGCTACAAAGAGAACAACCAACACCAAGTGGCATAAATATAAAACCAAATCCAAATGCTCCAAGAGCAGTACCGAATAAAGAGTTTGATATAGATGTGGAACCGATTGCAAAGACTCCGACAGAACCACCAAAACCTGTAGAGCCCGTTAAACCGGTTGAACCACCAAAACCAGCGGAACCAGTTCGTCCAGTAGAGCCTCCAAAGCCTGCTGAGCCAGTAAAACCAATTGAACCGCAGGGGACTGTGGTTACTCCAGTTGTACCGGTTACACCAATATCTAATGCAACTCCAAGTGAGCCTCAACAACCTAAATATGCACCACCATCACAACATGTTCCTACACCAGAACAATTGGCTGGAGCGAAAGTTGTTTCACCAGCGTTAAGTGCTGAAGAAGCAAGAATGAAAGAACAACAAGAAAATCTTGCTAAAGAACAACAAAAAATTAGAGAAGCTCAAGAAAAATTGGAAGAAGAAAAGAGAAAATTAAAAGAAGAACAAGAAAAATTGATGACTGCTCAAAATCAGTTAAGAGCAGATGGCATGTTGCCAAATATGCCACAATATACAACTACAGTAGGGGCTAATGGAAGACCACAAGTTCCAATGGGATCTTTTAAGAAAATGGTTGTATTTGTTGGTCCAAATAAAGCGGGAACCACTTTCGTAGTAAATGCAGTAGCACATGCAATGGCGAACGAAAAAATAATGACATCAGTTTTGGACATGACTAGAGATAAAGGTATGTGGTATATATACAGCCAACAATATAGCACAGCTATGCAAAAGAAAATGGCGAACTACATGCAAAGAATATCAGATGGAGAAGAGTTATTTATCGAAACTTCAAATCCATTTTTGAAAATTTATTCTGCGCCAGGTTCTATAAGTGATGTTAGAAGAGGATATAAACATAAAAACATTATGGATGTAGTAAGAAACAATGCAAATGTTGTTTTAGTTGATGCTGACTTTACTACTCCGATAGATTATTTTGATCATGCGGATGAGGTATATGTAGTTCAAGACTTAGATATATTGAAAATGCCAGATACAACTTTATTCTTAAGAGAGTTGAAAAATAGAGGCATGAACATGAAAAAAATAAGAGTTATCTTAAACAAATATGTTAAGACGGCCACACTAAATTCTAAGAAACTTATTCAAGTAATGAGCACATATTCAGACCCAGGAATGACATATATGGAATCAGAACTTTTACCATCAAAAGTAGATTTCTCTACAATACCATATAATATAAATAACTATACAAAATATACAGAAGCACTATGTACAGGTCTTAACAACTATAAGGGTTACTCAAATGATTTCTTAGCGGTAATAAGTGAAATAGTGTCAAAGATATATCAAAATGGTGCACAATCAAAAATGCCACAAATGGGACAACCAAAAGGAATGAAGAAGTTTTTTGGATAAGGAGGTTTAATTAATGGATTCACAAAACACAATATTCTTTAAAGTTGAAAAAGAAAAGAAAAGCAATTCAAAACAAATTTTAAGACAAGTATATGAAGCTCTTGTAGAAAAAGGATATGATCCAATCAATCAAATTGTTGGTTATATACTTTCAGGAGATCCAACATATATCACAAGTCATAAAGATTCTAGAAGTCTTATCAGACAATTAGAAAGAGATGAATTGTTAGAAGAATTAGTAAAAGAATATATTGGAGTAAACGATGAAAAATAGAATAATGGGTATTGATTATGGAGATGTGAGAACCGGTATCGCGATATCAGATCTTCTTGGAATAACTGCACAAGGTTTAGAGTCAATCAATCACGGAGAAAGTGAAAAGAAACTTTTAAATCGAATTGCAGAAATAATAAAAGAATATCAAATAGAAAAAATCGTAATAGGTTATCCTCTTAATATGAACAATACTAAAGGTCCTAGAGCAGAGAAAACAGACAAATTTATAGAAAAGTTAAAAAATAGATTTGGATTAGAAGTTATAAAAATGGATGAACGTCTAACAACAGTTTCTGCACACAGGACAATGACAACACTTTCTGTTTCAAAAGACAGAAAGAAAAACATAGTAGATACTATATCTGCAGAATATATTTTGCAGATGTATCTAGATAGAAATGCTTAAGTCAAAGACTTATCAAAGAAAGGAGATTAAAAATGAGTGACGAGAATGTAAACTTAGAAGGACTAGAGGACTTCGATGAATTAGACAATAAAATCATCTTAAATGATGAAGATGGAAACGAAATTGAATTCGAATTCCTAGATGTTGTTGAACTAGACGACAAAGAATATGTAGTACTATTACCTGTAGCAGAAGCTGAAAAAGGTGAAGTAGTAATCTTTAGAATTGAAGGAGAAGGCGATGAAGAAAGCTATGTAAGTCTTGATGACGAAGCAGAAGCTGAAAGAGTTTTCGAAGCATTCAAAGAAAAGACAAAAGACGAATTTGATTTCGCTGACTAGTAATAAAAATGGGACATCGTAAGATGTCTCTTTTTTTATCCAAAAACGTTGAAAAATCTGGAAGAGTATAATATAATTCACATTATGTAAAACGGGCAAAAAAGGAGATAATAACTAATGAACAAAGAATTGATTGCAGAAGTTGAAAGAGACATTGAAGTAGAACTAAGAAAGCAAGAAGCTATTGAAGAAGTAACAACAACTAAAGTATTAAATGCTTTCAAAAAATTTAAGGTAAATGAATCTCATTTAAATGGAACAACTGGATATGGATATAATGATTTTGGAAGAGATACTATAGAAGAAATGTATGCTGAAATTTTTCACACAGAAGATGCTTTAGTAAGAAACCAATTTATTTCCGGTACACATACAATTTCAACAACATTATTTGGGATTTTAAGACCAGGTGATATTGTATTAAGTATAAATGGAAAACCATATGACACATTAGATGAAGTAATTGGAATAAGAGAAAATCCAAGTTCACTTGCTGCATATGGAATTAAATATGAGCAAATAGATTTATTAGAAGGCAACAAATTTGATATAGAAAAAATTAAAGAAAGAGTTTCAAAGAAAGATATCAAATTAGTTATTATGCAAAGATCAAGAGGATATGCATATAGAAACGCATTCTTGATAGAAGAAATGGAAGAAGCAATTAAAACTGTTAAAGAAGCATGTCCTACAACATATGTAATGGTTGATAATTGCTATGGAGAATTTACAGATATTAAAGAGCCAACAGACATTGGAGCTGATGTTGCAGTTGGTTCACTTATAAAAAATATTGGTGGAGGAATCGCTCCAACAGGTGGATATATAGTAGGTAAAAAGGAATTAATAGATTTAATTAGCGATAGATATAGTGCACCTGGACTTGGCAAAGAAGGTGGAGCTACATTTGACTTTAATAGAAAAGTATTACAAGGATTATTTATGGCGCCACATATTGTAACAGAAGCTAAAAAAGTTGGAATCTTTGCAGCTAGATTATTAGAAAAGTTAGGATACGAAGTTTCTCCTAAATATAATGAAAGAAGATCAGACATTGTTCAAATGGTTAAATTAAATGACCCAGATAAACTTATAAAATTCTGCCAAGGTATTCAATCTAATTCAGCAATAGATTCTGCTGTTACACTAGAAGCTTGTGATATGCCTGGATATGAAAGCAAAATCGTAATGGCATCAGGTTCATTTACATCAGGTTCTTCAATCGAAATAAGCTGTGATGGTCCAGTTAGACCACCATATGTTGCATATTTACAAGGTGGACTTACATATACTTATGGAAAAATTGCGGTAATAGATGCTGTTGAATTGTTAGAAAAATAAATTATAAAATTCCGTGAGGTGAAAACATGAATGTTATTGTAATAGGCGGTGGCGCTGCAGGGATGATGGCAGCAATCATGTCTAGTAGAAATGGCAATCAAGTAACTATATTAGAAAAAATGCGTAGCATGGGAAGAAAACTTTCTATTACTGGAAAGGGCAGATGCAATATAACTAATGCTACAGACATGGATAACTTCATAAAGAATGTACCTGGTAACGGTAAATTTTTGTTTAGTGCTTTTAGTAAATTTACAAACCAAGATGCTATAAACTTTTTTAACGAAATTGGTGTTAAAACAAAAGTTGAAAGAGGAGATAGAGTTTTTCCAGTTTCAGATAGTGCCATGGAAGTTATTGATAAACTAAAAAAAGAACTAGATAAACAAAACGTTAAAGTAATAGTAGATAGTCCTGTTAAATGCTTAGTTGTAGAAGATGGCAGGGTAACTGGTGTGAAGACTGAAGCGGGAAAAACATATTCTTGTGATAAAGTAATTCTTGCAACTGGAGGAAAAAGCTATCCTACAACAGGTTCAACAGGTGATGGATATAAGATTGCTAAAATGGTTGGACATACAATAGTAGAACCGAAACCTTCATTAGTTCCACTAGAGACATATGAGAAGAAAATAGAAAAACTACAAGGCCTTTCTTTAAAAAACGTCGGAATAAAAATTTTTGACGGAACAAAATTAGTGTATGAAGATTTTGGAGAAATGTTATTTGCTCATTATGGTGTAACTGGTCCAATTATACTAAGTGGAAGTGCACATCTTTTAAGAGTAAAAAATATAGAAGAAAAATTAAAATCGCAAACAATCAAAATAAAAATAGATTTAAAACCAGCATTAACTACAGAAAAATTAGAAGCAAGAATACAAAGAGATTTAGAAAAGTACACAAAGAAACAATATAAGAATTCATTAGCTGATTTATTACCAGGCAAAATGATTCCTTATATTGTTGAAGAATCAGGAATAGACGAAGAAAAACAAACAGATCAAATAACAAAAGAAGAACGTAAAAATCTAGCAGAATTATTAAAAAATTTAGAATTCACAATAAAAGGTTTTAGACCAATTGAAGAAGCGATTATTACAGCGGGAGGAATTAGCACAAAAGAGATTAATGCATCAACAATGGAGTCCAAAATTGTAAATGGATTATATTTTGCTGGAGAAATAATAGACGTAGATGCATACACTGGTGGATTTAACTTGCAAATAGCATATAGTACAGCATATGTAGCAGCGCAATAAATGTCGAAAAAAGGCAATAAAAAACACTTGATAAAGCACTTTTGATGGTAATAAAATGTCTTTTGGTGCCGATAGAAAGGGATATTATGGAGAATACTTTTGTAACAATAAAAGAAAAAGAATATTGTGCGGAAATTGTAGAGAAAAGATCGAAATTTATCGCAAAAGTTATAAAGGTTCAATCAGAAGAAGAGGCTACTAACGAATTAAAGAAAATACGAAAAGAACATAGAGATGCAAGACATAACGTCTTTGCATATCGAATAATGAACGTTGGAGAGCGAATGAGTGACGATGGAGAACCTAGTGGAACTGCGGGTGCTCCAATACTGGAATTATTACGTGGAGAAAATTTGCAAAATGTAATGGTTGTGGTAACGCGTTACTTCGGTGGAATTTTATTGGGAACAGGAGGGCTTGTAAGAGCATATAGTTCTGCAGCCAAAGATGCGGTAACTGCCGCTGAAAAAGTTACAATGAAATTGTGTAATGAATATAAAATAGATACGAACTATAACTATCTTAACATTTTGAATCATTACTTCAAAAAGCAATCAATAAATGTAAGGGACACAGATTTTTCAGATAATATAATTTTTACAATTACAGTAGAAGCTGATAGAGCAGAACAAGTTTTAAAAGATATAGAAGAGAAGACTGCTAGAACAGCGATTGTAACATTAAAAGAAACATATTATCAATAGCTGTAAAAAATTTACAATTTAATATTGCTTTTACCATATTTTGGTAGTATACTTTGAGAGTAATCAAAATTTATTGCTGAATGTTGTTATAAAATAACTAAATCATACGGCAATGTTAGGAGGTTTTTATGCAAGAAAAGATTAAAGTTGTTATCGCAGATGACAATCTTGAGTTTGCAGAAATAGTACGTGAATTTCTAAATAACAAACCTGATATCGAAGTATTAGAAATAGCAAAAGATGGAGAAGAAGCACTAGAGGTTCTAAACAGATTAGAACCAGATGTAGCGCTATTAGATATAGTAATGCCTAAGCTAGATGGAATAGGCGTGTTAGAAAAATTAAATGCAGCACCTAAAAAATTAAAAACGAAATATATTGTATTATCAGCAATCGGTCAAGATGCAATCACTCAAAAAACAATTATGTTGGGTGCCGAGTATTACATGATTAAACCATTCGAATTAGAGATGTTACTAAAACGAATTCGAGAAGTAAAAGCGGGACTTATAGATTTAAGAAGTCCTAATCAAATTGGTGTAGCACAAATGAAAGCACCATACATAACAGAAAATCCAAATTCGTTAGAAACTTCGGTAACTAATATAATTCATGAAGTTGGAGTGCCAGCGCATATTAAAGGATATCAATATATAAGAGAAGCAATAACATTGGCCGTACAAGATATGGAAGTAATAAATTCAATTACTAAAGAATTATATCCAACATTAGCAAAGAAATTTAAAACTACACCATCGCGTGTAGAAAGAGCAATAAGACATGCGATAGAAGTTGCTTGGTCAAGAGGTTCGCTTGAGACAAACAGAATGATGTTTGGTAACACAGTGTCACCACTAAAATGCAAGCCAACGAATAGTGAGTTTATAGCGATCATTGCAGATAAGTTAAGAATAGAAATGAAAATTGCGTAGAGTATATAAAAAAGATTAACAATTTATTTGTTAATCTTTTTTTATGCTATAATGATTGTAGATAATGAGATACAAAGGAGAAAATCTATGTACGAACAAGAATATAAAGAATTAAAAAGTCAAAGAGTACCAGGATATATAATGATTGGAATTGCAATTTTTGTATTAGTGTTTTTTGGTTCTTTTTGTTTTGGTGGAATGATAAGAAAAATAGGTAAAAATGAAACTGTAGAAGCTGATAGAGTGACTATAGAGATTAGTTACGGAGATGAAGATTCTTCAGATACATATAAACCAACGTATTATTATACTGTTGGTCGAAAAAAATACACATATACTCCATGGTATTATACCAATATCGGTGTAGAAGATATGAAAGACACAACTTTATATTATAATTCTTCAGATCCAAGTAAAGTAGTACCTGAATATCAAACTAAATTTTATTGGTCTTCTGGCTTTGTAATTGTTTTTGCAGGTATATTTGCATGTATTGGTTTAGGAATTTTGATAGGAACAATAAAAAAAGAAAGAAAATTAAAACATTTACAAGAACACGGAACTCTTTTTAGAAACTTACCTTGTAGAGTGGTCCAAACTAATACATATGTAAATGAAGAACCTGTTATAAAAATCGAAATAGATTATGTGGGGCCTGATGGAGAACTTATAGTTTTTAGTCAAAAGAAAATTGGAGATTATGACGAAGAGGTGCAAACAGCTGATTTATTAGTAGATCAAAATGATTTAAGTATGTATTACATAGACTTTAATATAGAACAATAAAAAAATCCCTCTTGATATTAGTTCAAGAGGGATTTAATTTTACCAATTTAAATCTACTATATATATTGATGGATTTTCAGAATCAAATAATACATCTGCATATAGCGTGCCTCGTTCTTCAGGATAATCATATACAAGTTTGCTAAATGTAATTGATTCGCCCGTTGGTGAAATATATTCTATTTCTGCTTTCATTATTGGTTTATCGTCAAAAAATTTATTAGTTGGCATCAAAATACAAGGTTGATCTTTTAATAAAGTACCGTTAGTTTCTAAATGCTTTAATTTTTTCTTTATGTTTTTTCCATAAGCAACACAAATATTTGACGCGGTAATAATCAGAGCAAAAAAGAAAAGTATTCCCCAGTGTTCGGTACGAAAAATAGTTTCGTATTCAGCTACCACATTAGTAGGATTACTAGGATTATAGTATAACTTTTTTGTCATAATTTCTTCGCTAAAAACCGTTGTTGGAAAAAGAGGTGTGTATTCATAGTTCATGCCATCTATTTCATAGTAATATGTAGGATGATAAGTTGGATAACCATTAATATCATATTTAGTATTAAGATCTATTTTTGTTGCTATTATAATCTCGTTTTTTCCGTATTTTCTAAATAATCCGTTACTGAAAATAAAACCGTATACAACTACTAATAATATTGCGGTTATGCTTAAACCATAACCGACAATTATAAATCTTTCCGCTTTAGAACGTTCTATATTTTCCATGTATGAACTCCTTATATAAATTATATATCTTAGAACTATTGTAACATTAATTTTTATAATATAAAACGTAGAATTTTTAATAAAAAATTAGCCCCCTTGAACATGTGTCTCAAGGGGGCTATATTTACGCTGCGATGAAGGATTTCAGATTGTCCGTGCGGAGGCTCTTAATTCTTTCGGGCGTACGATTTTTTGCACCGCAAGGAATATTTCCTTCGATGATGTAACAGTAAAGGGCGATAAGCAACCCGTTGCTTTGCATCTGTTTTTCAGAAGCACGAGAGCGTTTGAGACTGAGCAGCTTTTCTTGTACCTTTGAGATATCGATGTCCTTAAGGTTAAAGTATGCACTGCCAAAATCAGAGTCAAATCCGATTGCTTTTTTGAAAGCGGTCTCATCGTCGTTTTCACTGTATTCAGCGATAGCATCGCCGAAGTAAGGAATCCAGAATCCCTGAATCATTTCAGCTGTTTGCTGAGAGTTCTCAATTTTGATACCGTTATTAGTAGCAAACTTGAGAATGGTTTCTTCAGGAGAAAGTTTGTGTTCGATGCCGAAATATTCTTTTTCGAATGCAGCATCAATGCCCATGACGTTTGCAAGATTTGCAGCATCCTCATCGGACTTTTCAGAGAACCAGTAAACAGCAATCATTGATCTAATACTTTGTCTGAGAGCATCGTCGTCATAACTGTAAAACTCGGCCAGAGTATCGATTGTTTCAAAGCACTGCTTGAGGGGCATATTTGCATTGATGTAACCGCGCTGAATTGCGAAGAGTGTCAATGCATAGTATGTCTGCCATTCAAATTCATGCTCGGGAATCTGCTCGCCGGTTTCGATGTTATATGCCATTCCTTTGAAAACAAGATTCTCATCGGCCATATATTTGAAGAGTTCGAAATAGCAGTCACGTTCTCTTTCGCCGGAGATTTGGAATGTTCCCAGGATCTCGTCCGTGAGTTCGTAGTGCTTTACATTTCTGCTTGCGAGAAGGCCGTTTTCAAAAGTTCTGACAAAATGAGCTCTTTCATCGAATTCGGAAAGCGGATGAAGCAACATCATAAGCATTGCAATCATAAAGTTTTGGAATTTGCTTTCCGTGAATGCTTCTTTAACTGCAAATGTCGTATATGACGTGTAGTAGTGGTCTGCATGAATTTGTGTCTTTATGGCACGGTAGTCACGGAACTTGTAGTTGCTCTTGTATGTGATAGGATATTCAACATGATTGAGCTCAGAAAGTTCAATGACTTTTTTGCGAAGCTTAGGTTCAAGCTGTTCCAGTGCAAATTGGATTGCGCCATAACGCACATGTACAGTCTTTCCCATAAGGGTATAGAGCAAAAATGTTTCCTCGGGGAAGAGATAATGCTTATGCAGATTGTCCCATTTTGTGTAGTTGATGGTGAGCTGACCATTGTTTAACCAAAGCTCTTCTACGAAAAATTCTCCAGCAGAGAAAAATGTGAAGAAGGACCGGATGTATTTTGCTTTAGTCAGGTCGTCCATATCCTCGGGAGCATCACACAGATGAGTTGCCATCATAGAGATGAGGTGTTTGAAACCGTGCAAATAATACTGTGCGTTTTCAAGTGTGCGAAGACATGCGAGATCATTTTCGAGAATCTTGGGATTCAGAGGGCGAGCAAATTTTACACCATAACCGCAGTGCCGCAGAATGGCTTGAAGTCTTTTTTCGCCGATAACATTTGTGAATACGGGCAGGGCTTCATTGTGAAGCAGGGGCAGATCGATACAGTAGATGTGCGAAAAACCAGGCATTTGAGTGCTGGGTAAAATGAATTCCTCGTAGTCCGGTACGAGAAGCTTCCAAAATTTGATGAGTGCCTTGGTATCGCTGTTGCCTAGTGTGGGATCCTTGATGATTGTAAGTTCCATAGCGTTCCTTTCCTTAAAATAGTATATGTGGTCTAAGCCTCGTAATTTTATCATATTATGTCTACTTTTTCAATAAAATTGGTAAAAAATGTGAGCTTTTAGCCGTTTTTATTGTAAAAAACGGGGATATAATATACAATATTTTCGAGAAAAGGAGGACGGACTATGAAAAAAACATTAAGCATAGTAGTAATTATTTTGATTGTATGTGCAATTATTGGTGGATGTGTATGGAGTTATTTTTATTTCACCGATGATTCAAGGATAAATCCATCTAGAGACAATTCAGGTGATGATGTAGTAATTTCGAATGAAGCTCTTTGGTCTGGAGAAGATTATCCAAAAGTAGACGCTTCACTTGCAACACAACCATTAACAGACGCGTTTATGGCAAATTTTACAGCTACACCTGTAGAAGAAATTGTGACAGATTATACTAACACTCATCCCGCATACGTAAGACTTATTGATGGTGAAGTTGATTTGATTGTTGTAACTCAACCATCAGCTGAAGAACTTGCGCTTGCGAAAGAAAAAGGTGTTGAATTAGAAGTTATACCAGTTGTTAATGAGGCATTTGTATTTTTAGCAAATGTTCAAAATAAAGTTGATAATTTATCTTTAGAAGAAATTCAAAAAATATATTCAGGAGATATAACTAACTGGAATGAAGTTGGTGGAGAAGATTCAAAAATTATTCCTTACCAAAGACCAACAAACTCAGGAAGCCAAACTGGAATGTTAGCTTTAGTAATGAAAGGCGTTAAAATGTTAGAACCTGTTACAGAGACATTTGAAGAAACAATGGCGGGACTAATAACGGCAATTGCAGACTACGATAATTCTAAGGATGCATTAGGATATTCTTACTATTACTATGCAACAACAATGTATTCAAAAGAAAATGTAAAACTATTAAGTGTAAATGGTGTGGAACCAAACTTTAACACAATTCAAAAAGGTGAATATCCAATAGGAACATATTATAACATTGTTATAAATGCAAATGAACCAGAAGGAAGTCCTGTAAGACAACTTGTTGAAGCTATGCTTTCGCCAAGAGGTCAAGCAGTAGCTAAAGAAGCAGGATATGTGCCAGTAACTAAATAAGGGGAAATGTGAATGAATAAGAAACCTTTTATAATAATTGTTATTTCGTTGGTTGTTTTTGCAATAGTATCAGGATTGATAACATATGGAATGATACAAAATACAATCGACAAAAAAATAAATGAAAGTCAAAGTGGTGAAATTTTGGTTTCATCAGGAGAAAAAGAGGAAGTTTCTAAAAGTTATTTAGGTATAGATGTAAACGGAACTTTTGATGAAAATTCAATAACTTGGATCGAGCAAGCATATCAAGAAGGCGATACAGAAATTAAATATTATAAAATTAGTGGACTTATTAACAAAGAAGTTGAAAAGAGTGTAAATGATAAATTAAAAGATGCAGCGTTTTCAAGTTTTAACGCAAATAAAATTAATGATATAAGATATACTGCATATCAAAATATACATTCTAGTTTTTCTAATGTAATAAGTGTACGAACAAGTATCACAACCTCTAAGCTTTCAGGACAAGCTGATTATAAATATGAAACGAAAGATATAAATTTAGAACTTATTAGTGGCGAAGAAATTAGTTTTAGTGATTTGTTTGTAGATAAAAATTCCATGGCGCAAATAATGGCTGCAGAGTTTTACGAAGATGAAGCCTGGCAGAAACAATGGGATAAAGAAACAGATATGTGGGATGGCGGATATGAATTTGATCAAGAACTATGGGATGCACCAATTTTAAATGTTGATGAAGATGAAGTCGTAAAGAAAGTAAATAGAATTAGAAAACTAAACACAAATTCGTTTGTCTTTTCAACTCAATATGTTTCTGCTGAAATGGAATTAGGTAGTGGAGATTCTGAATATGTATATTTACAATTCGGTAGCATGCCATCTGCGATAGCAATTTATGATAAGTACTTAACTGAGGAAAAAATCTATGAAGATGAATCTTTAGGTCGTAAAAATGTTATAAATTTATCATATCTTAATATGGATCCAATTGTGGTTTATAGTGCTTATGAAAATGATAAAACAACAAATTATTTTGCGGATATTCAAGTTTATTCAGATATGTATGACGAACCATATGAAAATGAAGAAAGAGCAAAAGAACATATAATTAAATTGGCTAAAAAAGAAGTTGTTGAACTAGAAAGAAAAGCTCAATCAGAGCCAGACAAATTCTTTGTATATACAAAGGTTTATAGAATTTATGATTCACCAGGAGAAGTGTTCGCTGTCTCTGAAAACTTTAGTGAATATTTTACTGATATATCAAATAAAGAAAAATTATATCAAGAAGTTGTTAATGCATATACATATGAAAATTTTGAAATGTATGGAATAGGTAATATATACATTGATTTAGAAAACGAGGAAAATGCATATATATCAGGTGAAAGAAATTTTGTAGATAGAAATTACAGTTTCAAAACAATGAAAGAAATAAAAACTCTAGAAGATTTATTCGTTGAAGGTTTTGATTATAAACCAGCTTTAAAAGATGCATTTTATAGTAAGGTTTGGATACATAAAAGACGGAGACTTGCTTGATGAAGAAGAGTTAGAGCAAGAGTTTCAGGCAACAGAATTTGAATATACAACAAGATGGGTTGGAGCAGAAGAAGGGACTGTTATTGTCATAGAAGTATACAATGAAACCATAGGCTATTATAAATCACCATATAACGATAATTATAGAAATTCGGATGCGTATATACCAATAACAGTATTTGATCCGGAAAATTTGAATGTATAACAAAAAAGAGAACTATTTTCGAATAGTTCTCTTTTTTGTGAACTTTTATTGACCTTTATATTCTTCTAAAACAGCTGTTACTGTTTTGGTTCTAGAATCTCTAATTAAACCAATTTCAACTTCATCACCAACATTATAGTTAGAAATTTCTGTTGTTGCCTCAGCTGCTGTAGAGATAACTTTTCCGCCGATTGAAACGATGATATCACCAGCTTCGATTCCTGCTTTTTCAGCTGGAGAATCTTTTGAAACTTCTACGACTGATGCTCCGTATTGAATTTGTTGATAAAACATACCAAAGAAACTATCAAATCCACCAAAAGGATCATTGTTACTTGCATAAGCACCATTATCTAAAGATACACCAAGGAATGGTCTGTTAGTTGCATAACCGTGAGTTAATATATCATCAATAACTTGTTGTACATCATTTACAGGTATAGCAAATCCAAGACCCTCAACATCATAACCAGTAGATTTAGCAGACACTATACCAATTAATTCACCTTTTATATTGAATAACGCACCACCAGAATTACCAGGATTAACAGCAGCATCAAATTGCATTAAATTCATAGTAGAACCATCAATAGTAATCTCTCTTTCTAAAGCACTAACAAAACCGTATGTTACAGTGCCACCAAGTTCTCCTAAAGGATTACCAATTGCCATTACGAAATCACCAACTAGAGTAGAGGTAGAATCGCCAAAGTAGGCAGCTTTTAATCCGGTAGCTTCAACTTTAATAATAGCCATATCTGTTTTTGCGTCTTTTCCGACTAATGTTGCATCATACTCTGTTCCATTTCTCAATCTAACTTTTATTTTTTCAGCACCAGCAATAACATGGTTGTTTGTAAGGATATAACCGTCTTCAGATATTATTACGCCACTTCCGTTTCCTTCTGCAAAACCGGTTTTTGAATAGTAAATTGACTGGGTTGCTGTATATTGAGTGATTTCTACAACAGAATCAGCGACACTTTCAACTACGGCTGATAAGGATGTAGCAGGTAATACTGCAAAATTATTTCCTGATGATATTTGTGTTGTGTTAGGTAATATTGTTTGAGCTCCATCTGTACTTGTTTGTGTTATTAGATTTGCGTTATGAAAAGTAGAATAGATGCTACCACTTGCAAAACCAATTGAAAGTAAAAGTACGATGCTTAATAATTTTGAAAAAATTCCACCTTTAGATTTACCTGAAGATTCGTCCATTTCAGCATAAATTCTATCGCGTTCGAAACCATTCATAAAAGACATAAAATTCATCCTTTCGTAAAAACATTCTTTAAGTAACTTTTCTTGAATATTCATAATTGTTAGGTTATACTACATATGTATGATAGTATAAGTATATGTTACATTTATGTATTATATATGAAAAAAACATGAAATTCAATATAACGAAAGGTTGAAAAGAATGGTAAATTCAATAGAAGATATAGTTGAATTACACAAAAATCACGGCATGATAGAAGACGCATATATAAAACTTCATTTAGATGAAAAAATATTAAATCTAAATCTTTTTACTATGCAAGTAAATACTATTCATGCTGAAAAAAGCGACCTTGATATTTGGCAAGATAGAATAAATGAAGAAATAAAAAAAGATAGACAATTAGAAAAAGAAATAAATGAATTTATAACAGTATTTGAATATCTTCAAAAATTCAAAATAAAGCATGGAGAGATTTCAAAATCAGAGTGTCCAGACTTTATAATAAAGAGAAATGGAAAAACAACAGGAATAGAGATAACAAAGATTTATGTTGGTTATGATTGGTTATACGAAAAGCTTTCAAATGAAATTGCAAAATACAAAATAAAAAAAGAAGAAATTGCAGGGTATATAGAATACAGAAAAGCTTCAGATAAAGTTGAAACATATAAATTAAAACATGGTAAGTTTATAATATCACCGAAGATATCTCCAAAAATGAGCGAAGAATATCAGGTGAATATAAAAAATAAAATTTTCGAAAAAATTAGAAAATTATTAGATGATTATTGTAAGTGTGATATAAATGTTATATATGCCAATATAACAAGTCCGGAATATTTAGAAGACATAACAGATATAGATGAATTTATAAAAGATATTAAGTATTATATGGCACATTTGGATGCGGATTTAACAGATAGAGAATATAAATTGGTTTTAAAAATGAATCAAAAGTGGATAGAGATAAGCCTAAACGATGGTTCGTATAAGGTTATATAATCGGGAGGTACAAATGAAGAAAAGGTTTATGGAGATGGATGTCTTAGGTGCAAACAGAATAAATGAAGCTGATCTTTTAAATGAAATAAACTTGGAAATATCAGTTCTTAAAGGATTAGACATATTCACAAATGCACACGTTTTAGGTGTAGTAAAAGTTACTATGGCAATGTGCAAAAAAATGAAAATGAAATATGAAGATGTAAAAAGATGCGTACTTGCTGCATATCTTCATGATGTTGGAAAAATAAGAATACCTCCAGAAATATTACAAAAAACATCGAAATTAACTGATGAAGAATACCATATCATGAAAAAACATACAGTATATGGTTATGAAGTTTGTATGGAATATCCTAACTTTAGAGATTTAGCTCCTATTGTAAGAGGTCATCACGAAAATTTAGATGGAACTGGATATCCAGATGGATTAAAAGAAGAAGACATTCCTGAAGAGGCAAGTCTTATAAAAGTAGCTGATGTGTATGATGCATTAACACAAAGAAGACAATACAAGGATGGTTACAAACAAAGTGAAGCCTTTAAGATAATGATTGGTGATGTTCAAAAGGGAAAAATGTCTGCACTTTACTTGAAAGTTTTATTAAGTGTAGTTGTTGATGATTTAACTGAAAAATATGAAACTCATTATAACAATGTTTTAACCTTGCATCAAAATCTAGAAATATTACACGAGTTAGAAAAATTATATAAAGATATTTATGATAGAGGGCTTACTCCAAAAATTGAAAAGAAACTAAGACAATATGAATTAGCGCCAGGATATGATATGAGTACTAATGCGAATTTACTTATCATAAAGCAAAAAGCATTAGAAAAAGAAGCTGAGTGGAGAGATTTTTGTGAAGACGAATTAAAAGTAATCACAAAGATGTTAAAAGAAGTTACAAAAATTTCTGATAAAATTCAAAGAGAAAATAGATACAAAGATTAAAATAAAAGCTAATTGAGAATCTACTCAATTAGCTTTTTATTTATATTCCGTTTAAGTTAAAAGTTGGTACATATTCTTCTTCATGAGAACCTAGCTCTTGAATATAACCGTTTTCTAATTCGCAAACCATGTTAAGAATAAATTCATATTCTCTTCTAGTCAACTTTCTACCTAATTCTGAAAATTCGTTTGCTTTATATGTAGGAAAGTATTGTGCCATTATACTAACAAAAATATCTTGTGGTAGATTTTGTTTTATCCAATTAATTATTTTTCTGGTTTCGGTAAGATGAGTTGGTAGAACTAAATGTCTTATTATAACGCCGCTTTTAATAATTCCGTTTTCATCAAACTTAGGTGTACCAACTTGTGAAATCATTTCTTTTATAGCTTCAGTCGCCACATTAAAATAATTTGGGATTTTTGAATATTTCATACCTAATTCATTATCAAAATATTTTAAATCTGGTAGATAAATATCAACATATCCCTTTAACATCTTAATAGTTTCAACATTTTCGTAAGAGTTTGTGTTATATACTACTGGGATTGTGAGACCATTTTGTTTTGCAATATCTAATGCTTTTATAATATTGTGTACATATGGAGTGGGCGATACTAAATTTATATTGTGTACATTTTTCGCTTGTAATTCTAAAAAGATTTCAGCTAATCGTTCTATGGTAATTTCTTTGCCAAATTGTTCGTGAGATATTTGATGGTTTTGACAAAACACACAATTAAAATTACATCCAGAAAAGAATACCGTACCAGAACCGTTCGTACCACTAATGCAAGGTTCTTCCCACATGTGGATGGAAGAGAGTGCAAGTTTTGGCGAAGCACCACATTTGCAACGTCCTAAACATTCATCTCTATTAACATTACAATTAAAAGCACATAGCTTACAATTTTCCAATTTAAATCCTCCAATATAAAAGCTGATGTGATGAGACATCAGCTTAAATTCTTAAAATATACCAGTTAATGTTCCATCTGGTAACACGTCCACTTTTTCAGCAGCTGGAACTTTAGGTAATCCAGGCATTGTCATTATTGTGCCAGTTATAACAACTATAAATCCTGCACCGTTAGAAACTTTTACTTCTTTAACTGTGATTGTAAAATCTTCAGGTCTTCCAAGAAGTTTTGCATTATCAGATAATGAGTATTGAGTTTTTGCAACACAAATTGGTTTTTTATCTAATCCGATTGATTCTATTTGCGAGATTTGCTCTAATGCTTGCTCTGAATATTCAACACCTTTTGCACCGTAAATTTCACGTGCAAGAGTTTCTATTTTTTCTTTGATAGATAGTTTTTCATCATAAATAGGGTGGAAGTTTGATTTTTCGTTTTCTAAAACTTTGATAAGTTCATTCGCAAGATCTAATCCACCTTCACCGCCTTTGGCAAATACTTCGGATACTGTGCATTCGGCTCCATTTTCACCACACAACTTTTTAAGTAATGATACTTCGTTTAGTGTATCTGATTCGAATTTATTAATAGTAACAAGAACAGGAACTCCATATTTTTTCATATTCTCGATATGTTTTTGAAGATTGCAAAATCCTTTTTCTAACGCTTCTAAATTTTCTTCCTTTAAATTAGCAAGTTCAACGCCACCGTTATATTTTAATGAACGAATAGTAGCTACAATGACAATAGCATCTGGTTTTAATCCTGCCATTCTACATTTTATATCTAAGAATTTTTCGGCTCCTAAATCTGCCCCAAAACCAGCTTCAGTTACTACTATGTCTGCAAGTTTTAATGCAGTCTTTGTAGCAACTACACTATTGCATCCGTGAGCGATATTAGCGAAAGGTCCACCGTGAATAATACAAGGCGTATTTTCTAAAGTTTGAACTAAATTTGGTTTCATAGCATCTTTTAAAAGTGCTGTTAATGCACCTTCAGCTTTTATATCAGATGCAAAGACAGGTTTTTTATCAAAAGTATATCCAATTAAAATGTTGGAAATACGTTTCTTTAAATCTGTTAAATCTTCAGCAAGACAAAGAATCGCCATCATTTCAGAAGCTGTTGTGATAGAAAAACCATCGTTTCTTTCTGGACCGTTTTTGGTTCCATGTCCAATAGTTATATTTCTAAGAGTTCTATCATTTACATCAAGAGCACGTTTCCAAGTAATATTATTAGGATCAATACCTAATTCATTTCCTTGATAAATGTGATTATCTATCATTGCTGAAAGAAGGTTATTGGCTGCTGTTAATGCGTGAATATCACCTGTAAAGTGTAGATTTATATCATCCATTGGAACTACTTGGCTATAACCACCACCAGTTGCACCGCCTTTTAATCCCATAACAGGACCAAGAGATGGTTCACGAAGTGCAAGTAATGCTTTTTTTTCTAATCTGCATAACGCTTGACCAAGGCCTATACTAACAGTAGTTTTGCCTTCTCCGGCAGGAGTAGGGTTAATAGCTGTTACTAATACAAGCTTTCCATCTTTGTTAGATTGAACCTTATTGATCAGCTCCGCAGAAAGTTTTGCTTTATATTTGCCGTATAATTCCAAGTCATCTTCATTAATATTTATTTTTTTTGCTATCTCTTGAATAGGAAGCATTTTAGAATTTTTTGAAATTTCGATATCACTTAGCAAAATAATCACTCCTTTACATGTTTCTCAAGTAATGATAATACATCAAAAAGGCGGTTTTGTCCACCTTAAAGCATTGACAATCTTTGTAAAAGGGATTATAATTCACCTTGTAATGTGATGAAGAAGAGGAGTACGATTACAGCGCTTTTAGAAGAGAAAGATACCTTGGCTGAAAGTATCTAAAGTAAACTAATCAGAAGACACTTTGGAGCAGGCTTATGAAGAAAAAGTAAGTCCGTAATATATGCGTTAAATTTCTAATGAGTATAAAATTGGGTGGTACCACGTACAAAGACTATACGTCCCATGAGTTCTAGATTGAGCTCATGGGACTTTTTGTTGTTTTAAGATAATCTTCTTAGCACGAAATATTTTACGTCCCAATACATTAATTTATTAGGAGGAATAAAAATGAACGAGTACAGAACACACTATTGCCACGAACTAAGATTAGAAAACGTTGGCGAAGAAGTAAGACTTGCAGGATGGGTACAAACAGTTAGAGACTTAGGGTCTATGATGTTTGTTGACTTAAGAGACCACTATGGTGTTACACAACTTGCAATTCAAGAAGAAGCTCACTTAGAACAAATGAGAAAAGTAACAACAGAAAGTACAATTTCTATTACAGGTAAAGTTTGCGAAAGAAGTAACAAAAATCCTAACATCGCAACAGGAGATATTGAAGTTATTCCAAGCGAAATTAGAGTTACGGGAAAAGCTAAAAACGTATTACCTTTCGAAATTAATATCGGACAAGATGTAAGAGAAGATTTAAGATTAGAATATAGATTTTTAGATTTAAGAAATGAAAAAATTCATAACAACATAGTATTTAGAGCACAAGTTATGAAAACAATTAGAGAAATTATGGATGGAATGAGATTCGTAGAAATTCAAACTCCAATCCTAACAAGTTCATCACCAGAGGGTGCTAGAGACTTCTTAGTTCCAAGTAGATTGCATCCAGGGGAGTTTTACGCATTACCACAAGCACCACAACAATTTAAACAATTGTTAATGATGTCTGGTTTTGATAGATATTATCAAATAGCTCCATGTTTTAGAGATGAAGACCCAAGAGCCGATAGATCACCAGGTGAGTTCTATCAATTAGACCTTGAAATGTCTTTTGCTACACAAGAAGATGTTTTAGGTGTTGTTGAAAATGTTGTATTAAACACATTTAGAAGACATACAAAATGGAAAGTTAGTGAAGATGGAATTTTAAGAATCCCATATAGAGAAGCTATGAAAAAATATGGTAGCGACAAACCTGACCTTAGAAACCCATTAGTTCTTCAAGAAGTAACTAAATTATTTGAAGGCACAGAATTTAAGGCGTTCCAAGATAAACATATAATCGCAATCGTAGTTCCAGGTGCTGCAAAAGAAACAAGAAAATTCTTTGATAGCATGGGAGAGTTTGCTCAAGTTGAAGGTGGAGCAAAAGGTTTAGCATATGTAAAAGTAGAAGAAGGAAATACACTTGCTGGTGGTATTGCAAAATTCTTTACACCAGAAATGACAGAAGAATTCTTAAAAACTTATGCTAAAGAAAATGATGCTGTATTCTTCATCGCAGAAGAAGAGGAAGAAAGAGCTCAAAAACTTGCTGGCTTAATTAGAATTGAACTTGGTAAGAGATTAGATTTACTAGAAAAAGATTGCTATAAATTCTGTTGGATAGTAGACTTCCCAATGTATGAAAAAGATGATGAAGGTAAAGTAGAATTTAACCATAACCCATTCTCAATGCCACAAGGTGGTTTAGAAGCATTAAATACAAAAGATCCTTTAGATATTTATGCTTATCAATATGACATGGTATGTAATGGTTATGAACTTGCATCTGGTGCTGTTAGAAATCATGATGTAGAAATCATGGAAAGAGCATTTGAAATTGCGGGTTATACAAGAGAACATGTTGAAGCTAAGTTCCCAGCATTATTTAATGCATTCCAATATGGAGCTCCTCCACATGCTGGATGTGCACCAGGACTTGATAGAATCGTTATGCTTCTTGCACAAGAAGACAGCATAAGAGAAGTAATTGCATTCCCTAAAAACAGTAAAGCAAGAGATTTGTTAATGGGAGCACCTTCTCCTGTATATCCAAATCAATTAAAAGATGTACATATAAAATTAGATATTGAAGAGAAAAAATAAATAATAAAAAAAAGACGCCGAAAAAAGGCGTCTTTTTTACGTGAATATTATGAAAAATATTTTTGCTTTTTATATTGAATATTGTATAATGTTTGTTGAGGAAGGTGTTATTATGAATTTTGACGAATTTAAAGCGCTATTAGAAAAGTACGGTCAAAGTCATATTGCCAAATCATATGAGAGATTAAATGATGAAGGCAAAGAAAATTTAATGCAACAAGTTGCAAGAATTGACTTTGAAAAAATGAAAGATCTATATGCGCTATCTCAAACAAAAGTTGAGATGAAAGATGCCATAATCGAACCAATGGCATATCAAGATTCTGCTAAATTATCAGCAGAAGAAAAAGCAGAAATAATCGAGCTAGGAGAGGCTGCGATTAGAGCGGGTAAACTTGCTATAGTAACTATGGCTGGTGGTCAAGGAACAAGACTTGGACATGATGGTCCAAAAGGAACATATGACTTAGGTCTTGAATCACACAAAAGCTTATTTGAAATTCAATGCGACATTTTAAAAGCCGCACAAGAAAAGTACGGAGTTACAGTACCTTGGTACATTATGACGAGTAGAGAAAATAACGACGATACTGTTGCTTTCTTTGAAAAAAATAATTATTTTGGTTATCCAAAAGAAGCAACAAATTATTTCTTTAAACAAGGTGAACTTCCAATGATGGACGAAGCTGGAAGACTTGTTATTGAAGAAAACGGATTAGTAAAAGAAGCTGCGGACGGACATGGCGGAGTATTTGAAGCCTTAGGTAGAAATGGAATTCTAGCTGATATGAAAGCTAGAGGTATTGAGTGGATATTTATAGCTGGTATAGACAATGTTCTTGTACAACTAGTTGATCCATTATTGATGGGATATGCTATTAAAAACAATTTTAGAATTGTTTCTAAAACAGTTCCAAAATCAAATCCAGATGAAAAAGTTGGTGTATTCTGCAAGAAAGATGGAAAACCATATGTTATAGAATATAGTGAAATTTCTACAGAACATGCTCATATGAGAGATGAGAATGGTGAATTAGTTTATGGTGAAGGACATGTTCTTCTAAACTTGTTTAACGTATCAGCATTAGAAGAAATTGAAAAATTTAAATTACCATATCATGTTGCACACAAGAAAACAGCATACATGAATGAAGAGGGAGAATTTATAACTCCAGAATCTCCAAATGCATACAAATTTGAATCTTTCTTATTTGATGCTTTTTCTCAAATACCAGAGTTTGGTCTATTAAGAGGAAAAAGAGAAGAAGATTTCTCACCAGTAAAAAATGCTACTGGTGTAGATTCTCCAGAAACAGCTAGAAGAGATTATTTGAAATATCATGGGTTAGAAAAATAGTAGTTAATATTAAGGAGGGCTTTAAATGGGCACATATATAATTACAGCAATAACATATATATTAATAATTACAAATTGGATATTAGGAGAGCGTTTATATAAAGAGCCTAATAATAGAGCTTTCTTTAACAACGTAACTACAATGAATCTTGCTAGAGAAAGATATATTACAGCAAATCCAAAATACATATTAAGATTATCACTTTGCACAGGTATATTTATGGGATTCTATTTGGGTCTTGCAAATCTTGAAGGTATAGATCATACAATTACAGTACCAACATTAGTGACTCTTTTTGGCGTATACTTAATGGAACTTACAAGAACAATTAGTTTAAAAGAAGGTAAGCTTAAATTCTCAAGATTTTTATATATTCCAAAAGAATTTGATGTTATGAGAATAACAGGAATGTATATTTATAGTTATAATAAAAAGTTCTTGAAAAATCATGCTTATACAACAAAACTAGTTGTGGTTGAAGACAATGGTAAAAAACACAAATTTTCTTTATCGAGCTTAGACAACAAAGCGGTACTTAATCTAATGAAAGATACATTTGGTGTAACAAACAACAAAATGTATATTGCAAAGACAAGAGATTTACCAGCTAAGCAAGTATATAAAGATGTAAATGGATAAGAATAGAGATGTCGCGTTAGCGGCATCTTTTTTTATTTACTTTAAATTGAAACGTGTATATTTTTCACATACTTGGTAAAAATTACTTATGAGAAAATGGAAGAGGAGTGATTTGATGACAAGTAACACAAATAAAAACGTTATATGCGTGAAAGATATTCCGTCAAATATTATTGAAGAGGCAATTTTTATTTTAAAAGAAGATATTGATGAAGATACTGTTGATATAAGAAAAGAAATTGCTCGTGATGAAGCGGAAGAGTTTTTGAGTGAATATGTAATTGATTTAGAAAACATACATCGAAAAAACATTAAGGAAAAGAAAATAAATTTAAAACAAATTCTATCTGGAGTTATACTTGTTATAGTAGGAATGATAGGAATATTATTGTTAAAATAATTCTAAGTTTAAAAGTTGAACATATATTTCTAGTGGGTGATAATTGTGATTTATGTGAAAATCAAACTAAGGAATATAAGAAAATGGTGATAAAGATACATATATACGTATTTTTAATGATGGCATATATGTATGCATGTGGAATGTTAGATGTATTTTTTGTTTATTATGTGTTTGTAATTATGCATGAATTAGCACATATTTTAGTGGCGCTTTCGTGCAAAGTTGATGTACCAGAAATTACTTTATTACCAATCGGAATAAATGCAAAATACGAAGGAAAAATTTCGACGCAAAAAGAATTTTTAATATCACTGGCAGGCCCTCTTGCCAGTTTTTTATTTTTTAGAATAATAAAAAATCCACTTTATTCTACATTTAACTTAATAATTTGTTTAATAAATTTGATGCCCGTTCTTCCTTTTGATGGCGGAAAAATTTTGAATTCTTTTTTAAAAAAAGAAAATAAATTTAAAATAAATAATTTTGTAAGTAAAATTTTTGCTTTAGGTTTATTTTACTTGGGGATATATCAAATGCTTATTTACAAAAATTATTATTTTATAATTTTTGCTGGATATGTATATAGTATTTCAAAAGAGGAGTTAAAAAAAGAAAAGCTGTGTAGGGTAATTGACTATTTACAAACAAAGCAAGAAACAGTAAACTAAATAATAGAGGTGAAGTGGATGTTTACGAACGAAAAAGGTTATTCACTAAGTGTATTAGTTATAACAATTGCTGTTATGTTGATACTTACAATGACAGCCGTTGTTACACTTAGAAATGTGACTGCAGATAGAGAAGTTACTAACTTTATGAGTGATTTGCAAGAAGTTGAACAATTCGCAAAAGAATACTATGCAAAGAAAGGTGTTATTCCTGCTTTATATGGTGAAAATGGTCTTGCGGTAGAATATACAATGGACCCTGAAGCACAGATTCAAGCAAGTGATACAGATACGGGAAAATATTATAGAGTTGACCTTTCAAAACTAGGAAGTTTAAATCTTGTAGATTCTCAAAGAGGATATGTAATCAATGAAGGTTCGTTAAAAATATATGTTACAACCCCTTTAACGTATCAAGGAATTAAATATTTTACATTAACAGATGAAATGTTAGGTATAAATAGAGTTTATGGAGCAGACGAATCTTTTGAAATAAAAGTGACGGGTAATCCACTAGCGTGGACAACGGGATGCAAACTTATAGTATCTGTTCCAGATGAACCTAATGTAAATGATTTGTGGACGTTTAAATATTTTAAAGGTGGTCCTATTAATGCTGATCAATTTAAAACTATGGGAAACTTTTTTGAGTATGGTGACACGATAGAAGTTACAGAAAATGATATCTATAGTATATATGTAGAAAATGCAGAAGGATTTGCAAAAGTTACAAATGTAATTGTAAATAAAGTGGATGATATAGAACCGTATATTTATACAACGGCTGACAACAATATTGTAATTAGAGACGATGAAACTGGTATTTCTAGAGTAATGTACAAAATAGTAAATTATGCAATTCCAGAAAATAAAAGAGCGGAAAACGACAAAACAGTAGAAGCATATTTCCAAGGTACACAAAGTCATTTGCCAGAAGCTGCACAAGAAGGACGTTGGTCATATGTGGAAGCATATACAGGTGAAAAAGTAGAGGGTGTTACAGCAAGTGTTGGAAAAAGCATAACAACATATAAGTCAGAATATGAAGAATACCTAAGAGTATATAATGAGCATGAAGCTGCAGGAAATGATTTAAGAGCTTTAGATGCTGAATATCCACAATTTCAATATAGTGGAGAACCGTACGGTGATGATGTACAAAACATAGTATTATATGTAGAAGATTTTGCTGGAAATAGAAGTGTAACAGATAGAAACAATGTGATGTATAAAGTTTCTAGAAAAATGTTATTAGATAGTAATTTCGTTGATACAATTCTTAAACCACTAAACGGGGCAAAAGTTGTTATTAATGAAGATGCGGTATATACAAATAATAGACATGTATCTTTAACATTAAAAGCACAAGGTTCAAGCTTAATGTATTTTTCTTATGCTGGAGACGAAGATGTGGCAGATATTACTTGGATGCCACACTCAGGTTTTGTATCAGATTATGAATTGAAAGATGAAAATGGTGAAATAGAGCTATTTGCATATTTTACAGCAAATCAAACTGATGAAGATGGCGATTTAATATATGCAGTAGCATCAGACAAGATATTCTTGGATACAAAGAAGCCAACAACAACTGCACCGACAGTTGATGAAATAGGTTATGATATGAAACTTACAGTTCATAATAAACAAGAAGACAAGGAAAGTGGAATTGATAAAGTTGTTTATGGTTATAAAAAAGCAGATGATTTGCAATACACTTGGGTTGAAAAATTAAAAGATGTAATATTAGAACCTCAAACAATTTATCATGTTAGAACAAGAGCAACAGATAAAGCTGGAAACGTAAGCGAGTCTGATGTAACAGAAATAAGAACACCTGCAGCTCACGCGAGAACATTACCTAATGAACCTGCGATGGCAACAGGTATGAAAGCTATTATTTGGGATGGTACATTACAAAGACCGGAAGATGAAATAGAGATAAATCCAAATACTTGGATGACAGCAAATGGTGAAAAAGTAACATGGTACAACTATTCTTTAGGAAATGGAATGACTGATTCAAAAGAAAGCATCTGGGCAAATGCAAAAACGATGGACGGAAGTTACTGGGTATGGATACCACGTTATGCATACAAAATAATCTATTACTCTAACAGTTCAAAAACAGAGGTAAAAGGTTATTATCAAAACTCAACAACTGATGGAATAAATTATTTTGAAGCAGATGGAAAAACAGTTGCTGCAAATCCAGATGATGTAAGATCAATTTATGCATCTGTAGATATAATGTTCTTAAGTGGAACATCAAATACACAATATAGAGAAGAAAACTTAATAAATAATGAAATTACAGTTAAGAATCTTTCTAATGAATATATCGTGCATCCAGCATTCCAAAGAATAGAAGATTCTATAGTACACAATGCAGATGGTAATTGGTCAAATGATTTAACTGGTATATGGGTTGCAAAATTTGAAGCTTCAAGAAGCGATGCAACCATTGAAGATCCTGGTGAGTCAAATACAATAAAGTCAGTGCCAAGTGTTAAGAGTTTCACAAATATAAAAATTGGCGATGCATATGATTATTCTTCTGTAATGTATCCTGCTTTATCGTCACATATGATGAAGAGTAGTGAATGGGGAGCAACAGCATATCTTGCGTTTAGTGCGTATGGTAGAAATGGTTATGAAATGTCTGCTAATAGATGTTCCGGTTATATAACTGGTGGCGGTGGTGCTGGAACTGGAACGTATTCACCATCAGTAAATCAATTTAACAACAACTATGCGTATGATGCTACTGGAACAGATTCGAGAGCTGGTATGCACGCATCAACAACAGGAAATATATATGGTGTATATGATTTAGCCGGTGGAGCTGGAGAATATGTAGCCACATACCTGTTAAATATGGAAGATAATATATCTGAAAATGGAACATCATTAACAGATACAGTAATGCCATACATGAGAGAAGCGTATAATGTAGGCGATCCTGATGGCCCATTAAATAACTATAAGAAAAATGGTGTAACAGAAAATGTTCATGGAAATGCAATATATGAAACTTCAACTCATTATGTTGGAAATAATGCTATTTTTGGAGATACTTCTAAGTATCCAAGTGGCAATAACCCATTCTTTATAAGAGGTGGAGAAGCCAAAGATGGTGCTGGAGCTGGTATATTTAGTTTTGAAGAAGCTGACGGAGCGGCAAACGAAACTACCGGATTTAGACCTGTATTAGCATTTAGATAATAGTTAAAAGCAATCGGATTTTCCGGTTGCTTTTTTTATAAATGGGACACTCCTTATTATAAAAAAATTAACAACAAGGAGCGTCCCTCTTTTTATTGCCAAAATTATCTAAAATATGCTTGACTTTGCACTCTTGAGGTTGTATAATGTCACTCGTGTAATCCGCCTAATTATGGTTATAAATGCCTAGTAAGGCTACCTAAGTAAGAGATTAGCGAGTTTTATATGAAGGAGGTGCTTTAGATGTACGCTATAATCGAAGCATGTGGAAAACAATACAAAGTAGCAGAAGGTGACGAAGTTTACCTAGAAAAATTAGAAGTTAATGAAGGTGAAAAAGTTACTTTTGATCAAGTTTTACTTATTTCTGATGGTGAAAAAATCAAAGTAGGAACACCAACAGTTAAAAGCGCTAAAGTAGAAGCTACAGTTGTTGCTCAAGGTAAAGGTCCTAAGGTTGTTGTATTTAAATACAAAGCTAAAAAGAATGAAAGAAAGAAACAAGGACACAGACAACCATACACAAAGGTTAAGATTGAAAAAATCAGCCAAAGAGCAAGTTCTAAAAAAGCTGCTACTGCAGAAGAAGCTGCTGAATAATTAGATTTTTAATCTAAATCAAATACATTAGGATTTTATAAAAATGCTAATAGATCAAGATTTCGAAAGGAGTGAAAAACATGGCACATAAAAAAGGTATGGGTAGTACCAAAAACGGACGTGATAGTGAGTCAAAGAGACTTGGTGCCAAAAGAGCTGATGGACAATACGTTTTAGCTGGAAACATCCTTGTTAGACAAAGAGGAACTAAGATTCATCCAGGTACAAATGTAGGCATTGGTAGTGATGATACTCTATACGCAAAAGCAGATGGCGTTGTAAAGTTTGAAAGAAAAGGTAAAAATAAAAAACAAGTTAGTATCGTTACAGAAACTAAATAACTATCAATAAAATGGCACCTATCCACGGATAGGTGCTTTTTATGTATAAAACGAGCAGTAAAAACAAAGACTTAATTATGTAAAATTTATTGAAAAACCTACTAAAATATGGTAAAATATTGCATAGAAGGGGAATAATTATGTTTATAGACTATACAAAAATCACTATTGCGTCTGGAAATGGCGGAAATGGTGCGATTTCTTTTAGAAGAGAAAAATATGTTGCAAATGGTGGCCCTGATGGTGGAGACGGCGGAAAAGGTGGAAGCATATATTTCAAAGTAGACCTTGGGCTAAATACATTGATAGATTTTAGATATAACAAAAGATATGCTGCAAAGAACGGTGAACCGGGAAGCGGCAGCAGATGTAATGGTAAAAAAGGTGAAGACCTTTATATAAAAGTGCCTCAAGGAACTGTGGTTAAAGACGCAGAAACTGGGGCTATTATTGCTGATTTATCTAAAGAAGATCAAGTCGAATGTATCCTTGAAGGCGGAAAAGGCGGAAAAGGAAATGTTCACTTTGCTACAGCAACAAGACAAATCCCTAACTTTGCAGAAACAGGAGAACCTGGTAAAGAAAGAGCTGTAATCTTAGAATTAAAGATGATTGCAGATGTTGGTCTTGTAGGATATCCAAATGTAGGTAAATCAACATTGTTATCTAGGATGACTCTTGCTAGACCTAAGGTTGCTAACTATCATTTCACAACGTTAGAACCAAGTTTAGGTGTAGTAAAATTGAAAAATGGTGCTAGCTTTGTAATGGCAGATATTCCAGGGCTTATTGAGGGAGCTAGCGAAGGCGTTGGCTTAGGGCTTCAATTCTTAAGACACGTTGAAAGAACAAGAGTATTACTTCATGTAATAGATGTTGCAGGAACTGAAGGTAGGGATCCTGTAGAAGATTTTGAAAAAATCAACATAGAATTAGCTAATTATAGTGAAAAACTACCTAAAAAACTTCAAATTATAGCAGCAAATAAAGCAGATGTATTACAAAATGAAGAAAACTTTGCCAAATTAGAAGCAAAAGCTAAAGAAAATGGCATGGAAATCTTTAAAATATCTGCAGTAACAGGCGAAGGTCTAGATGTTTTATTTATGAGAATAGCAGATCTTTTAAAAGACATTCCAAAAGAAGAATTTGAAGTTGAAGACAAAGTGGCTCATTATACTTTCGATGACGAAACTCCTGGTTGGTCAATAACTAGAGAGAATAACACATTCACAATCGAGGGTAAAGAGATAGAAACTATAATGAGAAGAGTAAACTTTTCAGATTACGAATCAATGGCTTATTTCCATAATACTTTAAGAAAAATGGGAATAGAAGCTGAACTACGTAGGAGAGGCATAAAAGAAGGAGACATAGTTAAAATATTTGACTGGGAATTTGAATACGAAGAATAGTATTTAAATTAGGAAAATATAGATTGCTATGTTAGGAACATAAATCACAGGGCAGAAAAGAAGAACTTTAAGGAGGTATCCCTATGGATGGACTAGCTTACACTGTGATAGGAATAATTGGAAGCTTCTCGCTCCTAAAGATGATGGCTGGAAAAGATAGTTGGTTTGCAACTGTTTTCCTAAACATCTTGTTTGGTGGGGCTTTATTCGCCATGCTAAACATTTGTAACTTCATCATCCCATTTAATGTTATCTCTGCATCTTGCATAACATTACTTGGTTTCCCTGGAGTAATATTGCTTATCATTCTGAAAATTATGTTCAGATTTTGACGAAAAACCAATTTGAAAAGAGAGCTGAATAGCTCTTTTTTTATGCTTAAAATACGGTAACAATTGTATGGTTTTCTTGTTATATAAAAAGGATTGTGATATTATGTAGGGGATTAAGACTAGATAAAGGAGACAATATGAAAAAAGGGATAATCAAGACTTTTACATTTATGTTTAGTGCTATTTTCCTAGCTAAAATACTAGGGTTAGTTAGAAATATAATTTTTGCAAGTTTGTATGGTACTGGATATGAAGCAACAGCGTTTTTCACTGCATCAAGAATTCCACTTCAACTATTGGATATGAGCTTAGGGGCGGCAATATCATCTACATTCATTCCAATATTTAACGAATTTCTGCAAAAAGATGGCAAAGAACGTGCAATGAAATTTATGAACAATTTTATGAGTATAATCATAGTCATTTCTCTTGTTCTAACTATACTAGGTGTGGTATTTGCACCACAAGTTACTAATTTGATTGCACCTAATTTAGATCCGAATGCATATGGACTGACAATAGAATTATTACGAATACTATTCCCAATAATGTTATTTACAGCGATAGCATTTGTGTTTGTTGGATTCTTACAATCAATGGATGAATTTAGAATTCCGTCTATAATAAGTGTGGTTGCGAACGGAATAGTAATTTTGTACCTACTTTTATTTAACGGAAAGTATGGAATAAAAGGTGCGGCAATTGCGATGCTTATAGGTTGGGGAACACAAATTTTAGTTCAACTTCCAGTGGCTTTCAAAAAGGGATATAGACCTAAATTTTTTATTGATTTAAAAGACGACGGCATAAAGAAGATGCTAATATTAGCTTTACCGATATTAATTAGCACATGGGTTCAACCAATAAATAATTTAGTAAATATAAGATTTGCATCAGGACTTGAAAATGGGCAAGCCGTTTCAGCTATTGAATATTCATATAATTTATACATAATAATTGTAGGAGTATTCTCATATACATTATCAAATATAATATTCCCAGAGCTTTCAAGGCTAACTGCGGATAATAATAAAGAAGAGATAAAAACTGTTTTGAACAATTCTTTCAACGTATCAATGCTATTTATAATTCCAATGTCTGTAGGAATCGCGCTCCTAAGTTCGGATATTGTAAAAATGATATATGAAAGAGGGGAATTTACAGCAGAATCTACAGCACTTACAAGTGCAGCTCTTATCTATTATGCAATAGGTATGATTGGTTACGGATTAATGGAATTCTTAAACAAAGCGTTTTATGCAATGCAAGATTCGAAAACACCAATGAAAACGAGCATAGTAGCAATTGTATTAAATGTTGTTCTAAGCATCGTGCTAGTTAGAACGATGGGATATGTAGGGTTACCACTTGCAACATCAATTACATCAATAGTTACTGCGGTATTAATGCTAGTTTTGGCTAATAAGAAAATTAAAGGCATTATAAATAAAGAAACACTAAAAGAATCTTTAAAGACAGTAATGGCGGCGGTTATTATGGCGCTTGTAATCCTTGTGTTAAAGAAAGTTATAGTTGGAGAAACTATACTATGCACATTGGTTAGAGTAGGAGTAAGTGTGCTTGCGGGAATTATAATTTATTTTGCAAGTGTAATACTTATGAAAAACAAAACGCTTGTAGATTTTATCGCTAAGATAAAAAATAAAGCATAGTAAGAAGGAAGATATATGAACACATTAAAACAAAGTTATATTTATAAAATGTTTGTGGCTATATCTAATTGGTTAACGAAGATCTTTTCTGAAAGTGCATTGATTGGATTTTTTATAAAAGATGTTAATCACGAAAAAAGAGATACAGAAACAATATTTGTAAAGTTAATAAATAAAATTATAGAAGTGCTTAGAAAAGTATTTAGCAAATTAAAGCTAGACAAGCTTTTTGATAATAGCATATTTGCAAAACCTATGATTTGGTTATCACTAACAGTATTTCTAACACCATTTTTACCAACAATGGTTTGTATTGCGATGATAATATTCACGGGACTATCATTATTTTTAAAACTAATGATTATCCCGAAATTTAAATTAAAGTATTTTAAATCAAATCTATGGATTTTACTATTTATATTAGTAATAGCAGTTAGTGCATTTACTTCAATATCGGTAGAAGAAAGTTATCAAATAGCGCTTGTAATGATAGCTTTTGCAATGTCATATTTCGTAATAATAAATACAGTAGAAACCAAAAAACAACTTAAGTTTTTATTATATTTATTTGTTATTGCAGCAGCTCTATCTGCTGTATATGGAATTTATCAATATATATTTGGAGATGTGTATTCACAAGCTTGGCTTGATTCAGAAATGTTTGAAGATATAAAAATGAGAGTTTATTCAACATTTGAAAATCCAAATGTATATGGTGAATATTTAATATTAGTTATTCCAATTGCTGTAGGATTAATGTGGACGGAAAAAGGTTTTTGGAAAAAATTATTCTTGTTTGGCATAGTTGGCATAACAACACTAGCGATGGTATTAACATTCTCTAGGGGATGCTGGCTTGGAATTCTATTTGCACTAGCATTACTTGCAATAATGATTGATAGAAGATTTATTTTACTTGGAGTAGTTGCATTACTTGCAATGCCATTTGTATTGCCAGAAACAATTATAAATAGATTTATGAGTATTGGTGATATGTCAGATTCATCTACATCATACAGGGTGTATATCTGGATGGGAACATTAGCTATGTTAAAAGATTATTGGTTTTGTGGAGTTGGGTTAGGAGAAACAAGCTACAATACAATTTATCCATTGTATTCATATAATAACATTGAAGCTCCACACTCACACAATTTATATTTACAATTTGTTTCACAATTTGGAATAATCGGGTTAATCACATTTTTAGGAATGGTGTATAACTTCTACAAAGATACCACAATAAAAATGTTAAAAAAGAAAGACATAGTATTAGCAGGAATTGTAGCTGGTATGACGGGCTTTTTCTTAGAGGGAATGTTTGATTATACTTGGTATAATTACAGAGTTATTTTGATTTTCTGGATGGTTATAGCATTTGGTATAGTTGCAACAAAACTAGAGGAAAAAGAAGAAGGAAAGGAATGAAATTATGATTAAAGTTATTAATATAATAAGTGATACTAATATCGGCGGTGCCGGAAAAGTTATTATCAATTTTTCAAGAAACTTTGATACTAAAAATTTTGAAATAGTTGTTGTTCTTCCTAAAGGAAGCGCATTAGTAAAAGAGTTAGAAGGAGCACCAATTAAATTAATTGAAATAGATGGGTTAAAAGATAAATCATTAGACTTTAAATCATTATTCAAACTTAGAAAAATTATAAAAGAAGAAAAACCAGATATTGTTCACACACATGCGTCTAGTATAGCCAGAATTGCTGCAAGAACAGTAAAAGGTGTAAAAGTAATTTACACAAGACATTGTGCTTATCCAGTAAGCGAAAGAATTAAAAAAGGAATTGGACAATTCTTATATAAAAGCGTAAATGAATATTTTTCAGATAGAATAATTGCAGTTGGTTATGCTGCAGAAGAAAACTTGTTAGAAGGTGGAATATCAAAAGATAAAATTGATACATTCTTTAATGGGGTAGAACAAATTGCAACAACTTCTGATGAGGCTAAAAAGAAATTAAAGAAGCAATATAATGTTGCTGATGATGAATTTGTAATTGGAATTCTTGCAAGACTTGAATACGTAAAAGGACATGACACGTTTATAGATGCGGCCAATATACTTTTGAAGAAAGGTATGAAAGCTAAGTTCTTTATTTGTGGTGCTGGATCAGAAGAAGAAAGACTAAAAGCTAAAGTTAAAGAACTAGGCTTAGAAAAGAATATAATCTTTACAGGATTTATTAAAAATGTAGGAGACTTCTTAAATATATTTGATGTACAAGTTAACTGCTCTTTTGGAACAGAAACATCAAGCTTATCTTTATTAGAAGGAATGAGTATAGGTGTACCTGCAGTAGCATCAAATTATGGTGGAAATCCATATTTAATATTTGATAAAGAAAATGGCTTTATCGTACCAATTCAAAAACCAGAAGCAACAGCTGAAGCAATTGAAAAAATATTAACAAATGCAGAAACAAGAAAATATATGCAAGAAAAATCTGTTGAAATATTCAATAACAAGTTCACAGTTGCTCACTATGTAAAAAATGTTCAAGGAGTTTATGAAAAAGTGGTAGCACAACCAAGAAAAAGACATGTAAATATTTTAGATATTTTTATAATTTTAGCAGTATTGATTGCTGGAGTTGTAGGTTTCAAACTTATGAATAAACAAGATGCAACAACAGTAATATCAAACGGAACTAAAGTTGTATATAGCGTAAAGGCAACAGCTTGTCTACCTGAGGTAGAAAAATATATTGAAATTGGAACAACTGCATATGATAGTGTGAAGAACTACAATATTGGAACTGTTATCGATGCAACAATTGAACCAAATCAAGTTATAGCTCCAGATTTAATAAATGGAACATTCGTGTCAAATGAAAGAGAAGACATGGTTGATGTAACTTTGAAAATAGAAGCAAATGCCAATGTTAGTGATAGAGTAATTAGTATAGGCGATTACGAATTAAAAGTTGGCAAAGAAGCTTTTGTAAGAGGTAAAGGATATGCTTTATCTGGTTACGTTATTTCAATAGAAAGATAGGTGAAAGTATATGACAGAAACAAAAAAGAAAAGAATTAATATAATAGATCTTTTAGTAGTTTTGGTAGTTATACTTTTAATTGTTGCAGCATATGTTAAATTTGGAAAGTATAACGTAAAGACAGAAGATAGTAGCCAAGAAACAATAACATATACGGTAGATGTATATAGTGTTAGGGATTACACAGCGCAAGCATATCAATCTGGCGACATAGTTTTCGATTCTTTAACAGGAGTTAATATTGGCGTTATAAAAGATGTGCAAATGACAGATGCGATAACTTATGAACCGGCGCAAGATGGTAAATTAATTAAAGCTACAAATCCATATAAAAAGGATTTGGTTATAACGATAGAAACACCAGGAACAGTTGAAAACAACGCTTATTATGCAAATAAAAGTATAGAGCTAAAAGTTAATAGCCAAAAAGCAATTGAAACAAAATATGCAAAAACAACTGGAACAATTTCAAGTATTAATATAGAATGTGAGTAGTAAAAAGCAATATAAATCTTTTCAAGATGGAGGATGCGATGAACGTACTTCTAGTTACGATGGAAATGAATATTGGTGGCGCAGAAACACACATATTAGAGCTTGCTAAAGAATTAAAAAGAAGAGAGCATAACGTGTTTGTAGCATCTGCTGGTGGAAAGTTAGTTGCTGAATTAGAAGAATTCGGAGTAACTCACATAGAAGCACCATTAAAAGATAAAAAGCCCAACGATGTTTTGGCATCTATTAAAATTATCAGAAATATAATAAGAACAAACAAAATAGATATAGTTCATGCACATGCTAGAATTCCAGGATTCATTTGTGGATATGTTTGTAAACGCGAAAAAGTACATTTCGTTACAACAATTCATGGAATATACAAAGTTAATTTCTTACTTAAACTTTTAACAAACTGGGGCGAGAAGACACTAGCAGTAAGTGAAGATATTAAAAAGTACGGAATAGATGAATATAAACTAAATCCGGAAAATGTTAAGATAACAGTGAATGGAATTGACTTAAATAGATTTTGCAAAAAAGAAATTTCAGAAGATTTAGGAATAAATTTAGATGCGAATAAGAAAACGATTATTCATATAAGCAGGATTGATGCTGAATCTTCAAAAGTTGCTGAAACTTTAATAGAAGTTGCTGACGAACTAGATAAACGATTAAATGGAGCTCAAGTATTGATTGTTGGAGCAGGTAATTATTTAGAAGAATTAAAGAAAAAAGCAGAAGGCAAATCAAATGTTATCTTAGCAGGGCAACGCACAGATGTAGACAAAGTACTGAATAAAGCTGATTTGTTCGTTGGCGTAAGTAGAGCTGCTTTAGAAGCTATGGCCACAGAGTTACCAGTAATATTGGTAGGAAATCCTGATTATGGCCAAGGTTATTTAGGAGAATTCACAGCAGATAAGTTTGAAAGTGCTGTTGAAAACAACTTCACATGCAGAGGATTGGAAGTCTTAGATAAAAACGCTCTTTTGGAAGATATTGTAAAAATATTAAGTGCAGATAACACAGAAAAAGGTAAATTCAATAGAAAAGTAGTGCAAGATAACTATTCTGTAGGAAAGATGACAGATGATGCTTTAGAATTGTATAAGTTTTAAGAAAAAAGACCGTTAAAAACGGTCTTTTAAAATGCTTGATTTTTCAGTGCTTTCGTTGTAGAATAGCAACAATCAGTGAACTAATTACGCAAAGAGAAAAAGAGGTTTCCTACTATTATATATATAGAACTGAAATATTTGCTAAAAATGTTGACAAATAGGGAGGTGCAGTGTATAATTAGCTAGCAAACCGCAAAAAGGTTCTTTTTTTTTGAACAAAAATGCGAAGAAATACCGTACGAAAAGGGGTTGAATGCAATGAGAGACAAAATTACATTAGCATGCACAGAATGTAAACAAAGAAATTACGATACAAAGAAAAATAAGAAAAACGATCCAGACAGAATCGAAAAGAAAAAGTATTGTAAATTCTGCAAAAAACATACAGATCACAAAGAAACAAAATAGTAAAATAAATGTATAAAGGTGTGAAACTATATGCAAAATGAAGAAAAGAAAGTAAACAAAAGCTTTGTTCAAAACACAAAAAGTGAATTGAAAAAAGTTATATGGCCTACAGGTAAACAAACTATAAAAAGCACAGCTGTTACTATAGGTTTTGTTTTATTAATTTCAGTTATTCTAGTTGTTTTAAATATCGTTTTTGATTTCTTAAGCAACGGAGCTTACGACTTAATGTTAGGTACAGGCAAAGACAACGAAATCGTTGAAGTTGTTAGTGGTGATGTAAGTGGTGAAGTTAGCGGAGAAGTTAGTGGCGAAATCAGCGGTGAAGTTGTAACAAGCGGAGACGCAGAGTAGTAATAGAATAATAGTTTAAATGAAGGAGGAAGACCATGCCTCAAGATACTAATAACACAGAAGTAGCAAGATGGTATGTTGTACATACTTACTCAGGATATGAAAACAAAGTAAAAGATACTTTGGAAAAGGCTGTAGAAAATTCAAATATGCAACATCTTATTCAAGAAGTTGTAGTTCCTCTAGAAGAACAAATCGAAATTAAAGATGATAAAAGAAAAACTACTTTGAGAAAAGTATTCCCAGGTTACGTACTTATCAAAATGATCGTAACTGAAGAATCTTGGTACATCGTTAGAAACGTTAGAGGCGTTACAGGATTTGTTGGAGCAGGAGGAAAGCCAGTTCCACTTACAAATGAGGAAATAAGAAATATGGGCTTTGAAAAAGTACCGGTTGAAGTTGATTTTGTAGTAGGTGATACTGTACAAGTTATCGCGGGTCCTTTGGAAAGCTTCATTGGCGTAGTACAAGAAATAAATCTAGAAAAAGAGAAAGTAAAAGTTTTAGTTTCTATGTTTGGAAGAGAAACTCCAGTAGAACTAGAATTTTCACAAATACAGAAAATGTAGTGTAGGAGGTGTAAGAAATGGCAGAAAAGAAAGTTACAAACATTATAAAATTGCAAATACCAGCTGGTAAAGCTACTCCAGCTCCACCAGTAGGACCAGCTTTAGGTTCAAGTGGTGTTAATATTATGCAATTCGTAAAAGAATTCAATGATAGAACAGCTGATCAACCAGGAATGACAATTCCAGTAGTTATCACAGTATATCAAGACAAATCTTTTACATTCATCACTAAAGTTCCACCAGTAGCTGACTTATTATTAAAAGCTGCAAAAATCGAAAAAGGTTCAGCAAAACCAAATAGAGATAAAGTAGCTAAAATATCAGCAGCAACTGCAGAGGAAATTGCTAAAACAAAGATGAAAGATCTTAACGCTGCTAGCCTTGAAGCCGCTGTAAGCATGGTTAAAGGTACAGCAAGAAGCATGGGAATAATCGTAGAATAGTTTATTCCAAAAATTTATTTAATTATGGGAGAGTTGAAAAACTCGTTAGTACCACAGGAGGTAAAAATGAAAAGAGGAAAGAGATATCAAGAAAGCGTAAAGCTTATTGAAAAAGGTGCATCTTATGATGCAAAAGCTGCATTTGAACTTATTGAAAAAATGCCAAAAGCAAAATTTGATGAAACAGTAGAAGCTCACTTCAAATTAGGTGTAGATTCTAAACACGCTGACCAACAAGTTAGAGGTGTTATCGTATTACCACACGGAACAGGTAAAACTCAAAGAGTTTTAGTTTTCGCTAAAGGTGATAAAGCTAAAGAAGCAGAAGCTGCTGGAGCAGATTTTGTTGGAGCAGAAGATTTAATACCAAGAATCGAAAAAGAAAACTGGTTTGACTATGATGTAATCGTAGCTACACCAGATATGATGGGTATTATCGGTAGATTAGGTAAAGTATTAGGACCAAAAGGTTTAATGCCTAACCCAAAATCAGGAACAGTTACTATGGATGTTGCTAAAGCCGTAGCTGAAATCAAAGCTGGTAAAATCGAATATAGATTAGATAAAAACAACATCATTCACTGCCCAATCGGAAAATTATCTTTCGGTGCTGATAAATTAGCTGAAAACTTTGCTACATTATATGATGCAATCGTTAAAGCTAAACCAGCTGCTGCTAAAGGACAATACATTAAAGGTATGTCAGTTTCTAGCACAATGGGACCTGGTGTTCAAGTAAAAGCTTAAATAGATAAATATTGACCTAAGAAAGTAGGTTGTAAGATTTAATCTTACGTAAATACTCCTACCGAGGTAAAACGAGCGGACTTTGTCTGGCCCAATTACTTCGGTAGTGGGCCAGATTTTTTTATGAACTCATATAAAGCGAAAAGCTTTATTTATGAAATATGATATTAAATTAACTATAAGGAGGTGCACTGAAAAGATGCCAAACGCAAAAACACTTGCTAAAAAACAAAGCGACGTTGAAGTACTAAAAGAAAAATTAAGCAAATCTAAATTAGTTATTCTTACTGATTACAGAGGAATCAACGTTGGAGATGTAACATCAATCAGAGCAGAACTTAGAAAAGAAAACTGCGAATATGTTGTTGCTAAAAACTCTACATTAAAATTTGCTGTAAAAGATACAGAAATCGCTGACCTTGCTCAATACTTAGAAGGTCCTACAGCTGTAACATTCAGCTATGAAGATTATGTTGCACCAGCTAAAGTTCTTTACAACTTTGCTAAAGATAATGATTTCTATCAAATCAAAGCTGGTATCATGGATGGAAAAGTAATTAGCGCTGAAGAAGTTCTTAAACTTGCTAAATTACCATCAAGAGAAACATTACTTACTCAACTTGCTACTGTATTGCTTGCTAACATCAGAAATCTTGCTGTTGTTCTTGATCAAGCTAGACAAAAACAAGAAGAAAATGCTTAAGGTCTCATGAACCTATAATCATGAAAATTAGAATTTAAAATATTAAAAATAAAAAGGAGAAATTTAAAATGGAAAAAATCGAAAACATTGTTGCTGAAGTTGAAAAACTTACAGTATTAGAATTAGCTGATTTAGTAAAAGCTATTGAAGAAAAATTTGGAGTATCTGCAGCTGCAGCAGCAGTTGTAGCAGCACCAGCTGGTGGAGAAGCAGCAGCTGCCGCTGAAAAAACTGAATTCAACGTTATGTTAAAAGACGCTGGAGCAAACAAAATCGCTGTTATCAAAGTAGTTAGAGAAGCTACAGGTTTAGGATTAAAAGAAGCTAAAGACTTAGTTGAAGCTGCTCCTAAAGCTATCAAAGAAAACGCTCCTAAAGCAGAAGCTGAAGAATTAAAAGCTAAATTAACAGAAGCTGGAGCTACAGTTGAACTTGCTTAGTTTAAAGTAAATTTAATATCAAAGAGTAGGCCTTTGGCCTACTTTTTTTATTGACTTAAATCGAGCGCTAAATTTGGATAGAAAAAACCGTGAAGTTTTAGCTTCACGGTTTTGGTGTTTATTTGGTTTTGTAGCGACCAGAATTGAACCGGTGCTTGTCTGCGAGTTTGTATTTGCGATCAGGGTATTTTTCCTTGGGCTTCTCGAGGCTAAAAGGCTCCTCGGGCAAGAGATAATACTGAGTTGTGTGAGTTTGCTGCTTCTGGGGCTGCTTTCCGCTTGCTTCTATCTCGTGAGGTGCAACAGGTGCGACGACACAAGTATTGGTGTAACAAAGAAAGAACAGCAGGGGCAGAAGGAAAAGCCATGTAAATGTGCGTTTAGACATGTTGCATACCTCGCTTTCTTAGAGTGGTAAAGAAAATAAATTTCCTTACAAGTTACCGAATTTGCTTACAAAATAATGATAAAACAACTCGAAAAGATTTTCAAGAAAAAGACTTAAAAAGCTGTGTTGAGGAAAGAGAAATTACCTCTAATTTCCGTTGACACTTACTACTAAAAAATATAAAATTAGAGTGTACGAGACGAAAAAAATATTGAATTCGGAGGGATAGTTTTGAGCGGAAATTATATGCCTACAGGCGATTATGATAAGACACTTGAATCTTCTGAATCTCTAGCTTTATACGAAGGCTCTAGATTTATGAGATTTATTAAAGAGACAATTGCTGGATTTAAATATGGTACTAAGACAAATCCAAAAGTTAAAGGAAATACAATTAGTTACATAGATACAATGGGTAGACTTATTACTCAAGAACAAACTTTTGTTGATGGTGCGGATAATACTAAGATTGAACGTATCGTTAGAAGAATTAGCACAAGTGCTAAGACAGAGGCTATTAATTCAATTGAAGTTATTGAGAAGAAAAAAGGTACAAACAACGAGCTTAAAGAACAAGTAAGAAACTTCTATACAACTGAGGAAGATTACAAAGAGAAGGCTCATGAACCAAAAATAAAAGAAATTACTTACTACACAGAAGGCGAAAAATGCTTAATGAGAAAAACTATTGAGCGTGCGCTTGATGAATCAGAGATGAAGAAAAGATTTGAAATTGGAGCTATTAAACTTAACCCATTAGTTCCAGATACAGTTAAGAAAGAAATCGTTAGAAGTAAAGTTATTTACACTGTCGACAGACAAAAAACAGAAGACGCAATTGAAGATAAACTAAAACCTTTCGGAACACATTTGCAAATAAATGAAACAGAAAAGACATATATCTTAACAGATGAAATCAACCCTGAGTTTGATGAAATCAAAGATTATGTTGGACCAACAGAACTTGAAAAAGACATTATTTTATTCTCTTCAAAAGAGCCAAAAGCTAGAATTGAAGAAATAAATAACATTACATTCTCATCAGGTAAGATTCACCAAATTAGTACATCTATTGCTAACTATCCAGATAGCGAGGGTAACTATGGTGGAGAAGGTAGAGGTACTTATGCAGTTTATGATGATAAAGTACTTCATGCTACAGGTAACAAATCTTTAGTTATCAGCCGTGATGAACAAGGTAAATTACATTCTACAGTAGCATCTTTAAAGGATGAAAATGTAATTGCTAAAGCTGAGTTAAGAGGCACACTAGTTACACTTAACATAAATATGAAGAAAAAAGATGAAGCTGACAACTTTGTTTCTGAAGTTGCAGATACATTTAAGACTAAATGGGGTATGACTAAAGGTACAATAATTGAATATACAATTATAGGAAATGAAGAGTCATACAAGATTAAATACAAAGATATTAAACCTGTTGAAGCTACATCTACAGTAGCAGCTACTGCAAAGACTGCTCCTGCGGCTACAAAAGCTAAAAAACCTACTGCTTCAAAAACAACTAAAAAGAAATAAAAACATGCGCTGAGTATATGGTTGTACTCAGCGTTTTATATTGTTCTTTTCTTGCAAAAAAGGCCTCAAAATGATAAAATTTCCGGTGAAAGGTGTGATTGTAATGGAAGGCTTAACGCCTATGATGAGACAATATATGGAAACTAAAGAAGAATATAAAGATTGCATACTTTTATATAGATTAGGGGATTTTTATGAGATGTTCTTTGAGGATGCTGTCATTGCATCAAAGGAACTTGAAATAACATTAACAGGAAAAGATTGTGGACTAGAAGAAAGAGCGCCAATGTGTGGTGTTCCACATCATGCTGTCCAAAATTATATAGCTAGACTTGTTAGCAATGGTCACAAAGTTGCTATCTGTGAACAAATGGAAGATCCGGCAACAACTAAAGGTATTGTTAAAAGAGATGTAGTAAGAGTTATAACTCCAGGAACAGTTATTGAATCAAACATTCTTGAAGAAAGAAAAAACAACTACATCGCAGCTTTATATAAAGTTGGTACATATTATGGAATTGCGTATTCAGATGTGTCAACAGGAGAGTTTTGCACAACTCAAATTATAGAAGGAAATAACTTTTCTAAAACGTTAAATGAATTAGTAAGATTTAACCCTGCAGAAATAGTTGTTAATCCAGAAATGTTTGCAAACGCAAATGAGATTAAAGAGATAACAGATAGAATAAAAACATATATCACAACAACGGATAAAGAAGCTGTTGATTTTGAAGTTGCAGGATATGAAACATTGAAAGATTATCCATATGCAAAAGAAGCTTCAAAACTTTTATTTGCATACATTAAAGACACTCAAAAAATAGACATGAAACATATCTCAAGTGTTGAGTATTACAACACTTCTAAATACATGGTACTAGATTCTATCGCTCGTAGAAATTTGGAACTTACAGAAACATTGAGAGATAGAAGCAAAAAAGGAAGTTTGCTTTGGGTGTTAGATAAAACAGCTACATCAATGGGCGGTAGACTTTTAAGAAGGTGGATTGAGAAACCTCTTATGGAAGTTTCAGAAATTAATCATAGATTAGATGGAGTTGCAGAACTTAAATCATCTGCAATGAGAAGAGGCGAATTAACAGAGCTATTAAAGCATGTTTATGACATTGAAAGATTAACAGGTAAAGTTGCTTATGGAACAGTTAATGCAAAAGATATGGTTGCATTAAAAAATTCATTAATACAATTACCTGCATTGAAAAAGGAACTTGCAAGCTTTACATCACCAATCTTAAAAGAGTTATATGAAAGTTTAGATACATTGGAAGACATTGCAACGTTAATCGATGAAGCAATTGTCGACGAACCACCAGTAAGTGTTAAAGAGGGTGGAATTATTAAAGCTTCGTATAATGAAGAAGTAATGAAATTAAGAAAAGCTTCTACAGAAGGTAAGTCTTGGATTGTAGAACTAGAAGCAAAAGAAAGAGAATTGACAGGAATCAAAAACTTAAAGATTGGATATAACAAAGTTTTTGGATACTATATAGAAATTTCAAAATCAAATGTTGGTAATGCTCCAGATAGATATACTAGAAAGCAAACATTAACAACAGGTGAAAGATTTATCACTAGCGAATTAAAAGAAATTGAAGGCACAATATTAGGTGCGCAAGATAGAGTTGTTAATTTAGAATATGAAATATTTGTACAAGTAAGAGATGCAATTTCTTTAGAAATAAAGAGACTACAACAAAGTAGCACTGCAGTTGCAAGTATAGATGTACTTTGCTCACTTGCAGAAGTTGCTGAAAAATATAACTACACAAAACCTGAAATGACAGATACTGATGAAATAACAATCAAAGAAGGCAGACATCCAGTAGTTGAAAGACTTATTCCGTCAGGAGAATTTGTGCCAAATGAAACTGTATTAAATCAAACTACAGATAGAGTAAATATTATTACTGGACCAAACATGGCTGGTAAATCTACATACATGCGTCAAGTAGCGCTTATAACTTTGATGGCGCAAATAGGAAGTTTCGTTCCGGCAGACTATGCAAAGATAGGAATTGTAGATAGAATCTTTACAAGAGTTGGAGCGTCAGATGATTTAGCGTCTGGTCAATCAACATTTATGGTAGAGATGAATGAAGTTGCTAACATCATTTCAAATGCATCGAAAAGAAGTTTATTAATCCTTGATGAAATAGGAAGAGGAACTTCAACATTTGATGGACTATCAATTGCGTGGGCTGTTGTAGAACATATTGCAGACAGTAAAAAGATAGGTGCCAGAACTTTATTTGCAACACATTATCATGAACTTACAGAGTTAGAAACGAAAATAGAAGGTGTTAAAAACTATTGCATAGCAGTTAAAGAAAAAGGAGAAGATGTAATCTTCTTAAGAAAAATTGTTCGCGGTGGAGCTGATGAAAGTTATGGTGTGCACGTTGCAAAACTTGCAGGTATCCCGCTTAATGTTACTTCAAGAGCAAATGAAATTTTAAAAACATTAAAAGAAAATAACTTTGTAAACACAAAACCACAAGAACATAAGAAAGCATATGCAATGCAAAATCAATTTGATTTATTTAATTACAAACTTGGAGAAATTGCTTCAGAGATAGATAAGATAAATGTAAATGAACTTACACCAATTGAAGCGTTAAATACATTAGTTAAATTAAAAAGTAAATTATAAAAACGAAGGAGAAAATAAATGAAACTTTGCGTTAATTATTTAATGGAATTAAGAGAACTTATACCAGAAGGTAAAATTGATTATATCGACTATATAAAGCTATATAGTATCGATGGTGACTTAAGTCCATTTGACTGGTGTTGTAGCCAAAGAGAAGTAATGTTTCATGGTTATATTGGACACGGTTCAAATATAGCTGATGCAGACTTCTTAGAAAGAAGAGATAATGATGAGCAAAGAGAATATTATAAAAGAGCAAACACACCGTATGTATCAACTCATATAAATAGATCATTTGAAGACCCGGCAACAGAAGAGGAAATTACAGAAAGAATAAAGAAAAACATACAGGTGCTTAAAGATGAATTTGGAATGAGAGTAATTTTAGAAAATGTTCCATATCATCCAAATAAAGCTTATAATAGATTTATGGTAATGCCAGAGTATATCAAAAAATCTGTAAATGATAATGATTGTGGTTTCTTATTTGACATCGGTCACGCAAGAGCTGCTGCAGAACGTTTAGGTATACCGTTTAATGAATATGTATCAAGATTACCAATGGATAAATTAGTCGAAGTACATTTGGCGGGTTCTATGAGAACAAAAGATGGAGGGATTGCTCCTAATCATTCAAAGATGCATGAAGAAGATTATGAATTTTTAGAATGGGCAATTCAAAATTGTCCAACATTAGAAACAATCACATTAGAATATGGCCCTATAGATCAAACTGAAACTATAGATGAAACACCATATGCATCTGCGGATAAGATACAACCTAAAATCAAAGAAGAGATTGTAGAACAATTAGAAAGAATTCATGCAATAATGAAAAAATACAACTTAAAATAAATTGCTAAATACAAAAGAGGAGGAACTCATATGGGAAGCATTGTTTTGTTAGATGATTTAACAATAAATCAAATAGCTGCAGGTGAAGTTATAGAAAGACCTGCTAACGTAGTTAAAGAATTAGTTGAGAATTCTTTAGATGCGGGTGCAACACAAGTTTCTGTTGAAATAGAAAACGGCGGAATTACATATATGAGAATTACAGATAACGGAAAAGGTATTGCGCCAGACGATATAGAAATAGCTTTTGAAAGACACGCAACAAGTAAAATTAGAAAAGCTGAAGACCTTATAAAAGTTTCAACAATGGGGTTCAGGGGTGAAGCTTTAGCTAGTGTTGCTGCGATTTCAAAAATAGAAATGGTAACAAGAACTAAAGACCAAGAAATGGGTACAAAAGTAATATTGGAAGGTGGACAAATCTTATCTAAAGAAGAATGCGGTGCACCTTATGGTACTACAATTATAATTAGAGAATTATTCTACAACACACCAGTAAGATACAAATTCTTAAAGAAGGACTTCACTGAAGGTGGATATATAGAAAACGCAGTTGAAAGAATTGCGTTAATAAATCCAAATATATCTTTTAAATTGTTAAATAACAAAAAAGAAGTGTTACAAACAAGTGGTAACGGCAACATGATTGATGTTGTTTACAATGTGTTTGGCAAAGATATAGCACAAAACTTAGTTTCAGTAGATTTTAATTATGAAAATATAACTATCAAAGGTGTTGTTGGAAAACCAGAGATAGCAAGATCAAATAGATCAAATCAAATGTTCTATGTAAATGGAAGATTTATTAAAGACAAGACTTTAACAGCAGCTGCTGATGAAGCATACAAAACGATGATACCTCATGGTAAATTTGGATTTTGTATTTTAGATATTCACATGCCACCAGAAATGGTAGACGTGAATGTGCATCCCGCTAAGTTGGAAGTTAGATTTTCTGAAGAAGGAAAAGTATTTAAATCAATTCATTACGCAATCAAAAACACATTGCTTGGAGTTGATTTAACAAGAGAAGATAACGAAGAAACTAAAGCTGAGCAAACAACATATGAAGCTGCAGTTCCTGTACAAAACACAACTCCAACAGCTGTAAATATAGCTTCAGAAAAAGAAGTTAAGAAGACATTGTTTGAATTATTTAAAGGTAAACAACAAGAAAAGAAAGCAGAAGAATTAAGAGAAAACACATTGAAAGAAAATGAGTATGTAATAGAAGTTACTGAAAAGAAAAAAGCACCAGGATCATTTTTAAGAAATTTAAATTCGTCTAACGAAGAGGGTGTTACATCAAAACCTTTAGCAGAAGAATTTGATATGGATGCAACGTTAGCTGTTCCTGTTGTTAACAAAGAAGTTGATGAGAATGGAGATGTAGTAGAAGAAACTATCATTAATCCTGAAAACGGTAATGAACAATATGTAGAAAATATGGATGAAGATTTAGCTGTGAAAAATATAGTTAATGATGAACCAAGAAATCTAATCGAAGATTATATGGCTAAAAATCCATCACCAATACCTGAATACAAATTATTAGGTGTAGCTTTTGATACATACATATTACTTCAATATGAAGATGACGTTTATATATTAGATCAACATGCAGCTCATGAAAGAGTATTGTACGAAAAAGTTAAAGAAAACTTTTATCGTCAAGGTGGAAAAGAAATTCAAATGTTGTTATTACCAGATATTTTGGAAGTGTCAAAAAGAGACATGCATATGATAAGAGATCATATAGATCTTTTTGAACAAGCTGGATTTGCTATCGAAGAATTTGGAGATAACACAATTAAAATAAATGGTGTTCCAGTAATATGTTTTGAAATGAATACAAGAGATTTATTTATGGACATATTAGATGGAATAGATATTACAAATAAAACAAATGCACAAGAAATAGAAGAAAAATTTATAGCAACAGTTGCTTGTAAGGCTGCTGTAAAAGCTAACATGAGATTAGAAGAAAGAGAATTGATTGGGTTATTAGATCAACTTATGATATTAGAAAATCCTTTCACATGTCCTCATGGTAGACCAACTGCTATAAGAATTTCTAAAAACGAAATTGAAAAGAAATTTAACAGAAAATAAAAAGAGGTGAGAAAGTGAAACCAAGAGTAATTGTTATAGTTGGACCTACAGCTTCTGGAAAAACGTCTACATCAATTGAAATTGCAAAAGAATTAAATGGTGAAATTATATCTGCAGATTCAATGCAAATTTATAAAGAAATGAATATAGGTACAGCTAAACCATCTATGGAAGAAAGAGAGGGTATAACACATTACTTGATGGACATCATTTCTCCAGATGAATTATACAATGTAACAATGTATAAAAAAATGGCTGAAAAAGCTATAGAAGAAATTTTAGCAAAAGACAAGCTTCCAATAATTGTTGGAGGGACAGGCTTATATATTAGTACCCTTATAAATGGAATTGAATTTTCAGAAGTTAAAGAAGATCCCGAATACAGAAAAGAAATGCAAGTATTAGCTGAAAGCAAGGGCCCTAACTATTTACATGATATGTTAAGAGAAGTTGACCCAATCGCTGCGGATAATATAGATATGAATAACGTTCGTAGAGTTATTCGCGCGTTGGAAATATACAAAGTTACAGGAAAGACAAAGACACAACTTGATGAAGAATCAGTAAAAGAGACAAAATATGATTATATGGTGTATGGTATAGAAACACCTAGAGAAAAATTATATGAAAGAATTAATCTAAGAGTTGATAAGATGCTTGAAGAAGGTCTTATAGAAGAGGTAAAATCATTATTAGAAAAATATGAGTTATCTAAAACAGCTCTTCAAGGATTAGGATATAAAGAAGTTAAAGCATATCTAGAAGAACAAATAACTTATGATGAGATGGTTGAAATATTAAAAATGGAAACTAGAAGATATGCTAAAAGACAACTTACGTGGTTTAGAAGAGAAAGCCAAATTAAGTGGTGCAGTCTAGATGAAATAACTGAAAGAATATTAGAAGATTATAAAAAATAGTTCGGAGGCGTCTATGGCGAAACAAAAGAAAAAAAGACTTAATCAAAATATTGTACTTGTAGCTTTGTCTATTGCAATAATAGGCTTAGTTTTCTTTGTGGTGTCATTGGTACGTTTATTCCAAAAACCAGCAAGTACAGTAATGATTAAAAATGGTGAGTTAATAAATTACGAAGAATTTGTTGGATATATAATCAGAGATGAAGATGTGGTAGATACAAGTTCATATGATGGAATTGTAAAAACTGCAGTATCAGATGCAGAAAGAGTTTCGAAAGGTGCTCCAATTATGAACTATGTTTCAAAAGCAGAAGAACAATTAATGAAAAAGATTTCTGATTTGGACACTAAAATCGAACAAGCGATAGAAAGTCAACAAACAATCTTTACTAATGATGTAAAGACGTTAGATTCAGAAATTGAGACTTACATATATTCGAATTTAAGAAATAGTAATTTACTAGACTCAACAAAAGAATATAAGAAAGTTATAAATGAAAAAGTTGAAAAGAAAGCAAAGATAGTGGGAGAATTAAGTCCTGCTGGATCAGAACTAAAATCATTAATAGAAGAAAGAACTAAATATGAAACTGAATTAAATGATGCTGAAAAAGCAGTGTATGCTACTAAAGCAGGATTAGTTTCATATAGAGTAGATGGATACGAAAATATATTAACACCAGCAAGTTTCTCAGAACTTACAATAGATTATTTAAAGAGTTTGAAAACAACAAAAGATCAAGTGGTTTCTGCAAACTCAAATAAAGTTAAATTAGTAAATAATTTTTGCTGCTATATAGCAATTCCTCTTGGAGAAGATGGACTAGAGAAAATAACTTTAAACGAAACAACTTACCTAAGATTTGAAAGTACGGGAGAACGTTTAATACCTGCAACGGTGGAATACATGTCTACAGAAGAGGATGGTATCCTTTGCATATTTAAGATAAATTCAAACGTAGAAGAACTTACTAAATATAGAAAAGTTAGTGTAGATGTGGTTTGGTGGAGAACAAAAGGTCTAAAAGTAAACGAAGACGTAATTCACTACACAGAACTTCAAGTTCCTTCTGGTGAAGAGGAAGTAATACAATCAGGGGATGAAACAATAATCGTTGAGACATCAGGAGATGCTAATGTAACAAAAACTATAAAAATACCTACAGTAACAGTAAAGAAAGCATACTATGACACAGAAGTATTTGTAAAAATTCTAAAGAGCGCAAAGGGATTTGTAATTCTAGACAACTATACTGTAGAAGAGTTAGAAAAAATGGGAGTTTCACAAGAAATAATAGACAATAGAGGGACAATAAAGTTGTATGATGAGTTGCTAGTAGCAGACTAAAAAAATAAGACCGTGTGTTTGCCTAAAATTGGCGAGTTTGGAAAGGTATGTTACAAAAAAGTTACATTTGTTACATGTCTGTTAAATAATAATTACAAATCCGCGAATTGTTTGACAAGGCAATAGCAGATAAATAAAATATGAGTATATAAAGGATTATGACGTTTTATAAAATAATGCTATACAAAAGATAAAAGTATGTTTTTTAGGGAGGTTATTTTAGTGGGAAATAAATTCATGAACAAATTTTGGGAAATGTTAGGTGTTAGTGAAACAGACGGAATGGACTATTTAGATTATGACGAGCCAGAAACAACAAGCGCTCCAGCATATGAAGAAAAAGAAGAAGTACAAGCTTCAACTCCATTCTTTAGTAAAAGTAAGAAGGTGGTAGGTATGCCAGGAATGCAACAAGTTAAGGTTGTTATTTCACAACCAAGTACTTTTGAACAATCAGAAGAAATATGTGAACATCTTAAAGAGAAAAAGTCTGTAATTCTTAACCTAGAATACGTAAATAAAGACGTAGCTAGAAGAATCATCGACTTCGTTAGTGGTGCTACATACGCTCTAGATGGAAATATGCAAAAAATATCAAATGCTATTTTCCTAGTTGCACCATTCAACTATGAAATAACAAACGAAGTTATGAAAGAAGACATCAAAAACAAATTATCTGTTTCATGGATAAAATAAATAGAAGTTTAATTAAGGAGGTTTTGTAATGCTTACTCCGTTAGAAATTGAAAACAAAACATTCGGCAAACAAGTCGTAAATGGATATAGTACAGCCGAAGTTCATGAGTTTATGGCAACATTACTTAGAGACTACGAACAACTATATAAAGAAAACATTGAATATAAAGATAAGATTGAAATGCTTAACCAAGGCATTCAACACTATAAATCAATAGAAGACACTTTGCAAAATGCATTAATCGTTGCGCAAGGTACAGCAGAGTCAGTTAAACAAAATGCTAAAGCAGAAGCTGATAACATTGTTAAGCAAGCTGAGTTTGCAGCTAACCAATCTGTTGAAGAAATTAAAAAACAAATTTCTGCAAAAGAGATTCAATATGCTGATACTAGAAAACAATTTGATGTATACAAAGCAAAGATGGAATCACTTCTAATATCACAATTAGAAATGTTAAAAGAAATGAACAAAGAAGAAGAATAGAAGATGAGCCAAGCGCTCATCTTTTTTTCGCGACTAGGGGACACTCCTTGTTATTAAAATTTTAACAACAAGGGGCGTCCCCGTTTTAAAAGTTTGTGAATTTATTTTGAAGCGTGTTGACTAATTTTTGAATATAAAATAAACTAGTTCTAGGCAAAAAAGAAAGGATGATATTATAATGAAAAAGACTTTAGCTATATTGCTTTTGGTAGTAATTTTAACATTAGGTTTAGTTGCTTGTGGTAAAGACGAAGAAAAAAATGGTGGCGAATTTACAAACAGTACAAGTCAAACTGACAAAACTGATGTTGAGGGAAAGGACGAAACAATGAATAACGAACAATTAGTAAGTGCAAATAATCCATATAAAGATGTGGAAAAAAATCCAGTAGTAACATTAGAAATTAAAGATTTAGGAATTATCAAAATGGAATTATATCCACAAGTAGCTCCAGAAACAGTTGAAAACTTTATTTCATTAGTAAACAGCGGTTTCTATGATGGTTTAATATTCCATAGAGTAATACCAAACTTCATGATCCAAGGTGGAGATCCAGATGGTAACGGAACTGGTGGAGCAGAATACAATATCGTTGGCGAATTTGGTGCTAACGGAATTACAAACAACTTATCTCATACAAGAGGTATAGTATCAATGGCAAGAAGCCAAGATCCAAACTCAGCTAGTTCACAATTCTTTATCGTTACAACAGATTCTACATACTTAGATAATCAATATGCTGCTTTTGGTAAAGTATTAGAAGGTATGGATGTAGCTGATAAAATCGTAAATGTAGATGTAATTAGAAGACAAGTAGAAGTTGACTACTACGATAATCCAGAAGAATACATTAAACAATCTTTAGAATGTGACAGACCAGTAAACCCACCTGTAATTGAAAAAGCTACAGTTGATACATTTGGTGTAGAATATTCTGAACCAACAAAATTACAATAAGAAATTGCAAGCGTCGACTGAAAAGTTCGGCGCTTTTTCTTGACACTCAATGCGAACTGATGTACACTTTAAATGCAAACAAAAGAAGGGAGATTTTTATGTACGCATATATAAAAGGAACTTTAGAAGAAAAATTAGCTGATAGTGTTGTTGTTGATAATAACGGCATTGGATATAGAATATACATGGCGATAAATAGTATAGGAAAACTTGGTGAATTAGGATCACAAGTTAAAGTTTATACTTATTATAAAGTTAGTGAAGATAATATAAGTTTATTTGGATTTTATAATCAAGAAGAACTTAGAATGTTTGAATTACTTATAAGTGTTAGTGGTGTAGGCGCCAAATCTGCAATAGCAATTTTGTCTAATATCACACCATCTAAATTTGCACTTTCTGTAATTTCAAATGATGTTAAAGAACTTACAAAACTTCCAGGTATCGGAGCAAAATCTGCACAAAGAATTATTCTTGAATTGAAAGATAAACTTAAGAAAGAAGAATCATTAGCAGCAGAGAACGATGTTGAATTACAAACAGTTATTAAAAATGATGATGTTGTTCACGAAGCAATCACTGCTTTGCAAGTTCTAGGATATCCTGCGAAAGAAGCTTCGAAAGCTATAGAAGGAATAGACGTTGCTGGATTATCTGTTGAAGATATTATCAAGAAAGCTTTAATATATTTCAGCAAAAATTAAAGGAGAATTTATGAAAGAAAATAATATACCATTAGCGTATAGAATGTGTCCAAAGACTATTGATGAATATGTAGGACAAGAACACATTTTATCTAAAGACAAAATGTTATATAGATTAATAAAAGCAGATAGATTGTCTAGCATAATTTTGTATGGACCTCCGGGATGTGGCAAGACATCGCTTGCAAGAGTTATTGCAAACACAACAAAAAATAAATTTGAAAAAATTAATGCGGTATCAGCAGGTGTTGCAGATATAAAAAGAGTTGTTGAAGATGCACAAAACTTGTTACTTAATCCATCTGGAAAAGCTGTATTGTTTATAGATGAAATTCACAGATTTAATAAATTACAACAAGATGCTTTGTTACCGTATGTTGAAAATGGAACAATTATATTAATTGGTGCAACAACCGAGAATCCATACTTCTCAGTTAACAAAGCTTTGATTTCTCGTTCAACAGTTTTTAAATTAGAACCATTAAAAATAAAAGATGTAACAAAGGTTTTACAAAATGCAGTTGAAGATAAAGAAAAAGGTTTAGGTGCGTGTGATTTAAAAATAGATGAGGGTGTACTAGAACATATTGCAGAACTTTCTGGAGGAGATGTAAGAGTTGCACTTAACGCATTAGAGATTGCAGCACTTACTACAGAAATGAATGCAGATGGCGATATAGAAATCACAAAAGAAATTGCTGCAGAATGTATTCAAAAGAAAGCAATTAAATTTGATAAAACAGGAGATAGTCATTACGATAATATTAGTGCGTTTATAAAATCAATGCGTGGTGGAGATGCAGACGCAGTATTATTTTATTTGGCAAGAGCAATATATGCGGGAGAAGATCCGATGTTTTTAGCAAGAAGAATTGTTATCTGTGCATCAGAAGATGTAGGTATGGCAAATTCGAACGCATTAGTAGTTGCTAATGCAGCACTTCAAGCTATACATCAAATAGGAATGCCAGAAGCGAGAATTATACTTGCACATGCGGCTACATATGTTGCAAGAAGTCCAAAATCAAATGCAGCATACAATGGTATAAACCAAGCGTTGCAAGATGTTGAAACCAAAGATACTGGTACAATACCAATGCATATAAGAAATGCACCTGCAGAAGGAATGTCTGATTTAGGATATGGAGTAGGATATAAATATCCACATGATTTCCCTAACCACGAAGTAGAACAACAATACTTGCCAGATGCAATGCTAGGAACAAAATACTACATACCAGACGAGACAGAAGAAAAATTAAAATAAATGAATAAAAAAACTCAAACACCTAATAATTATATTAGGTGTTTTTTTTATGATATTTTTTGTTGGTCTTGCTGGTGGTTTTGTGAGTCGGCTTCTTTGGTTCTGGTGGTGGGCTTATAATTTTGCCGGCGATGGTTAGTTTGTTGAAAATAGATGAATATAAAGCGCGAGGGACCACGCTTGCAACTATATTGGTTGCTACGTTGATCACAGCAATCTTTTATGCGAACTTTAAATATTTTGATTTGTCACTTTCGATTAAAGCTGCAATTGGTGGAATAATAGGTGGAATTATAGGCGCAAAAGTTATGAGTAAAATTCCCTAAAGAAATTTTGAATATTGCATTTGATATATTTTTGATTGTAATGTCTGCGAGGATGATTTGGTGGAGTTAATTATTACAGGAATTATTTCTGGTTTTGTTACAAGTCTTGGAATGGGTGGCGGGAGTATTTTAATACTTATCTTGACCTCTTTCTTAAATGTTAAACAGCAAACAGCGCAAGCTGCAAATCTAATATTTTTTATTCCGACTGCTATTGTTGCGATTATCATACATTTCAAAAATAAAAATGTAGATAAAGCAATAGGTAAGAAATTAATTTTTCCCACTATCATTGGCGCGGGTGTAGGTGCATATCTTACCAAGTTAGTCGATGCAAAAAGTTTAAGAAAATATTTCGGCATATTTTTGCTAGTTATAGGAATACTAGAAATGATAATGACAATAAAAAACTTAATAAAAAGAAAGGGGAATAAATAATGAAAAAAATGGTTACTGGAATGGTGATTGGAGCTTTAGTAGGTGGAGTTGTTGGAAGCATGTATCATAATGAAATGCATGATTTTAAAAAGATGATAATAAAGAAAGGCAAGAAGCTAGCTAGGATGTTTTAAATCTTTATAAAAAGTGTCCAAAGATGGTTGTCCCTTTTGGGCAATCTTACCAATACCCAATTACTGGAAAAGTGCACCAAACCTTTCTAGCAATTGGGTATTGTTGTTTTTTTGATTTTGATATATAATAAATAGCCGTATAAGAGTCTTTAGATACTGAAAGGAATGAAGATTAATGAAAGCAATAGAATTAAGAGAGAAATACATAGAATTTTTTGAAAAACATGGACATAAAAGAATACCTAGTGCTCCAGTAGTACCAGAAAATGATCCTACAGTTTTATTCACAACTGCAGGTATGCATCCACTAGTACCATATTTACTAGGCGAACCTCATCCACAAGGAAAGAGGTTAACAGACTATCAAAAATGTATCAGAACTGGAGATATCGACTCAGTTGGTGATCCATCACACTTAACATTCTTCGAGATGATGGGTAACTGGTCTTTAGGAGATTACTTCAAACAAGAATCAATCGCGATGAGCTATGCATTCTTAAAAGAAGTTTTAGGATTTGATATGAATAGAATTTCTGTAACAGTTTTCGAAGGAGAAGATGGAATTCCTAGAGATGAAGAAGCAGCTAGCGCATGGGAAAAAGCAGGTATTCCAAGAGAGAGAATTTTCTTCTGCGGAAGAGAAGATAACTGGTGGGGACCAGCAGGTGAAACAGGACCATGCGGACCTGATACAGAAATTTTCTTTGATACAGGAAAAGAAAAATGTAGTGAACACTGTAACCCAACATGTGGATGCGGTAAGTATCTTGAAATTTGGAACAACGTATTCATGCAATACAACAAAACAAAAGAAGGAACTTATGAATTATTAAAAGCTCCAAACGTTGATACAGGTTTAGGGCTTGAAAGAGTTATCGGATTACTACAAGGTAAAAACAATGTATATGAAACAGAATTGTTCGCTGACGTAATTGCAAAAATTACAGAACTTTCTGAAAACGTAAATATCTCAAGTGCAAGAATTATTTCTGACCACTTAAGAGCATCTATGTTTATGATAGTTGATGGCGTTAGACCAAGTAACGTAGAACAAGGATATGTATTAAGAAGATTACTAAGAAGAGTAATTAGACACATGAGAAAAATCGGATTCGATCCAAATAACACAAAAGTATTAGTAGAAACTTTTGTAGGAATCATGCAAGAAATGTATCCTGAAATATCAGCTAACAAAGAAACATTAGTAAACGTTATCGAAGAAGAAAAAGACAAATTCTTAAAGACACTTGAACATGGTGAAAAAGAATTTGCTAAAAATATCGAAAAAGCAAAATCAAATAGTGAAACAAAACTTGCTGGACCAGTTGTATTTAGATTATATGATACATTTGGATTCCCACCAGAAATGACAGCTGAACTTGCTGAAGAAAATGGAATGACAATTGATATGGATGAATTCAATGAATTATTCAAAAAACATCAAGAGTTATCTAGAGCAGGTGCTGAACAAAAATTCAAAGGTGGACTTGCAGATCATAGTGAAAAAACTACTGCATATCATACAGCAACACACTTGTTACACAAAGCGCTTCAAATTGTACTTGGTGAACATGCAACACAAAAAGGTTCAAACTTAACTGCAGAAAGATTAAGATTCGACTTCTGTCATCCACAAAAAGTAACACCAGAAGAATTAAAACAAGTTGAAGATATCGTTAACGAACAAATCAAGAGAGACTTAGAAGTAGTATGCGAAGAAATGTCTTTAGAAGAAGCACAAGCTGCTGGAGCTACAGGACTATTCGCTGCTAAATATGGCGATAAAGTTAAAGTGTACACGATCGGAGATTTCAGTAAAGAGATTTGTGGAGGCCCTCACGTTGAAAGAACAGGTAACATGGGAACTTTCAAAATCAAAAAAGAAGAAGCTGTATCTTCAGGTGTAAGAAGAATCAAAGCTGTATTAATTGAAGAATAAAATATTTAAAGCGTACCTATTAATTGGTACGCTTTTGATTTGTAATAAATTTGTAAAAACTGTGCACGAGGTTGCGCGAGAGAATTAATGTGGTAAAATGTTTTTGTGATAGGAAAAAATGTCCAAGGATGGTTGTCCCCTTTGGACAAAAGGAGGAAAGAAAAAATGGATGATTGTATTTTTTGTAAAATAGCAAATAAGGAGATACCTTCTACTATAGTATATGAAGATGATATGGTAATTGCATTTAATGATTTAAATCCAGTTGCACCAGTACACATATTGATAGTACCAAAGAAACATATGACAGATATATTAAATGTAGAAAAAGAAGATATGAAATATATTGAAGCAGTTGTTGAAGCAATTCAAAAAATAACAAAAGAAAAAGGAATTGCTGAAAGCGGATTTAGAGTTGTAAATAACTGTGGCGAAGATGGAGGCCAAACAGTTAAACATATTCACTTCCATATTATTGGTGGAGAAACATTAGGTGGCATGGCTTAGAGAGGGGAGAATAAATATGAAGAAAATATTTTTATTAATAACAACAATGGTAATGTTAAGTATGGCAACAATGTCATTTGCTGCTGTAGAATTAACAGACATAGCTGGAACTAAATATGAAGAGGCGGTTAACTGCTTAGTTAAATTAGAAGTAATTAATGGATACCAAGATTCAACATTTAGACCAGAAAACAAAATCACAAGAGCAGAGATGGCAAAAATATTATTAACAGCAAAAGGTGAAAAAGTAGATACTACAAAAGTAGACAGCACATACTTTGAAGATGTAACTTCAGAGCATTGGGCACTTGCATATATCAATGCAGCATATGAAAATAAACTTATCGAAGGTTATGGAGATAAAACATTCAAACCAGATGACCAAGTAACATACGCAGAAGCAATCACAATGGTAATAAGAATGTTAGGTTATAGATCAAATGTAGAAATGTCTACAAAAGCTTGGCCAGACAATTACTTAGCTAAAGCAAAAAGTTTAAAGATACTTAAAAATGTATCATACACAGAACATAGCGAAGATGCATTAAGAGGAGAAGTAGCAAATCTTGTTTGGAATTCATTGAACGTAGAAAAGAGATACACAACAGCAGGAATATTGGAAGATGTTAGAACAGACAATTTATCTGGCAAAGCAATCACAATAGATGACGAAACATTTTCATATGATCCAAATCACAAATCAAACAAAGGTGTAGAAATTGAAAAGTATGAAAACGGAGTTATCTTCTATACATTAACAAAGAACTTAGAAAAAGATGATATAGAGTTCATCTCTGGATTAACAGTAGCTACAATCAAAGATGATTCTTACGATGACTATGTAGAAGATAAGGAAGAAAAAGAAGGCAAAGAACTTCTATTTAAGAATAGAGGCTTAGAAGACTTTAATGAAGAATTCTATGATGACTTTGAAGACTATGTATTCATAGGATTAACATATGACCAAGATGAAGAAGAGGTTGTAGATATTGATTTAATTACAATGGGAGAAAACATCACAGCAGATGATTTCGAAAAATTCGATAGAATATATGTAGATGATGTTGAAGAGGTAGTATACATCGTATCTGGAATGCCAGAGATAGAAGAAAAATAAATGGAAAATAGGCGAGTTTGTAAGAACTCGTCTTTTTTTAGAATTAAAATGGTAAAAAATAACAATCTTCTATAAAAATCCCCTAAAAACTACTCGAAAAACCCCTCAAATACTGTAAAAATTAACAAAAATGTACACAAATGTAAATAAAATGTAAATTCGGTAAATGTTTTATTAACTTTGTTGACTTTAATTTTTGTAATTATATAATGCAAGTGAAAAGTAAGAAATGAGAACACATCTCATAATCTTACCGATCAAATTAAGTCGTTTAGAGCAGAAAAAAGAGGGGAAAGGGCGACTTAATCCATCAAATTAAAACTTTTCGCTCGACAAATTCAAAGGAGGATTTATAAATGAAAAGAGTTTTATCTTTAGTACTAGCTCTTTCAATGGTTATGAGCATGTTCACATTCTCATTCGCAGGAACATCTTTAAAAGACGTTGCTGGAACAGAATATGAATCAGCTGTTGAAGCGTTAGTAGAATTAGGAATCGTAAACGGATACAAAGACGGAACATACCTTCCAGAAAACGTTGTATCTAGATCAGAAATGGCTAAATTATTAGTAGTTGCTGCAGGTTTAGCACCAGCTGCTGAATTAGCTGAAGGAACAACAAAATTCAGCGACGTAGCTGCAGATCACTGGGCTACAGGTTACATCAACGTAGCTGCTGAATATGGTTATGTAATGGGTGATCCAGATGGATCTTTCAGACCAGATGACACAGTTTCATATGCTGAAGCCATTACAATGGCATTAAGAGTTTTAGGTTACAAAACTGTAGTTGAAGCTAAAGGAACATGGCCAACAAACTACATTGCTAAAGCTGAAGAATTAGATCTTCTAGAAGACATCACATATGGAA
>JAFWYG010000002.1 GCA_017522765.1 Clostridia bacterium
ATGTCTTATGTGCGCCGCCAGCGTTTCTCCTGAGCCAGGATCAAACTCTCAAATTTGTTTATTTGTTCTAACTCCTCAGAGTTAGATTTGATCTTGTTTTAAAATTCTTTTCGAATTTTCAGGTTTTATTTATTGTACATAAAATAGTACTTATTTCTATCTCGTTAAATCGATAGAAAAACTCGCTTGGTTTCTCTTTATTTTCTCATTGTTTACTTTTCAATGTGCTTGCACTCTTTCATGAGTGCTTTTGAATTATACCAAACGGTATAATCTTTTGTCAACACATTTTTAAAATTATTTTTAATAATTTTAAAAGCTGTTTTTTTATTATTTTTTCGTTCCGTTCCGAACGAGTTGACAATGAATATCTTAGCATTGCAATTGACAAAAGTCAACAAGAATTTTCACTTTTTTTAACAAGTTTTTTTGTGTTCGTTTTTTAGCTTGAAATAGCACATTTGCGCGTTTTATATTTAAGCAATTTTGTAGTGCTGTAAACCCATTTTGGTTGAGTCTTATTACTATTAATTTTAAACTTAATCTCTCATATCTTTATACATCATTTTTACTTTTAGTCTGTATCAACCAAAATGGTGTCTTCGCCTATCCTCTTTATTCGTTCCCACGGAATAATCACATCATTCTTATTTCCCATATTAAAAAGCTTGCTATTCCCCTGAACTATTATCGCTGTTATAGCACCGTTTTCAAAGTCAGCTTCGACATCTTGAACAAAACCCATTCTTCTACCATCCCTAATATTAATAACTTCTTTTTGTTTGAATGTTAAAGCTCTCCCCATAAGTCCTCCTTAAATCATTTTCTACTATATTATATGCAGTATTATTTGATTAGTTCCTTATAATGTTTCTTCCTATATATTATAGCCCTAACGTATCGCTCTTTTAGATAACTACTTCAGCGTTTTTTTCATGTGCAATAAGGCTGTTTTTTCTAATCTAGAAACTTGCGCTTGAGATATTCCTATTTCCTCAGCTACTTCCATTTGAGTTTTCCCATCAAAGAACCTTTTCTTTATTATCATCTTTTCTCTATCTCTTAAACGTTTTAAGCTTTCATTTATTGCTATGTTTTCCACCCAATTTTCATCAATGTTCTTTTCATCACTAACTTGATCTACTATAAACAACGCATCCGCGCCATCATTATATATTGGTTCATATAGTGACACTGGTTCTTGAATAGCATCTAGCGCATATGCTAATTCTTCTTTCGGCATTTCTAGTTCTTTTGCAACTTCTTCTATTGTTGCTTCCCTATTTTCGTTGTTTAATATTCTCTCTTTTATTTGCAACGCCTTATATGCAATATCTCTTAACGAACGACTTACTCGAATAGCATTGTTGTCCCTTAAGTATCTTCTTATTTCTCCTATTATCATCGGAACAGCATATGTCGAAAATAAAACTCCTTGTGAAAGATCAAAGTTATCTATTGCTTTTATTAACCCCACACATCCTACTTGAAATAGGTCGTCTGCATTTTCATTTCTATTAGCAAATCTTTTTATAACACTTAACACCAATTTTAAATTTCCATTTATAAATGTTTGTCTAGCCTCTTCATCTCCATCTTTTATTTTAACTAATAGTTCTTGTTTTTCTTCATTTGATAAGACTGGCAGCTTTGAAGTGTTCACTCCTGAAATCTCTACCTTTTTTATCAAAACAAAAACCTCCTTTAGAAATACTTATTCTAAGTATTTCCAGAAGGAGGCCCTTATATACTTATTATCTTTATGGAATTCTTAATACTCTTTATGCTGTTGTTTTTCAAATTCATGATTTAGCATTTTGATTAATATTTCTTTTGCAATTTCGATAAATATCTTTTCGCATTCACAATTTACATCAACTTCCGATTCTTTATTCGAAGAACAATTTCTGCACATGCAATTATTATCGCAGATACTCTCGTACTCACACTCATGGCATTTGGTGTTATCGCACAAATTTTCAAATCTTTGATTTTTTTCTTTCACCTCATATTCTCTATTATATGCAAAAGCTATACAAGGATATTTTTTACCATCGCACGTAACAATTAAACTATCTTTCCCAAAATTACATTTCGTACACGGTTTTTCCTCTATTAAATAATTCAATTTGTTAAATATAGGATACACTTTAAAAAATTGGTTGTCTGTGATTTTTAACATAAGAGGTATAGCTTTTTCAAGTTCTTTCCTCAACTGTTCTATATTTTTTCTTGTCCAAAAAGCATCATAATTAATCATCAAACTTACTTTCAAAATTTTATTTTGTAAGAAATATTTCAAAGATTCATATATGTACTCCAAATTGTTAGGTGTAACCACGTAATTTACAACAAATCTTATGTTCGCTTCAGATAAGATTTTTATATTATTTTCGACAACCTTAAAAATTGATTCATCAAATCTGTTTTTTAAATTCGATTCGATATTACCATCTAGACTAACATTAATCAAAATATTATTTTTTTTGCATAAATCTATCACTTTGTCGTCGATATTTATGCCATTTGTATTTATAGTATATGTAAAGTTGTACCCTTCTTTTTCATTATACTCAATAATCGATTTTATAAGTTCTAATTGCAACAATGGTTCGCCACCAAAGAAAGTAATATTTTCTACAAGTTTTTTATATTCTTCAAATATCTTTTTGTATGTTTCAAATAATATTACATTATTGCCTTTTTCAACAAAACAATACTTGCAATCTAAATTACATTTATCTGTTATATATATTACTAGATTCACTTTTTCCTCACAAAATTATTTCATTATTTTCAATACGTTGTTTCAAATTGTTAGCTACTTCAGCAAGTCTCTTATCTTTTTCAATTTCCATTATTCTTTCAATTTTTTCAAGTATAACTTTAGAATAGCTAAAAGCAGGCCATAATATATTACTTTCAATAATTTTTTCTAATTCTTTTATTAACAAACTTCTTTCCTTGCTTTCCGCAATTTGTTCAATTAAAAATAATAGGTCTTTTTCCTCTGTTGATATTTCTAATAATTCTATTTCCTTCAAACGTTCTAATGCACCCTCACCTTCCTCTATCATAGGTGGCATTACTTTCCCACTAAGTCTTCCTTCCCTCATTTTTTCTCCTCCTTATTTTATATTTCATCTAATGAACTTTTAGTTCTTTCTGTGGTCGTTTCTATATCTTTTTCAGGATATAAAAATTTATAGAAAATACTCGAAACTTTCTTAAGTCTTTTGTCAGCTTCTTCTATAGACATTAGCGAATTACTTCTTTGTGCACTACTTTGCATAACTTCTAATAGTTCATTCGTAAACTCCGACAAGAAATATGCTCTGTTTTTAGGATCCGGAGTTTTTCTTGTTGCAACATCTAAAACTCTATCATATGGTGTTGTAATTCCTTTGTCTGTTGCCATTAAATCTGCAATATTTAAGATTATATCATATTCGTCATATTGCATACCAGAAAGTACTTCAGTAACATCATCTAATTCCGCATTTGCTTCCCACGCAGGCTCACCTTTTTCATCTATATAAAAGCCTGGTTCTGCTGAGTCACAATTGGCACACCTGCCGGCATTTATAAATGAATGAGTTAAACAAGCTCTGGCTTCAGCTTCCCATCCGAGATCAGTCAACATTTCGAACCCTTTAATGACATGTGTAAAATCATGAGTGCCATTCTTATTTATTTCTGTTGGTTTTCTACCATAATCATGTAATAAAGCCATAACACCTGCTTTTCTCGAATCCAACCCTACTTTTTGTGCCAAATGTTGTGCAACTCTTGCTTCATACAAAGAATGACTTATCCACGAACTTGAAACAAATTTTCCATCTTTGGTTCTTTTTTCACCCAAATGACAACCTCTTATCTCTTCTTGTGTTTTTTCATCGCGCAAAGGATTATCTAAACATTCATATGCAAGTTCTAAGACATATTCAGCTGCTGTCTTTCCATTAAGCATAGAAATAAGCTCATCTATTCCTTCAATATTTCCTTGAGTTATATTGTAACAGGCTTCAAGTGTTAACTCGCCTTCACCTTTTAGCTTATATTGTATTTTCTCACATAAGTTACTCAAATCTTCTTTTGGCACGCCTTTTATTAATTGCATAAATGCTTCGGCAACTGTTATTGAAGTATCAGTACTACCATAACCACTACTTAGCCTTGCTTTTTCTTTATATTCTTCTGAACTAAAATTTAACTTCATTTCATTTCTCCTTATATTTCTGTCTTCAACATTTCAATAATTTCTTCCAAAGCACGTTCCAGTTTAGGATATTCCTTGAATTCCTCATAAGTATTTGTTCTATATCTCAAATTTATTTCTATTTGAAATGTTGGTATTTTACACTTTTTAGCAATATACGCCGATACACAATATGGATGTGTTGCACTAAAAGGCCTGTCAACTGTAACCTTTTCAAACCCATATTTATTAAAGATTGCAACCATCTCTTTAACTGTCTTTTTATTTCCATATATATTTTTGCCAAAATTAGTACCTATACAAATATCTTCTTCGCGCCACCCTGCCATACCGTGTATATCTATTAACGTTTTTATTTTATCTTTTTTTATAATTTGAGTCACTTCTTTTTTGTATTCGCAGAATCTATCCCAATTTGCATCATTGTATTCATTTTTAGTTTTGTATATACCATAAACATCGCATTTCTTGGCAAGCATTTTCACTAAAACACCCGTTTTAGTTTCTCGAGGCCTAATACTTTTCTTTCTTTTATGCAGCACACAGTGTGGTGCTGATAAAATTATATTTCCTGATCCATTAATTTTTACATATGCTTCTTTTTTCATTTGTTCACCTATTCACATTTTATCACTACGTTTTTTATTTTATTTACAATTACACATAGTCCTTTATATATCAAATTTAATATTTCTGAAGCAATTAAAGCTCCAATAAAAACAAGTATTGTTGTTACTGGAAAATAATATACTCTATTTAACATATCCGGTACCACTTCTCTTAAGTTTGTATATATTATCTCATCAAATATATATGACATTAAGTACGCACCCAAAGTAATCTCTGAGATATGCTTTAAAATTTTTTTGGTTGAATCTTTGATTCTAGACAAATCCAAATTGTTAAACCAAATAAATATTAATACCGACATTACCATTATAAGAAAAGAACAAGAATCTTGATAATCTCCCCACGCAAATGTTTGTCCTTTATTTATAAAGAAATAATACATACCGCTCAAGATTATTGTTGTTACCGCTGCAATGCTATTAAATCCTTTTTTCATTTGTGGTTTATACTCACATATGTATGCTCCTATAAAATAATACATAATCGGATATAAATACGTCCATGTTGGTATTCCTATGTTAGCCAAACTCTCTATTCCCGCGAAAGTTTTTTGTATCATTGGCGGAACTGTTACTATTAAGATTAACCCTAATAGACTTATTTGTTTTTGTTTCTTTGTTTCTAAACCGTTATATATTAAATTTAGAAATGGTATTATGATAAACAACCCTATGTACAGTTCTATATACCACGAATAATTCGCTCCTTGAAATGTTACTAACGAACTAATTATATGTTTCAAAGTCATTGGATGATCCAAATATATATGTTTAAATATCATGCAAGCAAAACTTGCCAATATGTATATACTTAAAGTTTTCACTATTCCTTTAAAATATTTCAAGCTTAACTTTTTCTTATTCATCAAGTATCCTGTTAGCATCAAGAATAATGGTATACAGGCCATAAACAAAGTTCTCATACCTACCATTAAAAACATTCTCTTACCATCTACTGGTTGTGAATAAAAACCTGTATGTAAAAAGAAATGAACGGCTACCACAAAGAACGTAGCAACGATTCTTATTATATCTAACGAATAGTTTCTTTCTCTCTTATCAAGCAAAATAATCACCTCTTATGAGGTGATTATATCAAAAACCTATATTTTAGCCAACATTTCCTTCTTCATCTTTGCAATTATCTTTTTTTCTAATCTAGAAATATATGATTGAGATATGCCCAACATATCTGCCACTTCTTTTTGAGTTTTCTCCTTGCCAGAAATAAAACCAAAACGAAGCTCCATTATAACCTTTTCTCTTTTGTTTAATTTTCGTATTGCTTCTTTTATTAATTGATTATCCACCGAACGCTCTATGTTTTTAAATATCACATCTTCATCTGTTCCAATTATGTCTGAAAGCAATAATTCATTACCATCGCCATCCGTATTTAGTGGCTCATCTATTGAAACTTCATTTTTTAGCTTATTGTTTCTACGTAACTGCATCAAAATCTCATTCTCTATACAGCGTGATGCGTACGTTGCTAGCTTTATATTTTTATTAATATCATATGTATTAATAGCCTTTACGAGTCCTATAGTGCCAACAGAAATTAAATCTTCTAAAGCAACTGATGTGTTCTCAAATTTTTTCGCAATATAAACAACTAATCTAAGATTTCTTTCAATTAATGTTTTCTTCGCCTCCTCATCTATACTAAGCTTTTCTAGCACATGTTTTTCTTCATCTTGTGTTAAAGGTGGTGGCAGAACTTCATTACCACCTATGTAATAAATTGCATTAGTTGCTCCAAATCCTAAAAAGGTAGCAAACTTTGCAAAAAGCTTTTTAGTTTTTTCTTTAATTAAAAACAAAATTTCCATTATTACTTTCACTCTCCTTTTCCATATTTAAAAATCTCATACTAACCAAAGCATCATAATTTTTAAAAGCAGTGTTACTTTTTATAAAAATAACTTCATTATACTTATAGCTATTTCCCGAATATTTAATGCAAACATTATTTATCCTAATTCCTTTAACAGCCGAAACTTCTTTATCTATTGTTTTATATTTTATTGAAGCCTCTTTTCCTTGTCCTCTAAACTGAATATATATGTCTGGGGAAACCACCACAACTTCTTCTCCCGAATCGCCTTTTAAGAAATGACCAGAATCAATCAAAGCCTTTATCTTGATATTTAATTTAGGAATTTCTAAAATGCAAAAATAATTTTGTAACATGTGTTTTTCTCTATACATTTTTATAAATCGCAGAAGAACAAATATCGAACTGACCAAAAAAACAATTTGCATATTTAAATCTTTTTTATAAGAAATAATTCCTGCGACAAAAAAAGTAACAAAGTAAAACATTATACCTTTTTTTAATAAATCATTTAACGATTCCGGCTTTAAAGAAATACATATTACAAGCAACGCGCAAGATATTCTACATATAGGCTGTGCAAATCTTGGCTCTACAAAGCAGCAAATTGTATATAATGTACCAACAAAAGATGCCAGTATTCTATTTGAACTTTTAGTAGCTACTAATTTCCCCGTCAAAAAAATTATTAAATAATTAATAACCATCTCTTTTAAAATTAAAACATCTAAGTAAATTATCATGTCTTTATTTTAATGTTTGCAAAATAAAAAAGCTGTCAATCGCTGACAGCTTTTAATATTTTTTTATTAACGTTTTTCTACAACCCTTATGTCTAATTTGTTGCTTGGAATTTCAATTCCATTTGCATCTAGCAAATGATTTACTTCTTCTAACACATCGTGATATACAGTCCAATAATCTCCACTCTTTACCCAAACTCTTAAAGTAAATACAATTCCTGAATCATCGAATACCGTTGGTCTTAAAAACACTTCTGGATCATCAAGTATCAATGTATTTTTTTCAACAACAGCACTAATCAATTGTCTTGCTCTTTCCTCATCTTTTCTGTTTGCTATTTTAAAAGTCCAGTCAACTCTTCTTTTATCTGTTTCTGAGAAGTTTGTAATAACAGAATTTAAAATTTGACTATTTGGCACTCTAATAATTTTGTTATCTGGTGTTGCAAATACTGTATGTGAAAAAGTAATTTGTTTTACTGTTCCGTTTGTTGCAACGCAATCAACGTAGTCCCCAACTTTAAATGGTTTTGTTGCTAAGATCATTGCTCCACTTGCAAGATTTCCTAATGCATCTTGAATAGCAAGAGATGCCGCAACACCAACTATACTAAATGTAGCAAGCAAAGATGAAACAGGTATACTCAACATATCAGCTATAATTAGCACAACCATAAAGTACATTATAACTTTTGCCAAACCTAACGAAAATGATGTAATACCTTTGTCTAATTTTGATCTATCAAGTACTTTCTTCAACACTTTTAAAATAACACTTATTGCAATTCTACAAACTAAAAACGTTACTAATATTGGAATTATCATTTTAGTAACTTCTATTAAATTTATTCCTAATGTTTCTTGAAAAAAATTTGTCATTTATTATCCCTCCAATAGATATATTATCATATTTGTATCAACGTCAAAACAATTCACTAAAATTTTATAAAAATAAAGGACCACTTTATTGTGGTCCTATTATATTTTAGAAATTACTTGTATCAATTATTTTCTTTTTGTTTCTTAAGAATGTAGGAACATCTAAGCCATCTGTAGGAGTAGATGGTTTAACCTCTGCTGTTTGTTTTGCAAAAGGATCAGATCCAAGAATTTTTCCAACAGCGTTTGCTGATAGTGGAATTCTTTCTTTGTCAAATCCAGTAGCGATAACTGTAACTGACATTTCGTCTCCCATTTTTTCATCGATAACAGCACCGAAGATAATGTTTGCATCTGCATCAATGCTCTTTTGAACAAGTTCAGCAGCTGTATTAACTTCGAATATTCCCAAATCAGGACCAGCTGTAATATTTAATAATACTCCTCTTGCTCCATCGATTGATGATTCAAGTAATGGGCTATTAATAGCAGCTTTTGCAGCTTCTTCAGCTCTGTTCTCACCAGAAGCTCTACCAATACCCATGTGAGCCATTCCTGTATCACACATAATTGTTTTTACGTCAGCAAAGTCTAAGTTGATAAGACCAGGAATTGCAATTAAATCTGAAATTCCTTGAACGCCTTGACGTAAAACTTCGTCTGACATTTTGAATCCATCTGTGAAAGATGTTTTTCTGTCAGCGATTTGCATTATTCTATCATTAGGGATTACTACAAGTGTATCTACTTTTTCTCTTAAACTAGCAATTCCTCTTTCGGCATTTTGCATTCTCTTTTTACCTTCATAAGAGAATGGTTTTGTTACAACAGCAACAGTTAAAATACCTAACTCTTTTGCTATTTGAGCGATTATAGGAGCAGCACCAGTTCCTGTTCCGCCACCCATACCAGCTGTAACGAATACCATATCAGCGCCTTTTAAAACATTAGCAATTTCTTCTTTTGTTTCCTCAGCAGCTTTTTCACCTACTAGTGGATCTCCACCAGCACCAAGGCATCTTGTTAATTTTTCACCAATTTGAATTTTTGTTGGTGCTTTAGATAGTTGTAATACTTGCTTGTCTGTATTAGCAGCAATAAATTCAACTCCTGTAACATTTCCTTCAATCATTCTGTTTACAGCGTTGTTACCTGCTCCACCAACACCAATTACTTTTATTTTTGCCATTCCATCATAACTTACTTCTTGTTCGTACACTTTTTACTCCCCCTACTTCCTAATATTATTAGGTTTTGCACCTAAAAGACTCTTGAAAGACTGAACAACGTTTTCAAAGAATGTTGGTTCTACATCTTCCACAATTTTGCTTCCTATATTTTTTGAATGTTTAATGTTCGAAATATATTTTACTATTCCATATGAACCTAAACATTCTGATTTAATCAAGTTAGCTGTCTTTGAGTTTCCAAATCTAACAGGAACCCCTAAGATTTCTTCTGCTGTCTTTTCACTCTTATTAATTGAGTTTATACCTTGTCCAGCTATAACGCATGTTACAACTGAACCTTTGAATCCAGCTTCTTCAACCTTTTGATTTATTAATTCAAACATTTCTTCAACTCTTGCTTCTATGATTTCCACAAGTTCTGAACATTTGATTGTTTTCGAATTCTTTTCTCCAGTATACGTTGATAATGTAATGCTATAATCATTATCTATATATTTGGTTCTAGAAAGTCCATATTGTTTTTTCAGCTTATCTGCTTCTTGATACGAGATTTCCAAACCTATCGAAATATCATTTGTAATCGTATCTCCACCTACTGGTATTGCATCCGTAAATAATATTCCGTTATCTTTAAATACTGTAACATCTATATTGCCAGCTCCGATATCTAACAACAAAACTCCGTTGTTCTTTTCTTCATCTGATAGCACGATATCTCTCATGGCAAATCCATTAGTAACTATACCATCAATTTGTAGTCCTGCTTTTTGCATTACCAAACCTATGCTTTTTACCACATTCTTATCAGCAATTATAACATCTAATTCTGCTTCCAAGAAATCTGTAAATATTCCTATAGGGTCATCTGTAATTCTTGAATCCGTAATAAACTTAGAAGGAACTACATCTATAATTTGGTATCCTTCTGGAACTTCAAATTGTCCTACATTTCTAATTATGGCATCGATATCTTTTTGTGATACTCCAGCATATTTATCTTCAAGTTTTATGCTATATCTTGTTTTGAATATTGAAACGTGCATTCCAACAATATTAACATAGGCCGATTTTATTATAAAGTCTTGCGTTGCTTCTATATCGCTAATTGCAAATCTTATCGCTCTTGCTACGGCATCAGAACTTACAATCTTACCTCTTTTCAAACCTTCACATGTAACACTTGATGAATTAAGTATTTCTACTTGATTAAACTTATTAATTTGACCTAAACAACAACACACTTTAGAGGTGCCTATGTCGATTCCAACAATTATATCACCAATTGCCAAATCCCACACCCCCTAATCAAATTTAGCAACTAAAGAATATTATATTGACCCAGAAAAGTCAACAAAATTATTACAAAAACATTACAAAATTATTGCGCAATTATTACCTTGTATACATAACAAAATTATTATGTATACAACTGCGTTTTTTGCGCAAAAAGAAACGCTAAAATAACATCTAAACATCAGGATATTTAAACGTTACTTTAGCGTTTCCGTAGGTATCCTTTATTTCTTTTTTTCTATTGATCTTTTTTCAACGAATTTTTCTATTGCATATCTTCTGATTACAGAAAGATTATTAAATATTCTAAATACAAATACGAAGATGGCAGCAAGATATATATCTACATCTAGATTTTCTCCCATCAAAGTAAACAAAATTGCAATTAACGCATTAACAATAAATCCAGAAAAGAATATTTTGTAATCATATTTATTTTGTGTTTTTGCAGCTAAAGCTCCTATTGAACTATCGAATGCAGCCATAATTGCAATAGCTAAATATTTTGAATATTCATACGAAATTGTTGGCATCAATGAACCAATGATGCAACCAAATAGTACGCAAACCGCACCTGATATAAAAGTTTTCATTATTCTTCTACCTCCACAACTGGTGTTACGTATTTGTAATCAATTAATCCTGTGTATTCTGGAATTACTATTTCTTCTTGCTTTTCAATTGTAACAGCAATATTATCTGCTCTCATTTCACTTACGATTCCACCTCTAAGATTTAGAGCACCGACCATTGTTTCTGGTTTTCCAATTGCTGATATTACATATGGAGCTGATAAATTAACACCATTTATTTGTATTAAAGGGCCAACACATCTTATTGCTGTAGTAGCTAAAATTCTTTGACCATTAACACTAAATGCTTCAGCACCCGCAGCAGACAATTCATTTATAATAGAAAGAATATCCGTATCATGAATTATATAAACGTTAGGATTATTGTATCCTGCAAGCTGATTAATTTCTTCTATTGCAGCTGTATCATCTAATGTAACCATGATACCTGGCCCTTTAACTGACGAAACACCTGCTAAAATATTTGATTCATCCAAATCTTTTTTTATTAGCGCAACCATGTCATCAGTTTTGGCTACTGAATTTTTATACTCTTCTATTTTTTGATTCAAATCTTTTATTTTTTCAGTTTGATCTTCGTATACAACTTTCCATTGTTCTATTTCATCACGAAGTTCGTTTTCTTTCTTAAGTCTTAATATATCTGATTCACTTATGCTTATCGTTCTAACTTGTACTGTATAACAAAGTGCAAGCAAAAAACACACAATACAAATTGTTACATTTACGCCTTCTAGTTTTTGGGTAACATCTTTAATAAATTTCTTTAATGATTCCATTTTTTCCTCCGACTACATATTATTAATATCAGTAAAAATTGTTTCTTCTAAATATGTATCACTGCTTACATCTACGCTTCCACGTTTTCCTTCTGCAATCAGTGTCTTCATAACCTCTGAAAGATAATTCAATTTATCTATCAGCATTTCCTTCTTTATTTCACCATACACAATCTCAATATCAGATTCTTTTATCCAAAGTTTTACCTCTGAAACGCTTTCATAGTCAATCTCGCTTATAGTATATGGAATATTTTTTTGCTTTGCTGTTTCCAATAATTGAACTATATTTTTATATTTCAATCCAGAAACTTCTGCAAGCTGATTTCCCAATTCATACCCTTCTAATTCAATTCCATATAAGATTGGTAAATCAGGAAACTTATTTTCTTTGTTAGCTTCAAGTAAATATCCAAATCTATCTGTAACAAAGAACGTTTCTAAAAATTTAATTGTTGCATATGGTCTTCTTTCAATATATGCAACTTTTATCTTATCAGGAAAGTTAATTGTAACCTTAGCATCTTTTATATAAGGCAAAGACAATACACTTTCTTTTATCTTCTTATACTTTTGCTTTAGAACATTTTCACCGTACTTAACATCTAACAAACTTGAAATTTCTTCAGCTTTCACATTTGTTCCATCTTTTATTATAACTTCTGTTAAGTTAAATGCAGGAGAAAACAATATGCCTATTGACAAACCCAAAACAACTAGAACAATCAAAAATATTGCAATTGTTTTTCCTACATTTGCTTCTTTTTGTTTTTCTTTCTTCAATCTGTTTTTTGAAACTTCACCATTTTTCTTGGTTGCATTTTTAGGCATATTCCAACCTCCTTTTTTTATTAAAAACAATTTCTAGTGAATTTAACATTTACTAACTATTGCTTCTCATAAATCGGTCCGTTACATTGTATCATTGCTTTCGTATTTTTGCACCTAGTATAGTCAATTTTTTCACTAAATTTTCATAACCACGTTCGACAAAGTCAATCCCTTCGATTCTAGATAATCCGTTTGCAGCCAACGCAGCTTCTATCAATGCCGCGCCGCCTCTTAAATCTTTTGCTTGAACATTCGCGCTAGAATAAGTATCTACTCCCTGAACAATCGCAGTTGTTCCTTCTATTGTTATATTAGCGCCCATCTTAATAAGTTCGGGAACATATTTAAATCTGTTTTCAAAAATATTTTCTACTATTATAGATGTGCCTTCTGCTAAAGCCAACATTGTTACAAATTGTGATTGCATATCTGTTGGAAATCCAGGATAAGGCATTGTCTTTATATTGGTTGCTTTTAAAGCTCTATTTGCATTTAATTTAACTTTGTTTTTATATGTATGAACTCTACAATTCATCTGTCTTAATTTATGAATTACGGCGGCTATATGTTCAACACAAACATTATTTAGTATAAGTTCACCTTTTGTTGCTGCTACCATGCACATATATGTACCTGCTTCTATTCTATCTGATATTATAGAGAACTCTGTATTGTGTAACTTTTTAACGCCCTTTATCTTTATCGTATTAGTTCCAGCACCTTTTATATCAGCTCCCATGGCATTCAAAAAATCTTGTAAACAGACAATCTCAGGTTCTCGAGCCACATTTTTTATATACGTTACTCCATCCGACAAAACGCTGGCAAGCATTATATTTTCAGTGGCACCAACTGAAGGGAAATCTAAAACAATTTCTGTGCCTATTAAATTTTCTGCCTTGCATTCAATGTTTCCGTTCTTCTCTAACACATCTACTCCCATAAGCTTAAATGCTTCTAAATGTAGATTTATTGGTCGACTTCCTATTTCACAGCCTCCCGGATATGTAAAAGAGCACTCCTTTTCTCTTCCAAGTAACGCACCAACAATTATTACTGAAGATCTCATCTCTCTCATCAAGTCTTCTGGAATCTGGGAACTAGTAATAGTTGTAGCATCTATAATCAAGACATCTTTTTCTCTGGTAATTTTGCATCCTATCTTTCTTAATATAGAACACATCATTTTTACATCGCGAATGTCGGGAACATTTTTTATTACACTGACACCTTCATTTAAAAGAGTAGCAGCTATTATTGGTAGTGTTGCATTCTTTGAGCCCGATACATCTATCTCGCCCCTTAGAATGTAACCTCCCTCTATCTCGTAAAACTTCATCACATTCACCTCTTAAAGATTGATACTATAATATATGCTAGTATTTTTTAAGATGTGAACTTTTAAAAATTAATAGCTTTTTACTTTTTTAACTTTAGTCACAATATACTTTTCTAATTTTTCTAAAAACTCTTCTTTATTGATTTCTTTTTTAGCAACCATGTCCAGTCCCTTTTCCCAACTTGCTGTAAGTTGAGGGTTAAGCATATCTGGCAAAGTAAATCTAACAACTTGATATACAAGTTCTCCTTTTGAACTAGGCGTTAACACCTGTGTTTTTGAATTTATATCTATATAATTAATTCTAACAAGCTTCTTTATAATTTCTGCTCTTGTAGCACTAGTTCCAATACCACTACCTTTAATTTGTTCTCTTAAGCGTTCATCTTCAATAAGTTTTCCCGCATTCTCCATTGCAAGAATTATCGAGCCAGATGTGTATCTGCTTGGTGGAGATGTTTCACCTTCTTTAACATTATATTCAGAAACAGCTAACTTTTGTCCCTTTTTCATTTTCTTAAGTGCTTCAATTTTTGATTCATCAACATTATCTTCTTTATCGCTTTTAACCACTTCTAAATACCCCTGATTAACACATATTCTAGCATTCGAATAAAATTTTTCCCCAGCAATATCTATTGTTACTGCGAGCTTCATAAATTCTGCCGGCGGGAAGAATATACTTAGGAATCTTTTTACAATAAGTTTATAAATATCTTTTTGCATCTCAGATAACGAATCATGATTTTCAAACCCTTGACCTGTAGGAACAATCGCGTAATGGTCTGTTATCTTCGAGTCATCAACATATTTTGATTTTGCTATATCTGTACTGTATTTGTTGTCTATCATTTTCTTTAATAGACCTTGCACCTCTTCATCTTTATATCCTCTAACAAGTCCATTTAAATTCTTGCCAATTTCTTTTGCAACCGCAGTCGATAAAACTCTGGCATCAGTTCTAGGATATGTAACAAGCTTCTTTTCATATAAAAGCTGAATCACTTCCAAAGTTTGGTCTGGTGATATTTTAAATTTCTTACTACACTCATTTTGAATTTCAGCTAGGTTGTATAACAATGGTGCATTTTCTTTTTGAGTTTTCTTAGAAGATTCTAGAACAACAGGCTCTGCCTCAGTTTTCTTTAAGCATTCAATAAACGATACCGCATCAGCTTCATTTTTGAATCCCACATCGTTATATATCAAATCTTTATCAATTGCCATTTTGACAATCTCTAAGTTTTTGTCGTTTTCTTTTTCACATTTCCACTCAGCTGTTATTCCCTCTTCAAAAGAAACTTGTATCTTGTGGAATTTTGATTTAACGAAATTTTTAATTTCATATTCTCTTTCAACAATCATGCCTAAAACACAAGTCATAACACGACCAACTGAAATCGATGTTTTTTCTTCATTGTTTCTTTTTGCAACTTCCCTACCGTATGATAAGGTTAATAATCTTGAAAAGTTTATACCAATCAAATAATCTTCTTTCGCTCTTAAATACGCACTATCAGCTAAAGCATCATACTCTGCTAAATCTTTTGCATTTTTTATACCATTTAAAATTTCTTCTTCTGTTTGCGAATCTATCCAAACTCTCTTTTTGGCTTTACCTTGAACATTAACCATTTGATCAACTAAACGGTAGATATATTCTCCTTCACGCCCAGAGTCAGTACAAACATAGATAGTATCTACATCATCATTTGTTAATAGTGATTTAACTATTTCAAATTGATTTTTTACACTATCTATAACTTCATACTTCCATTCAGTAGGAATAAATGGCAAGGTATCATATCTCCACATCTTGTACTTTTCATCGTACACTTCTGGATAACTCATAGTTACTAAATGACCCACGCACCAAGTAATTAGGTATTCATCTGATTCTAGATAACCATTTTTTCTAGTAGTATTAACTTTTAATGCCTTAGCAAACTCCATTGCTACACTTGGCTTTTCGGTAATTAATAACTTCTTTGACATTCTTTTCTCCTACTTCTTATTACTTTTGCCTCTTCTACTTTTTAGAAATGTTGTTTATCAAAGCCATGATTTTATCCATAGCATCTTTCATTTCTTCTTTTTTAGCTTTACTTGCCATATCAGCAAGTTTTGCTTTATCTTTCATTAGTTCATCAATTTTATCTTTCAAAATATCACTTGTTAAATCTTTTTCTTCAATTATTATTCCAGCATTAGTATCTTCAATTGTCTTAGCGTTGAAAAATTGATGATTTTCTGCTGCATATGGGAACGGAATAAGGATTGCTGGTAGTCCCACAATTCCTAATTCTGTAACCGTAAGTGCACCACTTCTGCAGACAGCTAAATCAGAAGCTGTCATAACTTCTTCCATGTTATATATGTATTTTTCAATTTTAACATTTGGATTATTGGTCTTTATTTGTTCAATAATTGAATCATAATGTTTTGGTCCTGTTGCATATATTATTTCATAGTCTTCTATTGTTTTGTTATTAATGATATCTATCATTGTCTCATTAAGTCTTTTGGCACCTTGGCTTCCACCAAATACCAATACAACTGGTTTAGTAAAGTTTAGCTTTTTCTTTGCTTCTTCCTTTGTTATCGCATTTGCAAGTTTTGTTGGGTTTCCTGTATAGACAATATTTTTGCCATTACCAAGATTTTCTCTAGCAGCCTCAAAACCAACTGCTACTGAACTAACTTTTTTAGATAACCATCTTGTGGTCTTACCAGGCAAAGCATTACTTTCATGAATTAATGTTGGAATTTTCTTTTGAATACCTGCAATCATAGCTGGTGCAGTTACATAACCGCCAGTACCTATAATCATATCGATTTTTTCTTCAGCAATAATTTTCTTTACATCGCCTATACCTTTCATAAGTTCTGTAACTGTCTTTATATTCTTTATAATGCTCTTGTTTCTAATCCCTTGAGCATGAATGTACTTTATATCAAATCCTGCTTTAGGAACCAAGTCAACTTCCATTCCGCCTTTTGTTCCTACAAACAAGATCTTGTGACCTTCTTCTTTTAATCTATTAGCAATCGCGATTCCAGGAGTAATGTGTCCTCCGGTTCCGCCTGCCGCAATGATAATATTCATATGAGACCCCTCCATTAATATATTATGCCGAAAAAACATTTTGGTGTCAATGCTTACAAGGGCATAAAAAAGGCGCTACCACTAGGCAGCGCTGAATTTTTTATTTTAGTTTTTCTATTTTGGAAACATTTGCCATTACAATCAATTCCATATCTTCTGTAAGTGGCAACATAGGATCTACTATAGTAGAAACAGCCTCATTTTTCTTTATTGCTAATATATTTAAAGAATATCTTCTTCTTAGATCTAATTCTATTAATGACTTACCAACCCATTCAGGTTTAACATCTAGTTCTACAATTGAAATATCATCTGACAATTCAAACATATCTACAAAACCAGAGCTTAATAAATTCTTTGCAAGTCTTGTTCCAGACTCCAATTCTGGATATATTATTTGGTCTGCGCCAATTTTCTTCAACACTCTACCATGAAATTCATTGTTGCATTTGATGATTATTCTTTTCACACCAATATCTTTACATAGCATTGTAGCCATAACACTTGATTCAAATCTAGTTGCCATGGCAATAATAACAACGTCAACATCGGCTATTCCAAGTTGTTTAATAACTTCTGGGTCTGTTACGTTTGCGCATTTACATATTGGAATTTCTTCTATAGCATCTTCTACTATTGCTTCATCCATATCTACAGCAATTACATCAGCACCACTTCTTGAAAGTTCTGAAGCAACCGCTCTACCGTACTTACCTAGCCCAAATACCGCATAAGTTTTGTTTATCATATACATTCTCCTTTACCCTATAGTTATTTCTTCTACCGGATGTTTGATTATGTTTGTTTTCTTTTTCTTTGTATTAAGTGCAAGAGCAAGTGAAATTGGTCCCACTCTTCCAAAATACATTGTTGCAATTATAATTAATTTACCCCATACATTTAAAAATGGAGTTAGGTTTCTTGAAAGTCCTACAGTTGCCGTCGCACTCACCGTTTCAAAAGCTATATCTATAAATGGTGCCTCTGTAACTAATGCTAATAAAAACGTTGATGTAACTAAAATTATCAAAGACATAAATATAACTGCTATTGCTTTTCTTGTATCATTATGTGAAAGCTTTCTATTAAATAATGAAATCTCATTTTTATTCTTAACCATTGAAATCATAGTCACAAATAACACTGCTATTGTTACTGTTTTTACACCACCCGCAGTTCCGGCTGGCGAACCACCTATAAACATTAGAAACAAAGATATTAACGAAGTTGCGTTCGTCAAATTTTGTTGTGGTATAGTTGCAAAGCCAGCGGTTCTTAACGTTACTGACTGGAACAAAGAAGCTTCTAACTTCTCGACAAAAGAAAATTCTTTCATAGTTAATGGATTATTGTATTCACCAATCATAACACCAACGGTTCCTACAATAATCAAGACAAACGTTGTTATTAAAACAATCTTTGAATGCAAAGTTAGCGACTTTACACTTTTCTTTTCTTTAATGATTCTAACAAAATCCCACCAAACAATAAATCCAAGGCCTCCAATTATTATCAAGGCACAAGTCACAAGATTTATTAGTGGATTGTGTACATATTGAATCAAACTGTTTTCTGAAATAATATCAATTCCAGCGTTACAAAAAGCAGATATCGAATTAAATACTGAAATCCAAATTCCTCTTATTCCAAATTCCGGAATAAACACCAACATATATAGAAGTGCTCCTATGATTTCTATTATAAATGTACCATTTATAACTTTACGTACAAAAGCTTTTAATCCCTCCATTGTATTTAGGTTAAAAGTATCTTGTATTAATAAATAATCTTTTAAACCAAATCGTTTGTTTAAAAAAATCATAAATCCAGCTAACACCGTAATTACTCCAAGTCCACCAATTTGAATCAAGACTAAAATTACTGCCTGTCCAAAAGAACTCCATGTGGACACAGTAGGCAAGGTTACAAGCCCTGTCACACACGTTGCTGTCGTCGCTGTAAATAAAGCATCAACAAATGGTACCGGGATACCATTTGCAGAACTTATCGGTAGACTTAATAGTACACTTCCCATCAGAATAACAATCATAAAACCTAACAAGATATATCTTGTAGTGTTAAAAGCTATTAGTTTATTCTTCATTTAATCATTCCCTATTTTATCTTATTGTTTATTCACTTTTCTTTTTAGTTGTTTTCTTTGTAGTCTTTTTTGTAGTTTTCTTTGCTGTAGATTTTTTCTTAGTAGTTGTCTTTTTAGCAGGTTTATCTTCAATTTCCTCTCTGCTTATTTCTGCCGGTTTTATAACACCATTTTTATCTGGTCCATTCCATGCTATGAAGTTACAACCTTCTGGAGTATTGTTATTGTTTTCGCAAATGAAATATCTCTTTCCTCTTTTGCTCTTACGAATAAGAATATCTCCACCACAGTTTGGACATTTAACATCTAGTTTTTCTATAATAGGCATTATATTTCTACATTCTGGGAAACCAGGACACGCCATAAATTTACCATACTTACCTATCTTTATAGCCATCATTCTTCCACATTTATCACAAGGAATATCAGTTACTTCATCTTTAAGAACAATCTTGTCCATTTTTACTTCTGCATCTTTTAAATTTTCTGCAAATGGTGGATAGAACATTCTTAAAATGTCTTTCCAGAAAGTTGAACCTTCTGCAACTTCATCTAATTGTTGTTCTAGACTAGCTGTAAATTCAACATTAACAATATCTTTAAAGTAATCTGTCATTATAGTATTTACAATTTTACCAAGTTCCGTTGGAATTAGTAGTTTCTTTTGTCTTTCTACATATCTTCTATCAATGATAGTTGTGATAGTTGGAGCATATGTACTTGGTCTACCAATATCTTTTTCTTCCAAAGCTTTTACCAAACTTGCTTCTGTATATCTAGCTGGCGGTTCTGTGAAGTGTTGTAAAGGATTTGTTTCTTCTAAAGTAACTTTTTGTCCTTCTTCTAATTCTGGAAGAATAACATCTCTTTCCTCTAACTCTTCATCATTGCCTTCTACATATAAAGTCATAAATCCAGCAAAACGAATTTTTGATCCGTTTGTTTTAAATAAGTACTTGCCTGCAGTTATATCTACAGCCATAGTATCATAAATGGCTGATGCCATTTGTGATGCAAGCAACCTATCATAAATAAGTTTGTATAATTTATATTGCTCTGGAGGAATTGAATCTTTTAACTCCTCCGGAGTTTTTTCAAAGTGCGTAGGTCTTATGGCTTCATGCGCATCTTGAGCTTCTTTTTTTGTTTTGTAATATCTATTTTCGTAATACTCTACTCCATAAGTTTTTTCAACTTGTTCTTTTATCATTGCACGAGCTTCTTCTGATACTCTTGTAGAGTCTGTTCTCATATATGTAATAAGACCATTTTCATAAAGTGTTTGTGCAATTGCCATAGTTCTCTTGATTGGGAATCCAAGCTTTCTTGATGCTTCTTGTTGTAATGTACTTGTTGTAAATGGAGGAGCTGGATTTCTTTTCTTTTCTCCTTTTTTAATTCCCGAAATTATATACTCTTGCTTTTCAATGTAAGCTTCAATTTCTTTCATTTCTGATTCTGTTTTTATCTCTACTTTTTCTTCTGGAGTACCATAAAATTTAGAATCAAAAGTTTTCTTACTTTTCTTATCTTTTAAATTTACATCTAAAGTCCAATATTCTTCTGGATTAAATTTTTCAATTTCTTCTTCTCTATCGCAAATCATTCTAACAGCAACAGATTGAACTCTTCCCGCTGATAATCCTTTTTTTACTTTTTTCCAAAGCAATGGACTTATTTGATATCCAACGATTCTATCTAAAGCTCTTCTTGCTTGTTGAGCATCGATTAAATCTTTGTTTAATTTTCTTGGTGATTTAATTGCTGATTTTATTCCCGAAGGAGTAATCTCGTTAAATGCAATTCTACATTCTTCATTTTCATCAATACCAAGTATATATGCTAAGTGCCAAGCTATAGCTTCTCCCTCACGGTCAGGGTCGGTTGCGAGATATACTTTTTTAGCACTCTTTGCTTCTGTTTTTAATTTTTTTATTAACTCTGCTTTACCTCTAATGTTTATATATTTAGGTTCAAAATCATTTTCAAGATCTATGCTAAGTTGTGACTTAGGTAAATCTCTAATATGTCCCATAGAGGCTTCTACTTTATATTTACTGCCTAATATCTTCTTTATCGTATTCGCCTTTGCAGGTGATTCGACTATTACTAAATATTCAGCCATTATTTTCTTCCTTTCTTATATTAATACTCTCTTGATTATATCATTAAAACAGTAGTAAGCAACATAATTTTTCTTTCTTGCTTAAATTTCCTACTATATTAATAGCAAAAAATAAGGTTTACATCATACTGCATTTCATATTTTTTGACAATATTAATTTCTTTTTTATTGCATAAAAAAAGAAATTGGCTCCCTCTGTCAATTTCTTTTTACTTTAGGAAAGCATGTCGATAACGATGTCTTTCAAGTGTATTGGTAAAACTTTGTTTTGCTTAAGTTTACAGCTTATAAGATTAATTTCGTCAGCATCACAAGTAATATCTTCTATTAAATTGCTTTCTACAAAATCATTGTCTTTCTTTTCGATTGCTAATCCGTATGTTGTGTGTTGTTGTTTTAATTCCGGATAATATTTTTCCTGCTTTAAAATGTAATACTTAAGTTCTATTTTGTTACCGTCAGATATTTGAAGACACTCTTCTCCAACGCAGAACTTAGCCACGGTTGCTACCCCCTTTTTCTTTAGTTTAAGTACAATTATATAATTTAGAAATTATACTTCAAGAAAAAGCGGTCGCAAAAACCGACACTAATCGCCTATCTTTCTTCTTATCGCATATGTAGCAAAGAATATCACGCTTGCTATTAATACAATTGTAGGCCCAGTAGCAATACCGGCATAATACGATGTAATAAGTCCTAGCACGCCAGAAACAAGTGCAAAAATAACAGCAAACAAATGATATTGTCTTAAGTTTTTTGCTATATTTCTACTAGCAGCAGCCGGTAAAATCAAAAGTGAATTTATTATTAAAATTCCAACCCATCTAATTGATAACATTACAATAAGTGCAACTAATACTATAAATAAATTTTCAGTTAATGTAATATTTATTCCTTTACTTTTTGCAAGCGACGGATTCAAACTGATTGCATACAATTTGTTTGAAAACAAAATCCAAAATAGTAATATCAAAACAGCAATACCCAATAAAGCTAAAATTTCTGATGCTGAAATACTAAGAATATCTCCAATCAAATAGTTTGAAAATTTTGCAAAGTTTCCATTCTTAGATAAAATTACTAATCCTAACGCAAGCGCCGTTGAAGAAAATACACTAATGATAGTATCTTTAGATGTTATTTTCAAATCTTTAATTCTATTTAAAAGTAATGCAAATACAATTCCAAAAATAATCATAGAAATAGTTGGGTTTGTTATTCCTAGTAATGCACCAATTGCTATTCCCGTTAAAGCTGAATGACCAAGTGCATCTGAGAAAAACGCCATCTTGTTATTTACAATCGCTGTACCCACAATTCCAAATAGAGGTGTGATTATTAGTATTGCATATAATGCATTTAGCATAAACTCATATCTAAACATTTAAACCTCCCCAAATCTTTCTATAAATTCTTTTGAAGCGAAAACCTCTTCTGGTTTGCCTTTCACTAAAATTGTTTTATCAAGCAAAATTACTTTGTCCGCATATTTTTTTACGTAATCAAAATCGTGCGATACCAAGATAATAGCTAAATCATGATTTTCTTTTAATTCACTTATTGTTTTGTAAAATTGCTCTCTACCATTTCTATCTATGCCAGAAATGGGTTCATCTAAAATTAACAAATCTGGATAAGGTAATGTTGCTATTGCAAGCATTACTCTTTGTAATTGTCCTCCTGACAAAGAATTTATTTTTTGATCTATCAACTCCGATGCGCCAAATTCTTTTAAATGTTCTTTTATTTGTTCATATTTTCTTTTACTCTTAACTAGAAACGTCGGTAAATTACTAGTATAACTACAAACTACATCATAAACTGTTGCCGGTGAATTTTCGATATCTAATCTTTGTGGCACATATCCAATTTTAATTTTATCACCAGACGCTTCTCTATCTTTAAACAAAATTGTTCCGGTATGTTTTATCTCTCCTAATATAGCTTTTAGAAGTGTAGATTTACCTGCGCCATTTTCACCAATAATAACATTTAGTTTCCCGCAATGAATATGTATATTAATATTTTCTAAAACTTGTTTCTTTCCAAAAGAAACATTTATATTACGAATCTTTGTGCAACAATATCCACATTTTTCTGTCATTATTTTAACGCCTCCTCTAACACTTCTATATTTTTTCTCATTATTTTTTCATATGCATCTTTTTCAAAAGTTCCACTTACAACTGGATCTAATTCATATGTGTTTACTTTAGTTTCATTAGCAATAGTTGTAGCCGCCGTCTTTAAATATTGTGGTTCCACAAAAATCGCATTTACTTCTAATTCATTTATTGTGTCTACTATTTCAACCAGGTCTTTTGCGCTAGGTGATGTTCCTGGTTCTCTCTCAATGACTGCCACTATGTTCAAATCAAACTCTTCTGCAAAAAATTCAAACGCCTCATGAAATGTTACAATATTTTTACTATTAAATGTTTTTGCTTTTATATGCATCTCATTTTTTAATTCAGTTAATTTTTCTATGTATAATTTAGCATTAGCTTCATACTTATCAGCATTTTGGGGGTCAACATTTTTCAAATCATCTACAATATTTTTTATTTGTTCTATGTATAAAGAAACACTTACCCAAACATGAGGATTTTCTTCATGATGATGTCCTTCTTCATGTTTGTGTTCTTCATGGTGTTCCTCTAAAATATCTGTACTTGCATTTATTATTTTTATTTCTGGATATACACTAATTGCTTTATCTAAAAAACTTTCCATTCCGCCACCATTAATAACAAAAACATCAGCGCCTTCAAGTTTTTTCATATCGTTTACAGTTAATTGATAATCATGTAAACATCCAACCTCTGGACTAGCTAAACACTCTAACGTAACATCTTCAACTCCATCAACAATATTGGCCGTTGCAATATACATTGGATAAAAAGAAGTAATAATATTCAATTTTTCATCTTCAATAATTTGTGTTTTTTCACAACCTACTAAAGAAAAAGATAATATTATAAGTGCTATCAAAAGTAGTCTTTTTTTCATCTTATCCTCTCCTATCGAATTAAAAGCGACAAACAGTTTCTTTCTATTTGCCGCTTTCTTAATTTTATTTTTTCATTTGTGATATTACAAAAGCTCTATCTGTAGAATTTACTATAGCTGTTCCGGAAACAATCATATTTGCTCCAGTAGCTTTTACCATCTCTACATTATCTAGATTTATTCCACCATCAACTTCTATATCTAACTCTGGTCTTAACTCTCTTAATGTTTTTACTTTTTCCAAGCATTCTGGCATCATTTTTTGACCACCAAGTCCTGGCTCAACAAGCATTACAAGAACCATATCTATTTCATCTATGTAAGGCATTATTTCTTCAATTGATGTATCTGGTTTAATTGCTATTCCAACTTTCATTTCTCTTTCGTGCAGTTCTTGAATCATGCTTTCTGCCACTTCAGGAGTTACCGCTTCAATATGAAAAGTAAAAATATCTGTTTCAGAAAATTCTTCAATCCATTTTTCAGGATTTTCAACCATTAAATGTGTACACAAAAGTATATCTGTAGAATCATTTACAATCTCTAATAATTCAACACCCAAAGTTTCGTTCGGTACAAATTCTCCATCCATTATATCTAAATGAATATAATCTGCACCTGCTCGTTCCAAGTTCGCAATTTCTTCTTTCATATTATTAACATCTATTGGAAGTGTGGACGGGCCTACTTTTACCATTTCTTATCCCCTTTCATTTTTTCATAAAGTGCTACATATCTTTCGTATCTGCCTTTATCTATTTTTCTTTTACTTACGGCTTTTTTTACTCCGCAATTTAACTCTTTTACATGTGAACAAGATCTATATTCACAATCTGGAATATAATTGTTAAATTCAATAAAATATTCTGCTAATTCTTTAGCACTTATTCCATCAACATCAAAAGATGAAAAACCTGGTGTGTCTGCCAAGAAACTATTTTTTGCAAACTCATATAATTCTACATGTTTTGTTGTGTGTCTTCCTCTTTGTAATTTTTCAGAAGTTTCACCTTCTATTGCAACATCTTCATTAAAAATATTATTAGTTAGCGCAGACTTACCAACACCAGAATTGCCTGAAAATGCTGTTATTTTGTTATTTATAATACGTGCAATTTTATCTATACCAATTCCATTTTTTGCAGTTGTAGTTATTACTTGATAACCGATATTTTCATAAACCTCAATAATATCAGTATAACTTGCATCTAAATCAATTTTATTAATACAAATAATTGGTTCAACTCCATTTTTTTCTGCCATAACAAGTTGCTTGTCTAATAGCATTAAATCTGGACTTGGATCAGCTGACGCAACAACAATTATTAACTGATCTACGTTAGCAATAGGAGGTCTTATAAATTCATTTTTTCTTGGATAAATCTTTGTGATTGATTTTGTTTCCATATCAACCTCAACATTATCTCCAACTAAGATTTGCATCTTTTTAAATTTAAAAACTCCTTTTGCAGTACATGAGATTTTTTCATCATCAACTTTTACTACATATGAATTTCCTTGAATTCTTACAACTATACCCTTCATATAATCCAACCTTATCAAAAAATTACTTTAACGACTTATAGGCCGATGTGTTCACCGGCCTATTTTATATTACTATAATGTCATTTCAGAAACTACTTCGTCATCTACATACACTTTAAGCATAGCATTCTTAACATCTGTTACTTCTACAGAAATTTTGCCATCGTCTCTAGAATGTTCTGCTTCATATTCAACTCTCTTACCAATTAAGTTTCCTTCTAGAACAACTTTTACATTAAATTTAGATTTTGTACCAACTGTACTTAAATCAATTGTTACTTTTCTCTTAGCAGTTGTTGCTGGTGTGTTTTCAGTTGGGTCTTTTGGCTCATCTGTTCCTGAATTGTCTCCACCAACTTCACCATTAAGTTTATTTACTACAAGTTCAATTGTTGAAAGTTCTGTCATATAAGAACCGCCATCAACTGATTGTGCTAATACAACTTTATCTTCTTTTGTAGAAATTGTTGTATATTTAACTGTTGCAATTAAGTTTGCATCATTTAATATTTGTTTTGCTTCATCTTCTAATTTACCTGTTACATCTGGTACTTTTACAAGACCAGCATCTCCAGATGAATTGCCAATACTTACATAAACTTTTACTTCGCTACCTGGTTCTACTTCTGTATTAACCTCTGGTTCTTGTCTAATAATATCACCAGACTCTACTTCGTCGCTTATCTCAAAAGCTTCTACATATACAAGTCCAACATTTTCAATTTTTAATTTAGCTTCTCTTAAACTACTTGCTTCTGTAACATCAGGAACCAAAGTCTTTGCAGAACCTTTACTAATTCTAACTTCTACTATATCACCTTGTTTTAAACGATATCCTTCAGCATATGATTGATATGTTACAAAACCTTCGATAACGTATTCTGAACTTACAACTCTACCTGTAACTTCCATTTTTAATCCAAGTTCTTCAAGCATTCTTGTTGCTTCTTCTTCGCTGTATCCTACAATCTTAGGAACTTCTACTGTTGTGTTACCACCAAGAATTAAGTTGCTTAAAAACTTGCCAACTTGAACAAAACCAAAGAACAAAGCAAACGCCACAACTAAAATCAAAAAGAATCTAGCAAGAGCACGCTTCTTGGTCATTTTCTTCTTTCTTCCCATTTCGTCATCATCCTGTTCTTCATTATTTTTTTCATATTTGCTATCTTTTGTAATATTAGATCCAAGTGCAGGTATTCTTTGTGTTTCTGAAGAAGTATCACCCTTTTGAATATTGTTTACAAGCACTTCATCTGGATTTTTTAATATCTTTGTTAAATTAGAATACATTGCTTCTGCTGATTGATAACGGCTAGCAACTTCTTTTTGCATTGCTTTAACAATAATCGCATTTAATGATTCTGGAATATCCTTATTTATATTTATTGGTTCTTCAGCAGTTTCTTGTAGATGTTTCAACGCTACTGAAACTGGAGAATCAGCTTCAAAAGGAATCTTTCCTGTTGCCATTTCGTATAGTACAACACCTAAAGAATAGATATCTGTTTTTTCATCAGTATATCCACCTCTGGCTTGTTCTGGTGAAAAGTAATGCACACTTCCCATTGTCATTCCTTGTGCATTAATTGTTGAATTTGAAACAGCCTTTGCAATTCCAAAGTCAGTAACTTTCGCCACACCATCTTTTGTTATTATAATGTTGTGTGGTTTAATATCTCTATGTACTATATGATTTTTATGAGCTTGGTTTAAGCCAGAAGCTATTTGTGCTGCAATTTTAACTGCATCTTTCCAAGGAAGTGCACCTTTTTCTGTTATGATTTCTTTTAAAGTTTTACCTTCAATCAATTCCATAACAATGTAGTGTCTACCATTATCATTACCTACATCAAAAATCGAAACTATATTTTGATGAGATAAACTTGCAGCTGCTTGTGCTTCTACTTGAAATCTTTTTATAAAATCTGCATCATTAGCAAACTCTTCTTTCAAAACTTTAACCGCAACATATCTATTTAAAACTCTACATCTAGCTTTATAGACTGTTGCCATTCCGCCAGAACCAATCTTTTCAATTATTTCATATCTATTACCTAAAACTTTACCTATTAATTCAGTCTCCATCATTTAACCTCCACTAATCATTAAAAACTAGTATTACACTGATATTATCATAGCCGCCATTCTTTTTAGATTGACTAATTAAATTATTACACGTTTTCTTTAAATCATTTTTTCCGTCTTTAATCTCTTCAAATATATCTGGCACACTTATCATATTTGTAAGTCCGTCAGAGCATATCATTAAGACATCTTCTTTTAAGAAACCTTTTACCAATACATCTGGTTCAAGTTCAGGCTCACACCCCAAAACTTTTAACAACACATTTTTTTGCGGATGATTTACAGCCTCCGCTTTTGTTATTGTTCCGTTTTGTACAAGTGCTTGAACATATGAATGATCTTTAGTAAGTTGTCTAATAAATTCTTTTCTAATTCTATAGACTCTGCTATCACCAACATGTCCAATATATACTTTATTTTTAATAATTAGGGCAACGCTAATTGTGGTACCCATTCCAGCATATTCTGGATTTTCTTTTGATTTTTTGTATACATACTTGTTAGCATCTATAATAGATTTTCTAATGAGTGATTCTACTTTTTCTCTGTCATCTTTTGCTTCTTCATAACCATCTTCTATAGAATTTCTAACATATTCTATCGCCATTTTACTAGCTGTTCCTCCAGCATTCGCGCCACCCATTCCATCAGCTACTATAAAAAGTTTAATAGCATCTTCTTTTTCAGGGACAAATATTCTATCTTGGTTCTCTTTTCTTTGCATGCCTATGTCTGTTTGCCCAAAGAATTTCATAAAATCATCTCACCTCCAATTTTTTCAAAAATATTATACTATTAGTAGGAAATTTATGCAAATATTAGGCAGTTTTACACCAACTTTTATTTACTGTTCTTGCTTATCTCTTACTAATTGTCCGCAAGCTGCAGAAATATCTGAACCGAGCTCACGACGAATAGTTGCAACTATTCCTTTTTCATTTAAAGTGTCTCTAAACTTCATCATTTTTTCAACACTCGACTTCTCGTATTTACCATCTTTTATTTTATTAACAGGAATAAGATTTACATGGCAAAGAATTCCGTGTAATAATCTTGCTAAGTGAATTGCATCTTCCCTATTATCATTAACACCATTTACTAAAGCATATTCAAAAGTGATTCTTCTATTCGTTTTTTTGATGTATTCTCTACAAGCATCTAACACTTCAGAAATTGAATATCTTTTATTGATTGGCATCATTTCTGTTCTAACTTCATCTCTACTACTATGTAATGAAATACATAAATTACATTGTATTTTTTCGTCCGCAAATTTTTTAATCCCGTCAACAAGTCCACATGTAGAAACGCTCATATGTCTTGCTCCAATATTAAGTGCTTTAGGATCATTTAATAATCTGATTGCTTTAAGCACATTGTCATAATTATCAAAAGGTTCGCCTATTCCCATAAACACTATATTAGAAACTTTCTCGCCAGAATGTTCTTGTATCTTTAAAACTTGCCCAACAATTTCTCCTGGAGTTAAATTTCTAACAAAGCCAATTTTAGCCGACGCACAAAAAGTACAACCCATCTTGCAACCAATTTGGTTTGAAATACAAACCGAATATCCAAATTTGTATTTCATAAGTACGCTTTCTACCTTGTGTCCATCAACTAATCTAAATAAATACTTCACTGTGCCATCTTTTGATGTTTGAAAATCATCTAAAAAAATACACTCTAACGTATAATTTGCTTTAAGTTTTTCTATTAAATCTTTTGATAAATCTGTCATCTCGTCAAAACTATTAACACCGCGATAAAGCCAAGCAAAAATTTGCTTAGCTCTAAACTTTTTCTCGCCAAGATTTATCATCTCTTCTTCTAATTCACTTAACTCAAAATCTCTAATATTTTTCATACCATTTTCCTTTTAGATAAAGTTATATACGTTCCAACACAGCTATAAAGAAGCCATCCGCACCATCTGTATGTGGAAACAGATTTATCTGCTCAATAAGTTTAAAATTGTCGTGCAATTTCAAAAACTTTTCTACTTGTTCTTCGTTTTCTTGTTTTAAAACTGTACATGTACTATAAACCATTCTTCCGCCCGGCTTTAAGTAGTCAGAACATTTTTCTAAAATCTCCATTTGAATCTTTTGTAATTCAAGAATATCTTCTGGTTTTCTAGTCCATTTGATATCTGGTTTCTTTCTTATAACACCTAATCCACTACATGGTACATCTAATAAAATTTTGTCATATCTTTTCATAAGTCCTGCAGAATATGTTGTGGCATCTTTTAATGTTGCGTTTATTATTGATATGTCTAATTTTTTAGCAGCCGCCTCTACTAGTCTGACCCTATGAGGATGTAAATCCCAAGCATCTATATTTCCTGTGTTTTTCATAAGCTCTGCCAAATATGTAGTCTTACCACCAGGAGCACTACAAGCATCCAAAACTTCATCTCCTGGTTTAGGATCAAGCTTTAAACACGCAAGTTGAGCTGCTTCATCTTGTACAGAAAATAGAGTGTTGCCAAACTCAGTAAGTTTTCTAACTTTTATGCTATCTTTCAATTTTCCCTTTTTACAATCAACATTTTTTAGAGATAATAATTTAAAAAGTTCATCTCTAGATGTTTTTAAAGTGTTCGCTCTTATTGTTATTTCAGGAGTTATATTATTTGCATTCAAAAGTTCTGTTACAAACTTTTTATCATATTGTTTCAACAACTCTTCAACCATCCATACCGGATGCGAAGTAACAATTGAAATTAACTCTTCTTCTGTAAGCGGTTTTGTTGATAAATGTTCAAGCAATTTATCCATTTCATCTTTAGATATTTTTCTAAGGATTGCATTTACAAATTTACTTGAAACTTCATGTCCATATTTTTTTGCAAGATTAACACTTTCATTTACCGCAGCGCTTTCAGGAATTTTATCTAAGAAAACAATTTGATATATTCCTGTTCTCAATATGTTTAATATCCAAGGTGAAATCTTTTTCAAACGAATGCTCGAATATTTTTTTATAATTTCATCTAAAGTTATTTTCCAAGTAAGAACGCCATAAACAATTTCAGAGGCAAGCGCTTTATCTAAAGCGCTTAACTCTGATTTGTTTAATTCTTTATCTAGTTCTACATTCGAATAACCTTCTCCAAATTCAACTTTGTATAAAACATTTATTGCTAATTCTCTTGAATTCATTTTCTCTCCTAATTTATAAAACTCTTCTTTGTCTTTTGTATGCTATCTAAATTACATATCCTTTGGTTTCTCGTCTAACATTCCAAAGTAATACATTATTCCATCAACGATACGGTCACATGAATTACCATCACCGTAAGGATTTAAAGCTCTACTCATTTTCTTATACTCTTCTTTATCATCTAATAACTTTTGAGCTTCTTCAATAATGATCTTTTTATCTGTTCCAACAATTTTAACAGTTCCAGCAGCAACAGCTTCTGGTCTTTCTGTTTCTGTTCTTAATACTAGTACTGGTTTTCCTAATGATGGTGCTTCTTCTTGAATTCCACCAGAATCAGTTAATACCATATAAGATCTATTAATTAAATTGTGTGTTGTGATAACGTCAAGTGGTTCAATTAGATGAACGTTTTTAACTTCACCTAATGTTTTAGTTGCAACATCTTGTACAGCAGGATTTAGATGTACTGGATAAACAACTACAACATCTTTATTTTTCTTTGCAATTTCTTTTACAGCATTACAGATATTTTGAAGTGGTTCTCCAAGATTTTCTCTTCTATGTGCTGTCATGAAAATTATCTTTTTACTAAAATCTAATTTTGATAATACTGGATGAGTAAATTTGTAATCATCTCTTACAGTTGTTTTTAAAGCGTCAATTACTGTATTACCAGTTGTGTAAATTAAGCTTTCATCAACTAATTCTCTAAGAAGATTATTTTTGTTATTTATTGTTGGTGCAAAATATAAGTCTGCAATCTTTGTTACCAATTGTCTATTCATCTCTTCAGGATATGGAGAGTATTTGTCGTAAGTTCTAAGACCAGCTTCAACGTGACCAACTTTTACTCTGTTATAAAATGCTGCAAGTGCTGCTGAGAAAGTTGTTGTTGTATCTCCATGTACCAAAACGATGTCTGGTTGTTCTTTTTGAATAACTTCGCAAAGTCTTTCTAAAACTTCTGCTGTTATATGTGTAAGTGTTTGTTTATCTTTCATTACATTCAAATCATATTCCGGTTTAATTTTGAATGCGTCCAAAACTTGATCAAGCATTTGACGATGTTGCGCTGTAACACAAACTATTGTCTCAATGTTTTCTCTTTCTTTTAATTTAAGGGCAAGCGGACACATTTTAATTGCTTCCGGTCTTGTACCAAACACAAGCATAACTTTAATTTTTTCTTTCTTTTCTGCATTTCTTTTATCCATAACAACTGCTTTTCTCTTTTTACCATTGTCTAGATAAACCAAAATGTCATTAGCATTTCTAATACCTATTACTGATAAGATAGCAAGAATAGCTATTAAAATAAGAACTTTCCAGAAGTTACTTTCTAAAATAATTACAGCTAATATTCCAAGTAAAGCAGTTACTCCGTAAAGCACTAATACTGCTTGTTTTTGAGAAAGTCCGGCATCAATTAATCTGTGATGAATGTGACCTCTATCAGCTTCCATTATTGATTTGTGATGTAAAACTCTTCTGCAAATTGCAAACAATGTATCAAATATAGGTAATCCCAAAATTACTACAGGAACTACGATTGCCATAAGTGTATATGTCTTAGCCATACCAATCATTGACACTGTAGCTAAAGTAAATCCTAAGAAGTTTGAACCTGTATCCCCCATAAAAGTTTTAGCAGGATTAAAGTTATATGGTAAAAATCCTACCAAACCACCAAGTAATGCAACTGTAATTAGAAGTGGTAATTCGCCAGAACCATTAAGTGCAAATACGATTGTAAGTGCAAGTGTTGCTATCGCTGAAACACCAGTTGCTAAACCATCTAATCCATCGATTAGATTTAAAGCGTTTGTAACACCAATAATCCAGAAAAATGTGATTATTATTGATAATACATCGTTCAATCCATATAGAGTAATAAACGGAATGTTTATATAACAAATTCTTAATCCGCTAATTATTACAAGAATTGCGGCGATAACTTGTCCTAATAATTTTTGCCAAGGTTTAATGTGATAAATATCATCTAAAAATCCTACCGCAGCAACGATTGCTGAACCAATGAAGAATCCAACTAAATTAACAGATGTATCTACTTTAACTGTTAATAAAGAAAAAATAATTGCTACGAAGAAACCTATTATAAATGAAAGTCCACCAATTCTAGGCATTGGTTTTGAATGAATTTTTCTTTCATCCTTTGGTACATCTACTGCTCCTACTTTAAACGCAAACTTTATCATTAGCGGTGCAACAATCATTGATGTAATAGCTGCTAATATAAAAGCTATCATTGTGTTTATTATCATAATATTTTTTACTTCCTTTCAAGTTCATATTTTTGAACTATATCTAATCTTTCTTGATAAATACCATCTAAGAATTTAGCACTTTTCCATAGTTCAATTAGTTTAATTGCTTGTTCTAGATTTATATAATCAGCACCTAAAGTTATTACATTGGCGTTGTTGTGCTCTTTGGCAGACTTTGCTGTTTCTTCATTATAGCAAAGCGCACATCTTACACCATTAACTTTATTAGCTGCTATTGCCATACCAATTCCGCTTCTGCAAATTAAAATTCCTGCATCCACTTCACCTTTGGCCACTGCTTCACCAACAGCAACTGCTGTTTGTGGCTCATCGATGCCTCTTACATCATTGTAAGCACCGAAATCTTTTAATTCATCTTTGTAATACGCTCTAAGTTGTTCTTTTAAAGCGAAACCACCATGATCAGAACCTATCGCTATCATTAGTTTTCTCCCTTCGTTTTTCTCTAGTTTTTCCATAAGTAACTCTATTAATTCGTTTATATTCTCAGCACAAGCTAAATATTCTGCTTCATCACCACCAAAAGGATCTGATACGTCTCCTTCTCTTCCAACATAATGAGTTAATGTATCAACATCTGCTTTTGGAATATCAATTTGATTTAGCACATTCTTCATAGAAGATTGCATGCATAAAATGATATCCGCTTCTTTTATGCTATCGTAATTAATATTTTTAGGTTTGTACTCTTCGATATCTATTCCATATTTTTCCTTCATTACCTTTATAGTATTTGAAGACGGTTTTTTAGAGTCCGGAGTAACGTATAAACCTACGGAATCAGCACTTAGCTCTCTTTCTAGTCCCTTTTCGCAAGCAAGTTTGTTAAATAGCGCTTGAGCCATCGGACTTCTGCATGTATTTCCTGTGCAAACAAATAATATTTTCTTCAAAAAAATCACCTCAAATCCATACTCCCCTAATTATACAACAAATCTTAAAATTTGCAATAAAACCATTAAAAGTTAGCACCTTCCTACTTATATTAATGAGATTTGCAATTTTTGCCAAATTAATATATAATGTCGATGTTTTAAGAAACAAAGGAGGATTTATATGGAAAGAGTATTTGTTTTAGGCGTAGGCTTTGACAATGTAAATATGGCTGAAGCCGTTGATAAATGTATGGATTTCATAAAAGGAGAGGATGCAAATCTTATCGTTACTCCAAATCCAGAGATTGTTATGAAAGCAAAAGACGATGAAGATTTCAAAAATATTATAAATAATGCAGCGCTTGTTATTCCAGACGGAATTGGTGTAGTAAAAGGAGCTAAAATCTTAGGGACGCCATTAAAAGAGCGTGTTGCCGGATACGATTTAATTTGTCAATTATTAGAAAAAGGACAAGACGGTTCTATATCATTCTACTTCTGGGGCGGTAAACCTGGTGTTGCTGATAAGGCAAAAGAAAAAATGGAAGAAAAATACCCTAACATCAAGATTTTAGGTACTCATGATGGCTATTTCAATGATGATCAAGAAAAAGAAATCATTGCCGAAATTAAAGAATTAAAGCCAGATGTTGTACTTTGCGGATGTGGTTTTCCTAAGCAAGAAAGATTGATAAACAAATATTTAAATGAAAAAGCATATAAAATTGGAATTGGTTGTGGCGGAAGCTTAGACGTTCTAGCAGGCGAAGTAAAGCGTGCTCCAAAGCTATTTATCAAATTACATCTAGAATGGTTCTACAGACTTTTAAAACAACCTTCAAGATTAGGAAGAATGATGGTTTTACCAAAATTCATTATCGAAGTAAAGAAAGAAGCGAAAAAGTAATTGGAGAAATATTTAGATTTAAGAAACAAACTAGATTTTAATGGCATCGAGGCCGCCGCTAATGTGATAAAAAGCGGTGGCTTAGTTTTGTTTCCTACTGAAACCGTATATGGTTTAGGAGCAAATGGACTAGATGAAAATGCCGTAAAAAATATATTTATTGCTAAAGGACGCAAACAAGATAATCCACTTATCTTACATGTTTCATCTTATGAAATGGTTGAAAAAATCGCTACAGACATTTCAGATATCGAGCGACAACTTATGGAAGCTTTCTGGCCAGGACCTTTTACAATTGTTTTAAATAAAAAAGAGATTGTCCCTTCATCAGTTACTGGCGGTTTAGATACTGTTGGTGTAAGAATGCCTAGCAACAAGATTGCTCATGAATTAATTCACTTATCAGACACACCAATTGCAGCACCTAGCGCAAACATTTCCGGGAAACCTAGCGGAACAAATTTGCAAGATATTTTTGGAGAACTTGCCGACAAAGTTGATTTTATAATTGACGGTGGCGAATGCAAAGTTGGTGTAGAATCAACAGTCGTTCGTGTAATTAATAATATTCCTGTAATTTTGAGACCGGGTGGAATTACACCAGAAATGATTCAAGAAGTCATTGGCGTTGTCGAAGTAGATAAACACATTTTAGGCAAAGTTGAAGAAGGCGAAAAAGTAATGTCACCCGGTATGAAATATCGTCACTATGCTCCAAATAGCAAATGTATTTTAGTATATAGCGAAGACAATTTAAAGCTTGTAGATAAAATAAAAAAGATAACAAGCGAATATAAAAATCCACTTGTTATCTCCTCTACAGAAAACAAAAATTTGTATAACATCTCAAATGTGATTGATATGGGTTCAAAAAATAATTTGTCCGAAATCGCTCAAAACATTTTCACAATTCTTCGCAAGGTTGATTCCTATAATCCCGACATTGTCGTGATTGAAGGTGTGCCAAACGAAGGCATCGGACTTGCTATTATGAACCGTTTAATCAGAGCTTGTGAATACAATTTACAAATTGTCTAATTGATTTTTCAAATCCATCAGCGCGAGATATCTTGCGCTGATTTTATTTTTCTCTTCACCAGTCATCTCTGCTAAAGTTACTCCACTTTCTGTTTCAAAAATCTCGTCAAAACCAAATCCGTTTTCTCCTCTTCTGCTTGTCGAGATTTTTCCTCTTAATATGCCTTCACCAACAATTGTGTTTGTTCCATCATAATAAGCCATTGAGCACATTACTTTTGCCGCCCTTTGGTCACCGTCATACGAAATCATCTTATCAATAATCGCATTGTTTCTTTGCTCGTCGGTAGCCTCTTCACCTAAAAATCTATGTGTGAACACGCCAGGCCAACCACTCAATACATCTATGCATAAGCCAGAATCATCTGCTATAACCGGAACCTTTGCAATTTCATAAATTTCGCGAGCTTTCTTAATCGCGTTGCCTGCAAATGTGTCTGCGTTTTCTTCAACATCCACAAAGATTTCTTTTTCCTTCAAACTAAAAACTTCGTGATTTGCAAATATGCTTTTAATCTCAGCTATTTTGCCTGGATTATTTGTTGCCAAAAGTAAAATCATCTTAGTGCTCCTTCCATTATTAATATTTCTAACATCAGTATATTAACGCAGGTTTTAAATTTTATCAATAGTCAGTTTGTGTTTAACAAAATTCAAACTAACAAACTGAACAAATTAACAATTCCACAAGTTATAACACCACATATCGTTGGAATCACTATAGCAAGTAACGTCCATTTAACACTTTTAGTTTCTTTATATATTGTCAAACATGTTGTTGAACAAGGCCAATGCATAAGCGAAAAAAGTATTGTGCAAACAGCTGTCTTTATTGTCCAACCGTTTAATAGCAAAATTTCTTTTGTCTGTATCAGATTCATTCCATCCGCTAAAACACCTGTTGAACTATATAACATTAATGCTATTGGTAAAACAATTTCATACGCTGAGCAATTTTGTAAGTAAATTTTCCATTATACTGTTGTGCAATTTTGTAAGTAAATTTAAAAATCAGCATTGAATTAAAATAAAACCTTTCATTATTTTTTTAATAACAAAAGGTTTTCTATATACTTTTTATGCTATTTTGCATATTTGATATTCACTTGTAAAGTTATATTTTATTAAAACCGAATTTTTATCAACTTCAATTCGTTTTATAAATTTAGATAATATTTCATTTGTCAGTTCTTCAGTTAATAAAGTTTTCACTTCCAAAAGTATTTCATTTTTGTTCAATTCACAAGTTATAAACTTTCTTTCTTCCTCAATCTTAAGTTCTATATATTCTAGCTCTTTTCTTTTTTCTATTCTTAACTTGTTTAACCTATTATATTCCGATACGTTTTCTTCTTCATCTTGCAAGTTATTATTCAATTTAGAATTATAAACATTATATATAAGTTTTGTAATCTTTTTTATTTCATTTTCTATTTCTTTTTTTTCAGAATTATATATTGCTATTTTTTCATTTAATGCTTTTAATAAAACGTTATCTATTGATGTGTTATTTATATAATTTTCAGCCATTTCCTTAATTTTATTTACTACAATATTCTCAAGCCAACTATTTACAATGCCCTCCTTATGATTACAAAGAATATCACTTTTTGTATTTGTGCTACAGTAAAACCTGCTATTCGGAAATTCTGTTCTTCTACACATTCTAGCACCACAATTACTACAATATACTAAATTTTTTAGCAAACAGGGTTTTCCTTCTTTTCTTTTATAAGGAGATGGTTTAGTACTTTGGCTATATGCTTTATTAAATAATTCTTTTGATACTATTGCTTCGTGCATATTTTCTACTTTAATTCGATTTTCACGTCTAATATCAAAACGTTTCTTGGATTTATAACTTATTGTTTGTGTTTTTCCTCTAACTACTGTTCCCAGATATACCTCATTTGTTAAAATTGTGCAAATTGTTTTTGTTTTCCATATATTCATATTTGGTTTATTTTTATACGTCTTTATATTTGAATATACGGCTGGTGTTTTATACCCTTTTTCTGTAAGATACCTCGCAATTTCTTTTAATTGTTTTCCTTCTGCTCTCATTTCAAATATCTTTTTTACAACTTTACTTGATTCATCATCAATTACTAAATGCAAATTGTTTTCTGGATCCTTTTTATACCCATAAGGTGGAGTTGTACAACAGTACACTCCTTCTTGCATTTTTCGTCTTTTACTCTTTTTTAAAGCAACAGATGTATCTTTACAATGCTTTTCATTAAAAACTGATTTTAGTGGCAAGAAATCACTTTCAACACTATCTACAAAGTTGTCGTAATTATCTAACACTGCAACAAATCGTACCATTTTGTCAGGAAATATTTTTTGTAAATACTCTCCAGACTCTATATAATTACGACCAAATCTGGCTAGATTTTTAGTTATAACAAAATTAATTTTTCCTTTATCTATATCGGTAAGCATTTCTTTAAAAGCAGGTCTATTAAAATTCGACCCACTATATCCATCATCAATATACTCTTTACAAACTACAAAATCTGGATTTCTTTTTAAATAATCATATATTATTTTCCTTTGATTAGTAATGCTTTCGCTTTCTTCTTTGCCAATTTCGTCTTTACTTATTCTTAAATATATTCCAACATTAAAGTTTCTAAGGTTGTATAACATTCATACACCTCCTAGCATACTCTAGTTCTTTAAAATTAAAATAAATAACTACATTACTATCTTTATCTATTGTTATTTTTTTTACTAAAAGATTTAACATTTCTTTTGTATGTACAGTTTCTTTACAGTATTTTTTTATAATTTTATTTATATTTGCTTTTATTGTTTCATCATCTAAAACTTCATTCGAATCCAATATTTTATTTTCTTCTGCAATTTCATCTTCAAGTCTTTTTCTTTCTTCTACCAAACTTTGAGAAAACATCATATAATCTTCGTGTTCTATTACTCCATTTAGCTTATCATTATATAAAATTCTAATTTTTCTTGTTACATTTTCAAGTTCTTTCTCTAATTTCTCTTTTTTGCTCAAACTATCATATACTAAATTATACGTCCTTTTGAATTCTTGGCATATTTTTTCATTCTTTAAGTTTTTACTATAAAATTCAATTACCTTATCAATTTCTTCAATTACTTGCTTTTCAAAACTTTCATAAATTCTATATTTACTATCACACCTTTTATTTTCAATAGCTTTTCCTCTATATACACAATTCATATATTTTGTAACTGTATTTGGTACGTTTTTATTCTTATGAACTCTTGTTAAAAATACATATTTAGCATTACAATGACTACAATAAACTAACCCCTTTAGTAATACATCTGTATCTCTTATTTTTGTATTTTTTCTATTTTTTAATATTGTTTGTGTCTTATTCCAAGTTTCTATATCAATTATCGGCTTGTGATGATTTTTAAAAACCACATAATCCTCTTGAGAATTTCTAAACCTTTTTTTGCTCTTATAACTTATCGTTGATGTTTTGTTTTGTACACAATCACCTATATAAAATGGATTTTCTAATATTCGCCTTATTGTACCGTGTCGCCATTTATCTGTCGTATTAGTCATATAGTTTTTGACTGTATTCATATCCATTTGTAATCCAGGTGGCAAAACCTTTTCTTCGTTTAATAATGTTGCTATCTGATAAGTCCCTTTTCCAGAAAGAAACATATTGAAAATTCTTCGAATTAAAACTGCCTGCGATTCAACAATTTCCAAATTACCTACTTTATCTATTTTCTTATATCCAAATGGAGCAAAAGTTGTATAATATACTCCTTCAGCTCTTTTTCTGTGTTTAGTTTTCTTTATATTTTTAGATGTTTCCTTTGCATAATAGTCATTCATAATATTTTTAAATGCTATTGTGTCGCAGTTTTTATCTAAAAAAGTATCAATGTCATCTAAAATAGCAATGTATCGTATATTCTTTTCTGGAAAGTAACTTTCTATATATCTACCAGTTTCAATATAATCCCTACCCAATCTTGATAATGTTTTAGAAATTATCATATTGACTTTTCCCTTTTCAACATCCTCTATCATTCGTTTAAATCCTGGTCTATTGAAATTGGTTCCTGTATAGCCATCATCAACATATTCATCATATACTTTAAACTTATTTTCTTTTGCATATGTATTCAAAATTTTTCTTTGATTTTGTACACTTTCACTTTCTTCCTTATCTCCATCATCTTTACTTAATCTAATATACAATGCAGCTCTATAATCGCTTTGTAATATATTCATACTTCTCCACCTCCAATTATTTATAATATAAAAATACATTTAAGAATCTATTCTGACAAATGTGTAAATTTGCACGGTGGAGATTTAAAACTATTTTTTTATATCTGATATAAGTCTATTTATAATAACTTTTTCCATTATACTTTCAAAACTTTCTCCTTCATTATCAAACGCAAAATAAACCTTGTATTTTTCATCTTTTGTAGATTGTGCTTCTCTTTTTTTATTATTCATTTCTACCATTTTCAACACCTCTAACAAAATATTATTTATATGAGTACACTTTTATTCCAACTAATAAAATAGCTAAAATAAAGCTGTACTCATATTTTAAAAATATTCACAGAATTAAGGTAGGTATGGTAAATACCACATAGGTCGAACTTTTATTGTTCACCTCCCCCCATTCAGACAGGCTGTCCCTTTACATCACGTTAGCCAGACAGAAGTATCATTATTTTCCCTATAAGATCATCGCCAACAACATTACTATCTGCTGTTTTTTATTTGTTATATTCCATTGTATGTGTCACTCATACGAAAGTTCTTTTGGCTTTCCTTTCCTCAAGGCTTATAGGTAATGTACCTTAATTCCTACTATTAAATTTTCAATGTGCAGTAGAAGAATAAATTTTGTAAACCAAATATTTATCCCTCTATATACTAGCCACGGAAATCAGCTCTTACGTATCGTGATTTTTAAAAATTTTTAAAAAAATTTGAGTGCAGAATTTCTTCCACACTCAAAAGCCTTGATTTCAACCTATTTCAAAGAATTTACACTTTCAAAAAAATTTATATATTTTTCATTTAATGTATCTAAAAAATTATAAAGATACATTATTATCTCATTTTCCATATCAGGATTTCCTTTAGATACTTTTTCAATTTCTTTTTTATAATAACTTATAACTTGCCATTTAGCTTTACTATTGCCACAGCTTGCAGCAAACATTTTATCAAATAAATTTTCCATACACTTATTCCCCTTTCATATCATTCTTCATTTTCTCCATAGCTTCTTTTCTTATGCGTGATGGAGTTCTCGCTCCTTTTGTTCCAATTTTAATATTTATTTGTTCTATTGTTGCACCATCCTCAAAATACAAAGAAACTACTTCCTGTTCTCTAACAGTAAGTAGTTTCATACTTTTAGCCAAATTACCATTTTCAACTTTCTCGTGCAATTTTAGAACGCCATCTAACGCAACATCTTCTTCTCCTTTTAATTCTTCTATTTTTTCATTACCATATTCATCAGTCGCATTTAAAACACATTGACTTACAGCCTTGTGCTCTTTTCTTAAATATCTTCTCTTTGCAAGAACAATCTCCCTCATAATTTCTTCCTCGCAAAACTCAACATACATTTTCTTATACTCTTTAAAAAGCATACTTATACACCTCTCGATTTCAAATTTGACTGAATGTCAAACTGACGAAAGATGTAAAAAAATAATTACTAAATCCTCCTTTCAAAATATATTTGCCGTATCTGATGAAAAATAATTTTCATTAATCTTTAGTACCTTAACATTTATTCTTTAGTTCATCTCTCATCAGATTTGCATCAATCATGAGAGGATAATATCGTACCCTTTTCTTCTTTTGTTAAAAACTGTTACTACTGTTAACACTGTTGCGACTGTAGATTTTTTCAGCTAAAATTTGTCCCATTTTAGCAACTTTTAAGGTTATATATATGTATAATTATCGGATATTATAAACGTGGAATATTTGTCGATTTTTGTCGACAAATTTTTCGACAAAATATCTTAAAACACTAGATATATAGCATATTCCATGCTATAATTCTCGTAAATTCGGAACATTTTTGTTCTATTAGAGAAATGGGGGATTGATTTATGATTAAAACAGAATCATTAGACTACTCGTTGAAGCGTTTTCCGACAGAATTCATTACTAAAGACAAGTTCTTGTTTGAGGTTTTTTGCTCTGAAAAAGCTAAACATCAAAACTCTCCCAGTAAGGTACAAGAATTAAAATTTAATAAACTAAAGATTTCTCAAGATACAACACAAGTCAATGGAGATATTGACTCTCTTGTAGACTCACAAAAACACAACGAAAAGCCCAACTTTAAGTTGCTACTGATGATAGTGGCACCAAAGTTGGGCTTTAATATTACTTCAAAAGGGACAAACTTTATTATTGACGCAATACTTTACCTATATAACAATAATATCGACACTATTGATATGTCCTTGTTATATAAAATGTTAAGTAAAAAACACAAAAGAGAAATTCATAATATACAAGATAATATAAATAATTCTATGCGAACAATGCGTAGATTTTATGAAAAACGAATCTTACACAAATTCTTTCCTGAATATGACGGCAGAAGTCCTTACGCAAAATATATTATTGCACTTTCTGTTCATGGTTTACGAGTTCATTTTCCACCTAAAGATTATACTCCTGAAAGAAATGATGAAATTTTAAATTCAATTATATAATCAGACTTATAAATTGAATCTAATAAAGATTTATCAGTAAAAAAAGATAGAAACATAGAATTATCTATATGTTCCTACCTTTTTCTTATCTTATTTAGATTTATCAGGTTTTTTTATTACTTCTTTAATTACCCAAAAAGATGCTCCATTCCATTTAATAAGCGTTTCATTACAAAAATTGCATTCGAGTGAATCCTTGTCCCTTACCGTAGTCTTAACTTCTGTCAATTCATAACCAGCTCCACACTTAGGACAAATCCGTTTCATAATAACCTCCTGTATACTACAATCAATTTTACAGCACGATTATTCTAGCACTTTTATTATATAAAAGCAATAATACACTATTGTTTCTTGAATTTCACATTAATAACAAGATATTTTCGTATTTTATAATATAAAGTAACTGATAACTTGTAATTTAGCGAATAGTAACTTAATTTTCTTTTTTATTAAACATATGGCGTACTTTATCTATTCGATTATTTGGTCTACGTGATTGAATAACTGGTTCACAAGTAGCAATTTGATAATCTTTTAATTCTGTCAAAAA